>NZ_JBJDQT010000001.1:735171-859184 GCF_044903565.1 Streptomyces sp. NPDC004065 | reverse complement strand
AAACGCCCGGTTACATTCCGAACCCGGAAGCTAAGCCTCACAGCGCCGATGGTACTGCAGGGGGGACCCTGTGGGAGAGTAGGACACCGCCGAACAATTCTTGGGAAAACCCCGCACCTCACGGTGCGGGGTTTTCTGCGTTGTGCCCGCGTCTAAGCTCGTACACATGCGCTACGACCTCGTCATCTTCGACAACGACGGCGTCCTCGTCGACAGCGAGCCCCTCTCCAACGGGCTCCTCGCCGCCTACCTGACCGAGCTGGGGCACCCCACCACGTACGAGGACTCCATCCGCGACTACATGGGGTCGGCGATGCACCGGGTCCACGACCTGGTGCTGGAGCGCACGGGCAGGCGGCTGCCCGACGACTTCGACGACGTCTTCCACGCCCGCGTGTTCGCCGCGTTCGAGCGGGAGTTGAAGCCGGTGGCCGGCGTCGTCGAGGTGCTGGAGAAGCTCACCGCGGACGGGACGCCGTACTGCGTCGCCTCCTCGGGGAGCCACGAGCGGATCCGGGTCGGGCACCGGACCACCGGGCTGGACCGCTGGTTCGACGACAGCCGCGTCTTCAGCTCCGAGGACGTCGGGCGGGGCAAGCCGGCACCGGACCTCTTCCTCCACGCCGCGGACCGGATGGGCGTCGCGCCCGACCGGTGCGTCGTCGTCGAGGACTCCCCGCTCGGCGTGCGGGCCGCCGTGGCCGCCGGGATGGACGTGTACGGGTTCACCGCCATGACCCCCGCCGCCCGCCTCGGACAGGCCACCCGGCTCTTCTCCCGCATGGAGGAGCTGACCGGCCTGCTGGTCCGGCCCGCCGTATGACCGGGCGTGTGATCGGCTCCACGACCGGCCGTATGACGCGGGCGACCCGGCGGCACTGACATTTGTCATGCGGAGCTCCGGACGATCGTTTCTACTGCCGCCACCCCCGGTCCGCGAAGCTGAACGCATGACGACGAACACGAAGCGCGCGAACCTCGCCCCCCTGCTGGTGGACGTTGCCGTCCCGGTCGGCGGGTACTACCTCCTCAAGAACGGGTTCGGGACGAGCACGCTGGCGGCCCTGGGCTGGAGCAGCGTGGTGCCCGCCCTGCGCACCTGCTGGGGCGCGCTGCGCGAGCGCAAGGTGAACGCGCTCGCCGCGCTCATCCTCTTCGTCAACGTGGTCGGGCTGCTGCTCAGCCTGGTCTCCGGCGACCCCCGGATGATGCTCGCCAAGGACAGCGGGGTCAGCAGCGCCATCGGCATCGGCGTCCTGGTGTCGGTGGCCCTGGGCCGGCCGATGATGACGGCTGCCATGAAGCCCTGGGTCGTCAAGGGCGATGCCGCGCGTGAGGCCGCCTGGCAGCGGCTGTCGGCCGGCTCCGCGCGCTTCCGCCGGGCGGAGAGGCTGTTCTCGCTGGTGTGGGGAGCGGTGCTGCTCGGGGAGTGCCTGGTGCGGGTCGTCGGCGCGTACACGCTGCCGGTGGACACCATGGTGTGGCTGGGCACGGTGATCATGGTGGTGGCCATGCTGCTCGGCTTCTTCGTGAGCGGGGCCCTGGCCGCCGGGCCGATGGTGCACATGGTCATCGCCGAGACGAAGGCCGCCGGCCACGACGCCCCGGCCCCCTCCTCCGCCCCCGCCGGCGCTTCCGCCCCCGTCGGCGCCTCCCGGTACACCCGGGTGCACGCCCCCGTCCCCGCCGGGGAGTTGGCGACGGCCGCCGCCGAGTGACCCGGCAAAGCTGAGCCGAATTCATCTTTGGCCGGATCTACCCACAAGTAGCCCGGGGCCCTACGCTCGCCGCCATGACAGATGTGCTGCGGCGCGGCAGGGCCTCGTTGGCGTTCGGCTTCTTCGCCCAGGGCGTCGCCTTCGCCCTCCTCGTGACGCGCATCCCCGCCGTCCAGGACCGGTACGGCGTCTCGGACACGCTGTTGCCGGTCTTCCTGGCGGCCGTGCCGATCCTGGCCGGCGCCGGCAGCGTGACGACCGAGCAGCTGGTCAAGCGGGTCCGCCCCAGCCGGCTGCTGCGCTGGTCGCAGCCGGTCGTCCTGCTGGCGCTGCTGGGCGTCGGCGCCGGGGACCGGATGGCCGTACTCGCCGCCGCGCTCGCCGTGTTCGGGCTGTCGGTGGGGGCGCTGGACGCGTCGATGAACATGCTCGGGGTGAGCCTCCAGCGGGCCTACGGCCGCAGCATCATGCTCGGCTTCCACGCCGCCTACAGCCTGGGCGGCATCCTGGGCGCCTCGCTGGCCTGGGCGGGGGCGCACTGGCACCTGGCGCTGTGGGTGTCGTATCTGCCGGTGGTCCTCGTGCTGTTGCCGCTGGCGCTGGCCGGCAGCCGGTGGTACGTCGACGGCGACCCGGCCGCCGTACCGGAGGAGAGCGGCGCGGGCGGAGGCGTCCCCGGCGGCACGCTGGTCTTCCGGACGCTGCTGCCGCTGTGCCTGGTGATGACCTTCGCCTACATCGGGGACTCGACCGTCTCCAACTGGAGCGCCAAGTACCTCCAGGACACGCTGGGAAGCTCCGAGCAGCTCGCCACCGTGCCGTACAACGTGTACATGGTGACCACGCTGCTGGGGCGGGCCATCGGGGACCGGGGGGTGCGGCGGTCCGGGGCCGCGGCGGTGGTGCGGCTGGGCGCGCTGACGGCGGGACTGGGGTTCGCGGTGGTGGCCGCGGCGCCGGGGGCCTGGGTGGGGATGCTCGGGTTCACCCTGCTGGGGCTGGGGCTGTGCGTGCTGGTGCCGCAGACGTTCGCGGCGGCGGGACGGCTGTTCCCGGGCGCGTCGGACGCGGCGGTCGCCCGGCTGAACATCTTCAACTACGTGGGTTTTCTGGTCGGCTCGCCGCTCGTGGGCGCCCTCGGCGACGCCTGGAGCTATCGCGGGGCGATGCTGGTGCCGATGGCGCTGGTGCTGGTGACGTCGGTGTACGCCAGGTCGTTCGTGCCCGAACCGGACCGATACGGTGGCGGTCATGAGCGGCCGCGCACAGCTGATGTGGGACGAGGCAGTAACGGGCTATGACTTCGGGCGGGACCATCCGATGGACCCCGTCCGCCTCGCCCTGACCCGGAAACTGGTGGGCGCTCTGGGGCTGGACCGTCAGGCGCCCCTGGTGGCGGCCAGGCCGGCCGGGGAGTCGACGCTGCGCCTGGTCCACCGGGAGGACTACATCGAGGCCGTGCGGGCCGCCTCGGCCGACCCGGGCGCCGCGGACACCGCGTACGGGCTCGGGACGCTGGACGACCCCGCCTTCGCCGGGATGCACGAGGTGTCCGCGCTGATCGCGGGGCAGTCGGTGGGGGCTGCGGAGGCGGTGTGGCGCGGGGAGGCGCTGCACGCGGTGAATTTCGCGGGCGGGCTGCACCACGCCATGCCGGGCAGCGCGTCGGGCTTCTGCGTCTACAACGACCCGGCGCTGGCGATCGCACGGCTGCTCGAGCTGGGCGCCGAGCGGGTGGCGTACGTCGATGTGGACGTGCACCACGGGGACGGCGTGCAGGCGGCGTTCTGGGAGGACCCGCGGGTGCTGACGATCTCGCTGCACGAGCATCCCCGGACGCTGTTCCCGCAGACCGGGTGGCCGGAGGAGACGGGGGCCCGGTCCGCGGAGGGCTCGGCGGTGAACCTGGCGCTGCCGGCCGGGACCGGGGACGCGGGCTGGCTGCGGGCGTTCCACGCGGTGGTGCCGGAGCTGATCGCCGACTTCCGGCCGCAGGTGCTGGTCACCCAGCACGGGGCCGACACCCACTTCGAGGACCCGCTGGCGCACCTGGCGGTGTCGCTGGACGCGCAGCGGGCCGTGCAGGTCGCCTGCCACGACCTGGCACACGAGTACGCCGACGGGCGGTGGGTCGCGCTCGGCGGGGGCGGATACGCGGTGGTGGAGGTCGTGCCGCGGTCGTGGACGCACCTGGTGGGGATCGCGGTCGGGCGGCCGGTGGACCCGGAGACGGTGATCCCGGAGAGCTGGCGGCAGGAAGTCTACGCACGGACCCGGCAGTTGGGGCCGATGCGGATGACCGACGGGCGGTGGCCGGTGTCCTGGGCGGCGTGGGAGGACGGGTACGACCCGGCGGACCGGCTGGACCAGGCGATCCGGGCCACCCGCCGGGCGGTGTTCCCGCTGCGCGGGCTGCTGCCGTGACCGCGGCCGCCGGCTGCCGCCGGACCGTCCGCCGGACCGTCCGTCGGGCCGACCGCCGGGCCGTCCGCCGGGCCGTCCGTCAGGCAGGTGGGGCGGCCGGCCGTTAGGCCGACCGTGCGGTGTTGCCCGGTTCCCGGGGCCCGGCGGCGCCGGGTGCGCCAGCATCGGACGGGTGGGGAGCACCGCGGCGTTGCGCCGTCATCTTCTGGCCACCGGGCTGGCCGGGGTCGTGGCCACCACGCGGGAGGCCAGCCTGCGCCGTTACCGGCTGTTCGCGGCCCGGGATCCCCGGGTGCTGATCGGGATCGACCCCGACGGGGCGTGGGAGCAGCGTGATCTGCTCGCGTTGATGGCGGACAGGTGTGGGGTTTCGGCCGATCCACGGCACACTTCCGGCAATGATGTGATCGATCCGGCGCTGACGCTGGAGGCGCTGGACGCGTTCGCGGAGCGGCTGGGCGCGGTCGCCCGGTGCGGTGGACCCGTGCTGCTCGGCACCGGCCACCCGCACCGACTGCTCGGCTTCTACGCCTCCTTGGCGGACGCCCTGTCGTCGGCGGGATGTACCGTCCTCACCCCCGCGCAGGGTCGCTGTGTCGACATAACGACCCGGTTCGGTCTACGCACGTACAACCTCGACTACGTACGGGGCGTCGCGCTGGTGAGGCCGCCCGGCGCCGAACGCCCCGGTTGTGAGCCGGGCGCACACACGCATTCACCGCTGCCGGTTCGGCTGGCGCTCGACGCCGCCGCCGACGCCGGCGGGCCGCTGCCCGAGCTGGTGATCGGCGACCACGGCTGGGTCTGCGGTGCAGGTCAGCTGGGGTTCGAGGCCATCGGTCTGGCCGACTCCGACGACCCCGCGCCGTTCGTCGGGCAGGCGGAGGGGCGCGTGTCGGTCGTCGTTCCACTTGATGACGCCGTCCGGGCCGCTTACTACCGCCCGCTCACCCGCTACGTACTCAATCGAGCGTGTCTGTCACAGTAGGCCGCTGATGGGTGCACCTCTTCCCCACTCGCATCACCCGCCCCTAGTCTGGGGAGTGAGCACGCAGCGACGAAGAGTCACCGGAAGGGGAAGCCGGTGGCCGTCGAGTGCGGAAGGTTCAGGTGTGTCATGGCTGCAGCTGGCGAGAGGCCTCTGAACGAGGTTCAGTTCCTTACCGTGGCGGAAGTCGCCTCGGTGATGCGAGTGTCGAAGATGACCGTGTACCGTCTGGTGCACAGTGGTCATCTGCCCGCGATCCGGGTGGGGCGGTCCTTCCGCGTCCCGGAGCAAGCGGTCCACGAGTACCTCCGCGAGAGCTATGTGGGGGTGGAAACCGTCTGACGGCGACCTCGATTACAGACCTCAGCGCTCGGGCGGGTAGGCTGGCCCCTCGTAGGTCGTGTGGGCCCATGGCGCCCAAACACCGAGTGATGAGAAGTGAGCGAGGGTAGTCGTGGGCTCTGTTATCAAGAAGCGGCGCAAGCGGATGGCCAAGAAGAAGCACCGCAAGCTGCTCAAGCGCACCCGCGTCCAGCGTCGCAACAAGAAGTAGTGACGCCGGCCGCTACGCGGTAGCGCGACAACGCGGAAGCGTGTGCGTGGCCCCCCACCCCCTGCGGTGGGGGGCCACGCGTGTGTCCGGGCCGGGTGCGCGGCGCTCACGCAGGCGGAGGACGGCGGCGGTGACGGACGCGGGGAGGCGACCGGTCGACGACCGGTCGACGCCCGACCCGGGGGCCGGCGGCGGTGACGCGTTTCCGTCACGTCGCGCAGCGAGCGGTCATCACAGCGCAACATCGAACCGATAGGTTGGCCGTACGGGGGAACGCGGCGGGAGACCGGGTGGGGGACAGCCAGGTGCGGGAAGGAAGGCGCTGATCGTGGGACAGGTCGTGCTCGTGACCGGAGTGGCCCGCCAGCTCGCGGGCCGGTTCGTACGGCGCATCCAGCGTGACCCGCAGGTGGACCGGGTCGTCGCGGTGGACGCGGTCCCGCCCGAGCACCATCTGGGCGGCGCGGACTTCGTCCAGGCGGACATCCGGCACCCCACCATCGCCCGGGTGCTCGCCGAGACCTCCGCGGACACCGTGGTGCACATGGACGTCACCGGCACCCCGCTGGGCAGCGGCAGCCGGGCCACGGTCAAGGAGACCAACGTCATCGGCACCATGCAGCTGCTCGGCGCCTGCCAGAAGTCGCCGAACGTCAGACGGCTGGTGGTGAAGTCCAGCACCAACGTCTACGGCTCCGCGCCCCGGGACCCGGCCGTGTTCACCGAGACCACCCCGGCCAAGTCCCTGCCCAGCGGCGGGTTCGCGAAGGACACCGTCGAGGTCGAGGGCTATGTGCGGGGCTTCGCGCGGCGGCGGCCGGACGTGGCCGTGTGCGTGCTGCGGTTCGCCAACATCCTCGGCCCGTCGGCGGACACCCCGCTCGCCTCGTACTTCTCGCTGCCGGTCCTGCCGACCGTGTTCGGCTACGACCCGCGGCTGCAGTTCGTGCACGAGGACGACGTGATCGAGGTGCTGCGCATCGCCGCCCACGAGGCCCGGCGCGGCACCCTCAACAGCGGCACGTTCAACATCGCCGGGGACGGCGTGCTGCTGCTGTCGCAGTGCTCCCGCCGGCTCGGCCGCCCCACGGTGCCGCTGCTGCTGCCGGCGGTCACCTGGGCGGGCTCCCTGGTGCGTACCCTGGGTATGACGGACTTCTCACCCGAGCAGATCCGACTGCTCACCCACGGCCGGGTCGTGGCCACCGACCAGATGCGCGAGACGCTGGGCTTCACCCCCAAGTACACGACCGCGGAGACCTTCGCGGACTTCGTCCGCAGCCGCGGCCCCGGACTGCTGCCGCCGGAGGCCCTCGCCGGGGCCGTCGACCGGATGGCCGCCCTGTCCCAGCGGGTCGCCGGCCACCTCCCGAAGCAGAGCGCCAACTGAGGAGCGCAGCAACGATGGCGGACGCCAAGGTCATTCCGTTCGACGACGACCGGTCCCGCGGGGGTGCCGCACAGCGGCCGTCGCGGCGCCGCAGCGCGGGCAGCAGGCGCTCCGGGGGCGATCCCGCGGTGGTCCGCGAGGTCCAGGCCCTGCCCACCAGGGCGGGCGCGGGCGATGATGTCCCCGTGACCGGTGAGGGCGCCGAGCAGGAGCAGCGGCCCCGGCCGCCGCGCGAGACACGGCGGCCGGACGACGGCGGCCTGGAGCGGCGCATCGCCTCCGGCCTGTCGTTCCTGCGCCGCCGCCTGACGGGCGACTACGAGGTCGACGACTTCGGCTACGACGCCGAGCTCACCGACCAGGTGCTGATGTCCCTGCTGCGCCCGGTGTACGAGAAGTACTTCCGGGTGGATGTGAAGGGCGTCGAGAACATCCCGAAGGAGGGCGGTGCCCTGCTCGTGGCCAACCACTCGGGCACGCTGCCGCTGGACGGGCTGATGATGCAGGTCGCCGTGCACGACCACCATCCGGCCGGGCGCCATCTGCGGCTTCTCGCGGCCGATCTGGTGTTCGTGCTGCCGGTGGTCAACGAGCTGGCCCGCAAGCTCGGGCACACCCTGGCGTGCGCGGAGGACGCCGAGCGGCTGCTGGCGCAGGGCGAGCTGGTGGGGGTGATGCCGGAGGGCTTCAAGGGCATCGGGAAACCTTTCGGCGAGCGCTACAAGCTCCAGCGCTTCGGCCGCGGCGGCTTCGTGTCCACGGCGCTGCGCCAGGGCGCGCCGATCATCCCCTGCTCGATCGTCGGGGCCGAGGAGATCTACCCGATGATCGGCAACGCCAAGACGCTCGCCCGGCTGCTGGGCTTCCCGTACTTCCCGCTGACGCCGACCTTCCCATGGCTGGGCCCGCTGGGTGCGATCCCGCTGCCGACGAAGTGGACGATCCAGTTCGGCGAGCCGATCCGCACGGACGGCTATCCGCCGGAGGCGGCCGAGGACCCGATGCTGATGTTCAACCTGACCGACCAGGTCCGCGAACAGATCCAGCACACGCTCTACAAGCTGCTGGTGCAGCGCAGGTCGGTGTTCTTCTAGGCCGTCGGCCGGCGTTCTTCGGGGCCCGCTCGCGCAGGCCGTTCTTCGGGGCCCGCTCACGCTCGAGGGGCGCTTCCCGGCGACGGGAGGCGCCCCTCGGACGTGGCGCGGTGGTGCCCCGCCCTACTTGGCGTCCTCGCCCTCGATGCCGAGGCCCGGCAGCAGTCCGGGCAGGAGGGGCGGGATGGTGACGTCGGTGCCGCCCGAGGGCGACTTGCTGGCGGACGGGGACGCGCCGCCGCTGGACTTCGGCGGGTCGAGCAGGCCGCCCGTGGAGCCGCCGATCAGGCCCTCGCTCTCACTGCCGGAGCCGGCCGGCCTGCTCGGGCCGCCGCTGCCGGACCGGTGGCCGTCGGAGGGCGCGCCACTGCTCTTGCCGGGCCGGGCGGCGTGGCCCGGGCCGGAGGAGGCGGTGGAGGTGGGGCCGGCGCCGCGGCGTCCGGTGTCGCCACCGGGGGTCGTGGGCTCGGGGAGCAGCGACTGGAGCGGGGCGACCTCCTGGTCTATGGCGTCGAACACCGACGTCACCTGGTCACTGACGTCGCCCAGCTGCACGGGCAGCCGGTCCCGCAGGGCGCCCCAGGCCTGGCGGTGGGACCGCGAGAAGGCGGACAGGGCCTGCATGGGGCCCAGGGACCCGGGGTCGCGCTCGTAGGCCTGGTGCAGCAGGCGGTGGCCCTCGGTCGCGTCGCGCCGCATGCCGTCGAGGGTGCGGCGGATCTCGCCGAGCGACTCGTGGTCGAGGTGGCCGCCGCGGGAGCGTTCCATCAGCCGGCGGGCCTCGCTCAGCCGGGTCGAGGCCAGGTCGAGATAGGCCTGCCCCTGCTCGTCGGCGCCGTCGGTCAGATAGTTGAGCTTGAAGTCCTCGATGCCGCGCTTCAGGCCGTAGAGGGAGTCACCGGGGAGGGCGTCGGAGCTGGCCGCGGCCACGCCGCCGAAGGCGCTCGCCGCCACGCCCACGCCGAGTCCGCCGGCGGCCAGACCCTTGGTCAGCCGGGTGCGCGGCCGCAGTTTCCCCAGGCCGCTCGCGCGGTGGGCGCCGTGTGCCCGGTGACCGCGCTGCCCGGGTACGGCACGGTCCGCCTCGCCGTCGGCGGCGCCCTCCTTCAGCATGGCCTCCATCGCGGCCACCAGCCGGGCCCGCTGGACCACCTTGACCTCGGGGTCGAGCTCCGGCCGGGGCAGCGCGCCGAGACCGGTGGCGAGGGCCAGCAGCCGGCCCTGCTCGGTCCGTTCCGCCGCGGCCGGGGCCGGCATGGGTCCTTCGGGCTGCTGCGCCGCCGTGCCCTGGCCGGACCGTTCCTCCAGGGCCTGGGCGAAGGCGTTCGCCCGCCGGTGCGCCGATACGTTCGCGATCACTGGCGGCACCTCCTCTCGTCATGACGGTCGACTCCCCGGGGGTCTCGGGGGTTGCACGTCTCCGGCCACGTCCACACGGACGAGTGATCAGGATTGGCCAGGGCGTGACCACAGGGAGCCTGTATCCCGCACAACGAGCGGCTCGGCACTTGGGTTACGGATGGCCGAGCACCGAATGGAGAAGTCAACACGCCTCAACGGAAAGTGAGTTGGACGTCGCCGAGCGTGTCCGGCTCAGCGGGCGTCGTCCGGGAGGAGCCGGGCGAGAGTGCGCACGGCCCGGTACTGGAGGGTCTTGATGGCGCCCTCGTTCTTGCCCATGACGCGGGCGGTCTCCGCCACGGAGAGGCCCTGGAGGAAGCGGAGCGTCACGCACTCCTGCTGCTGGGGGTTGAGCCGCCGTACGGCCTCGAGCAGTGCGGCGTTCGACAGGTGCTCGAGGACGGAGTCCTCGGGGGAGCGCTCGACCTCGTTGGCGTCGAGCATCTCGCCGGTGGTGACCTCGAGGCGGAAGCGGCTGGACTTGAAGTGGTCGGCGACCAGGTTGCGGGCGATGGTGACCAGCCAGGCGCCGAAGTCCCGGCCCTGCCAGGTGAAGGTGCCGATGCGGCGCAGGGCGCGCAGAAAGGTCTCACTGGTGAGGTCCTCGGCGGTCGCCCGGCCGCCGACCCGGTAGTAGATGTACCGGTAGACGGTGTCGCTGTACTGGTCGTAGAGACGGCCGAAGGCGTCGGCCTCGCCGGCCTGGGCGCGCTCGACGAGCTCCATCATCCGGGCGCTGTCGCTGTCCGCGGCCGGCCGGCGCACGGCCGTGCCGGCGGCCGGCCGCGCGCGCCGGCCCGCCGCCCGTCCGTCCCCCGACCGCCGTCCCTCGACGACGGCGCTGCGTGCGGGCCCCTGCTGCATGCCCTCGGCCAGCGCGTAGCACGGGCCTGCGGGGGCGGTGGCGAAGGCGGGGCCGGCGTACGCGGTGGGGACGAGTTCGCGCAGCAGGTCCAGGACCGTTGCGCGGAGCGTAGCCAGGCCCGAGGCGTCAACCCCGACGTGTGGGTACACGGGACTCCCAGAGGCAGAGCTTCCATCACGTGCAGTGCGGAACCGTTCACCCGTCGTAGCGACGAAGGGGTACCGGTTTGCGTCTGAGGAGAATAACGCTTCGTACAGGCGCTGCTACACCGAGTTGCTCAAATCATCGATTACGTCGGTTCCGTAACCGATTGACGCCCTTTCAGGTGTCCGAGAGTGACCGACTGGCGATCGATTCGGCTCGTTGTCGGTATGGATCGGGGGCGGGTTGTGGCGGTGTACCGCCAACAGGAGTGGTCGGCGCGGGGCGTGGGTACGTTCGGTTTTCCGGCCGCGAATCCGTGTCCGGGCGCGCGCCGCGGCCCCGTGCGCCGCTCGGGGGAGTGGCAGGGAGTGACGTGTGCGCCGGGAGGGGCCGTAGGGCCGAAGGGGCGGACAGCGGTACGGACGGGCGGCGCCGTCGGTGCCACCGGCGCTGTCGGCGTTACCGGCGCCGCCGGTGCAGCGCGATCGCCGCCGCCGTGCCGCCGGCCACCGCGCCGACGCCCGCCGCCGCGGGGATGCCCACCTTCGCCGCCTTGCGGCCCGTGCGGTAGTCGCGCAGCCGCCAGTCCATCTCCCGGGCGTGGCGGCGCAGCTTGGCGTCGGGGTTGATGGCGTAGGGGTGGCCGACCAGCGACAGCATGGGGATGTCGTTGTGGGAGTCGCTGTAGGCGGCGCAGCGGCTCAGGTCCAGGCCCTCGGCCGCCGCGAGGGCGCGCACCGCCTCGGCCTTCGCCGGGCCGTGCAGCGGTTCGCCGACCAGCCGGCCGGTGTAGACGCCGTCGACGGACTCCGCCACCGTGCCGAGCGCGCCGGTCAGTCCCAGGCGCCGGGCGATGACCTGGGCGATCTCCACCGGCGCCGCCGTGACCAGCCACACCTTCTGGCCGGCGTCCAGGTGCGCCTGGGCGAGCGCGCGGGTGCCCGGCCAGATCCGCTCGGCCATGTACTCGTCGTAGATCTCCTCGCCGATCGACTGCAGTTCGGCGACGCGGTGGCCCTGCACGATGGACAGCGCCGAGTCGCGGGCCTCCTGCATGTGCTCGGGGTCCTCGACCCCGGCGAGCCGGAACCACGCCTGCTGCCAGGCGAAGCGGGCGAGGTCGCGCGTCTGGAAGAACTTCCGCTTGTACAGGCCCCGTCCGAAGTGGAACAGCGCGGCGCCCTGCATCACGGTGTTGTCCAGGTCGAAGAAGGCGGCGGCCCGCTCGTCCCCGTGCACGGGGAACTCCGCCTCCTCCTCGGCGGACGGCGCGAGGGCCTCCGCGTTCTCCTGCGAGGACTTGCGCGCTGCCTCCGCCGAGGCCTCGCCTGCCAACACGCTCCGCGCCGTGGCGGAGCGCCTACGGGGGGTGAGCCATCCGAGAGCGGCCATGGCGTGAGCATAGCCAGTCTGTTCGGTGGTTCCGGAGCTGAGAGGTTCGAACACCGTGAACTCTGCGCGACCGTGTCGTTAAAGAAGCGGTGCGTGCGGCGCGCCGGCGTGCGGACGGCGGCTGGTGCGGCCGGGCGGACCGGATCGTGCGGCCGGGGTTCCGCCCGGGCGCGGCGGGGCGAGAATGGCCGGCATGAGTCCCATCCTCCGCCGCAAGTCCCCCGAGCCGGGCGACCGGCTCGTCACTCTGGTCCGCAAGCCCGGCTGCCACCTGTGCGACGACGCGCAGCTCGTCGTGGAGAAGGTGTGCGCCGACCTCGGTGTCCCCTGGGAGCGGAAGGACATCACCGAGGACCGGGAGCTGTACGACCGGTACTGGGAGCAGATCCCGGTCGTGCTGATCGACGGTGAGCAGCACACTTTTTGGCGGGTCAACGAGGAACGGCTGCGCAGGGCGCTCACCGGCTGACCGCGGGCCGACGGCGCGCGGATGCCCGTCCGCCGACCGGCCGCCTCGCGACCGGCCGGCCGCCCGCGGAGCCCCGCCCGCCGACCGGCCGCCAGCGGAGTCCCCGCCCACCGACCGACCGGCCGCCCGCGAACGCACCGCCCGCCGACTGACCGGCGAGTCCAAACTGCCGGAAATTGGCTTAGGATCGACGGCGGCTAGGTCTCGGGGGCGGGGATCGTAGAGGAGAGTGTGCGGTTTTGCCCCCAGTAAGGAAGGAACGCGGGTGCGGGTGCGCCGGTTCCGCCGGCGTGCGCCGGGGGCGCGTGACCCCGGTCACGTTGGCCGGGCAAATCGGACACCATCTTTGTGCACGCGTTCACAAAGACATAGCCTGCTGTCGACGGGGCGGTCTGGGGACATATGACCGCCCGCAGCCCCGCTCTACCCGCAGGAGCACCGTGGCAACTGGCCGAACTCACCGACCGGCGACCCGCAGCCGAGGGATTCCCGAGGCCACCGTCGCCAGGCTTCCGCTGTACCTCCGGGCCCTGACCGCGCTGTCGGAGCGCTCGGTGCCCACGGTCTCCTCCGAGGAGCTCGCCGCGGCGGCGGGGGTCAACTCCGCGAAGCTGCGCAAGGACTTCTCCTACCTCGGCTCCTACGGAACGAGGGGCGTGGGGTACGACGTCGAGTATCTCGTGTACCAGATCTCGCGGGAACTCGGGCTGACCCAGGACTGGCCGGTTGTCATCGTCGGTATCGGCAACCTGGGCGCCGCGCTCGCCAACTACGGGGGCTTCGCCTCCCGCGGTTTCCGCGTCGCCGCCCTCATCGACGCCGACCCGGCGCTGGCCGGGAAGCCCGTCGCCGGCATCCCGGTCCAGCACACCGACGACCTGGAGAAGATCATCCAGGACAACGGCGTCTCGATCGGCGTGATCGCGACCCCCGCGGGCGCCGCCCAGCAGGTCTGCGACCGGCTCGTGGCCGCCGGCGTCACCTCCATCCTGAACTTCGCGCCGACCGTGCTGAACGTCCCCGACGGGGTCGACGTGCGCAAGGTCGACCTCTCCATCGAGCTGCAGATCCTCGCCTTCCACGAGCAGCGCAAGGCCGGCGAGGAGGCCGTGGCCGAGGCCGCGCTGCCCGCCGCCGCTGCCGCCGGGCGCGAGGACTCCGCGGACCAGGGACCCGACGGGGACGTGCCCGCCGTGATGCCGGCATGAGTCTCCTCGTCGTCGGACTGAGCCACCGCAGCGCTCCCGTGAGCCTGCTGGAGCGCGCGTCCCTCAACGCGGACGACCGGGTCAAGCTGCTGCAGGACACGGTCGCCGCGGAGCCGGCCGCCGAGGCCGCGGTGCTGGCCACCTGCAACCGCATCGAGCTGTACGCCGACGTGGACAAGTTCCACGCGGGCGTCGCCGAGCTGTCCACGCTGCTCGCCCAGCACAGCGGGGTCGGCCTGGAGGAGCTCACCCCCTACCTCTACGTGCACTACGAGGACCGGGCCGTCCACCACCTGTTCTCGGTGGCCTGCGGACTGGACTCCATGGTCGTCGGCGAGGGGCAGATCCTCGGCCAGATCAAGGACTCCCTGGCCACGGCCCAGGAACTGCACACCGCCGGGCGGCTGCTGAACGACCTGTTCCAGCAGTCGCTGCGGGTCGGCAAGCGCGCCCACTCCGAGACCGGCATCGACCGCGCCGGGCAGTCCCTGGTCACCTTCGGCCTGGAGCAGCTCTCCCGCGGCGCCGACGTGCAGGCCTGGGCGCACGGCAAGCGGGCCCTGGTCATCGGCGCCGGCTCGATGTCCTCGCTGGCCGCCGCGACCCTGGCGCGCTCCGGGGTCGCCGAGATCGTCGTCGCCAACCGCACCCCCGAGCGCGCCGAGCGCCTCGCCCGCGTCCTCACCGAGGGCGACGACACCGGCGTACGGGCCCGCGCGGTGCCGATGGACGCGGTCCCGGCCGAACTGACACGTGCCGACATCGCCGTCTCCTGCACCGGCGCGACCGGGCTCGTGCTGACCGCCGGGACGATCGCCGCCGCGGTCGAGAGCCGCACCGGCGCCCCCGCCGTCACCGAGGCCGCGGACACGACGGCGCCCGGCGCCGCCGCGGCGCACACCGGCGGCCGCATCGCCGGGGCGGCGGAGGCGCGGGAGACCCCGCTGCCGCCCGCCGGCGTCGGCGCCGAGGAGGGCTGCCCGCTCGACCTGGCCGCCGTCGAGCCCGGCTTCTCGTTGCTGGGCGAGTCCGCCGTGGCCGGCATCGACGCCGCCACCCTGGAGCAGCACGGCACCTGGGTCGACAACGGCACGGTCGACCGCCGCGAGTCCGCCCGCGGCGCCGTCGAGGCCGACGCCGAACTGATCACCGCGCTGGCCGCGACGGTCGCCACCGTCGGCCGGATCCCGGAGCGGCGCCGGCCCGAGCCGGTCGCCGTGCCCCCGCGGCCCGCGCCCGTCCTCCACCTCCTCGACCTCGCCATGCCGCGCGACGTCGACGCCGCCGTGCACCGGCTGGCCGGGGTGCGCCTGGTGGACATCGAGTCCCTCGCGGAGGCGTCCGCCGACGCCCCGATGGCCGCCGACGTCGACCAGGTCCGCCGTATCGTGTCCGACGAGGTCGCGGCCTTCGGCGCGGCGCAGCGGGCGGCGCGCATCACGCCGACCGTGGTCGCCCTGCGCACCATGGCCGCCGATGTCGTGGCCGGCGAGATCGCCCGCCTGGAGGGGCGGCTGCCCGGCCTGGACGACAAGCACCGGGCGGAGATCACCCAGACCGTGCGGCGCGTGGTGGACAAGCTGCTGCACGCGCCGACCGTACGGGTCAAGCAGCTCGCGGCCGAGCCCGGCGGGGCCGGGTACGCGGACGCGCTGCGCACCCTGTTCGACCTCGACCCGGAGACGGTGGCCTCCGTCTCCGTGGCCGGGGACAGCACCGAGAAGAACGCCAGAACCGAGGGCCAGGAATGACTGAGAAGGCACTGAGGCTCGGGACCAGGCGGAGCAAGCTCGCCATGGCCCAGTCCGGGCAGGTGGCGGACGCCGTGAGCCAGGTGACCGGTCGGCCCGTCGAGCTCGTGGAGATCACCACCTACGGTGACGTCTCCCGCGAGCACCTCGCGCAGATCGGCGGCACCGGCGTGTTCGTGGCCGCGCTGCGCGAGGCACTGGCGCGCGGCGAGGTCGACTTCGCGGTGCACTCGCTCAAGGACCTGCCCACCGCGCAGCCCGACGAGCTGGTGCTGGCCGCCGTACCCGAGCGCGAGGACCCGCGGGACGTGATCGTCGCCCGGGACGCGCTGAAGCTCACCGACCTGCCGCGCGGCGCCCGCATAGGCACCGGCTCCCCGCGCCGCATGGCGCAGCTGAACGCGTACGCCCGCACGCACGGCCTCGACATCGAGACGGTCCCCGTCCGGGGCAACGTCGACACCCGCGTCGGCTTCGTGCACAAGGGCGAGCTGGACGCGGTGGTGCTGGCCGCGGCCGGCCTCAACCGCCTCGGCCGCGCCGACGAGGTGACCGACTTCCTGTCGGTCGACACGGTTTTGCCCGCCCCCGGCCAGGGGGCACTGGCGATCGAGTGCGCCGCGGACAACGCGGACCTGATCGCCGCGCTCGCCCGGCTCGACGACCCGCTCACGCGGGCCGCCGTGACCGCCGAGCGGTCACTGCTCGCCGCCCTGGAGGCCGGCTGCAGCGCACCCGTGGGCGCGCTGGCCGACCTTCCCCCACTCTCGGATCCGCTCGAGCGGGGGGACTCCCGGGCCGACCGGCAGATTGTCAAGGAAATGCGCCTGCGGGGCGTCGTCGGGACCACCGACGGCACCACGCTGGTGCAGCTGTCCACCACCGGTCCCGTGCCCGGGACGCAGGAGCAGGCGATGGCGCTCGGTCGCGAACTCGCCACCGAGATGCTCGCCCAGGGCGCGGCCGGTCTGATGGGGGAGCGAGCACATTGAGCCCCACCACCCTTTCCGCCGGCCTCGAACACGGGCACGTCACCTTCCTCGGTGCCGGACCCGGAGATCCGGGACTTCTCACACTGCGCGCCGTGGAGGCGCTGGCGAACGCGGACGTCCTCGTCGCCGAGCACGAGGTGCTCGACGTCGTGCGCGCGCACGCCCGGCAGGGCGTCTCCGTCGTGCACACGGACGCGGATCCCTCGCCGGACCCGCTCACGGGCACGCCCCAGCTCACGGTCGTCGACGGCACGTCAGCGACCGCGGGCGTTCCCGCCGTGCGGGATGCCTCACATCTTGTCATGGAGGCCGCGCGCGGCGGCAGGCGGGTCGTCCGTGCGGTGTCCGGGGACCCGGGACTTGATACGTACGCCGCGGACGAAATGCTCGCCTGCGCCGCCGCCGGAGTTCCCTTCGAGGTCGTCCCCGGTGTCGCGACCGCCGTCGGCGTGCCCGCGTACGCCGGTGTGCCGCTGCGCGACCCCGAGGGCGCGGACGTCCGGTTCGTGGACGCCCGTACCGCCTCCGACCGCTGCTGGACGGAGGTGGGCGCCTCCGACGGCACCGTGGTGGTCTCGGCGACGCTGGAGACGGTCGCCGCGGCGGCCGGCGAGCTGGTCGCCGCGGGCCGCAAGCCCGACACCCCGATGACGGTCACCGTCGCCGGCACGACCACGCGCCAGCGCACCTGGACCGCCACCCTGGGCACCATCGCGCAGACGCTGAAGCAGGCCAAGGTGCTGCCCTCCCCGGAGGGCGGCCGCCCAGTGATAGCCGTGGTCGGCGAGCGCAGCGCCGCCGCGCGGCGCGACCAGCTGTCGTGGTTCGAGTCCAAGCCGCTGTTCGGCTGGCGGGTCCTCGTCCCGCGCACCAAGGAGCAGGCGGCCTCGCTCTCGGACCAGCTCCGCTCCTACGGCGCCGTGCCCCACGAGGTCCCGACCATCGCGGTCGAGCCGCCGCGCACGCCCCAGCAGATGGAGCGCGCGGTCAAGGGCCTGGTCACCGGCCGCTACGAGTGGATCGCGTTCACCTCGGTCAACGCGGTGAAGGCGGTGCGCGAGAAGTTCGAGGAGTACGGGCTGGACGCCCGCGCCTTCGCGGGCATCAAGGTCGCGGCGGTCGGCGAGCAGACGGCCAAGGCCCTGATCGCCTTCGGCGTGAAGCCGGACCTGGTGCCGAGCGGCGAGCAGTCGGCGGCGGGTCTGCTGGAGGACTGGCCGCCCTACGACCCGGTCTTCGACCCGATCGACCGCGTCTTCCTGCCGCGCGCCGACATCGCCACCGAGACCCTGGTGGCGGGACTGATCGAGCTGGGCTGGGAGGTCGACGACGTCACGGCCTACCGCACCGTACGCGCCTCGCCGCCCCCGGCGGAGACCCGCGAGGCGATCAAGGGCGGCGGCTTCGACGCGGTGCTGTTCACCTCGTCGTCGACGGTCCGGAACCTGGTGGGCATCGCGGGCAAGCCGCACAACGTCACGGTGATCGCCTGCATCGGCCCGGCGACGGCGAAGACGGCGGAGGAACACGGCCTGCGCGTCGACGTGATGGCCCCCGAGCCGTCCGTCCACAAGCTGGCCGAGGCCCTGGCCGAGTTCGGCCTGCGCCGCCGCGCCGCCGCCCTGGAGGCGGGCGACCCGGTCACCCGCCCGAGCGAGCGGAGGCCGGGGGCACGGAGGCGGCGGTCCACGACGTGAGGCCGTGAACACGCGGGACGACGACGGCGGGGTGCCCCAGGAACCGGGGCACCCCGCCGTCGTCCCGCCGTCAGCGGGCGTCAGCGCCGGGCCGCGTACGGCAGGAAGGCCGTCCAGGCGGCGGGGGTGAGGGCGAGGCGAGGGCCGTCGGGGTTCTTGGAGTCGCGGACGAGGATGTGACTCTCGTCCGGGGTGGCCACCTCGACGCAGTCGGGGCCGCTGGACGTGCTGTAGCTGCTCTTTATCCACTCCAGCTTCATGTCTCTCCAAGCACTTTCTCGATGAGGGCCGTCGACTCCCGCGGGCTGAGAGCCTGAGCCCGGATGATTCCATACTGGATGTCGAGGAGTTGCACCTCTTTCGGCTCCGCGATCACGCGGCTGATGTGCGCCACCTCAACGTGACCGACCGTGGTGCCATCTCCGAGCCGGAGCAACCTGAACGAGCCGTCGAGCCCCGAGTTCTCCTCGCGGCTCAGAGGCAGTACTTGCAGGTCGACGTTGTGGCACGTGGAGACTTCCAGCAGCCTTTCGAGTTGCTCACGCATCACCATCTTGCCTCCGATGGGCCGACGAAGCGTCGACTCACACTGGACAAAACTGAAGACGGCCTGGGCTGTCGCGTCGTTGAGGATTTCCTGCCGTGCTACGCGGGCCGCGACCTGCTGCTCCAACTGGTCGGTGGGGAAGGGCGGACGGCGGGCGCTGAGGACTGCCCGTGCGTACTTCTCGGTCTGCAACAACCCGTGGATGACGGAGTTGTTGTAGGCCCCCAGTTCCACGGCCTCCGCTTCCAGCTTCTTCAGGTCCCGCACTTTCTTCGGGTACCGGACCTCCGCCACGTCCTGCTTGAGGGCCGCGATCTTCCCGCCCGCCCCCAACACCTCGTCCGCGGCGTCCAGATATTCCGGCCGGGGAATCCGCCGTCCCCGCTCCACCGAGGAGACGAGCTCCTCCCCGTACCCGATGGCCGCCCCGAACTCCGCCTGGGTGAGGCCGGCCGACTCCCGCCACAGTTTCAGTTGCCGTACGACCGTACGCATGACGGCCCCGGCCTCTTCGTCGTCCAGCCCCGCTTCCCACCCGCTCATGAGCGTCGTCCTCCCGCCGCACCCTTCCCCGGACCAACTCCGGCCGCCCTGGCGAGTCACCCCGGGCAGCCCGGACAGAATCCGGACACCTCACGGACAGCCGTTGGTCGCACGGGCCGCCCTGCTTCACAGGCTAAACAGGACTGAACACGCTGAGTGATGTGAACGAGCACATCTCCACCCTCCATGTTCCGGTGCGCCGGTTCTGCGTCCCTCTCTCCGCGACCCGGCGCGGCGCCCGCCTCGGCCGGTTGCTGGCGACCGAGCAACTGCGCTCCTGGGGGCTGCCGCCGGACCCGGCGCGGCTGATCGTCGCCGAGTTGACGGCGAACGCCGTGCTGCACGGCAGGGTTCCCGGCCGGAGCTACCGGCTCGCTCTCGCGGTGACGGCCGGGGGTGTGCTGCGGATCGAGGTCACCGACACGCGCGGTGACGTCCTGCCGACCCCGAAGGCGGACGCCACCGGGCCGGCCGAGTCCGGCTACGGCCTGCTGCTGGTCGAGGAGTTGGCGGACCGCTGGGGCGTCCGCACCGGGCCGGCGCCGTGCAAGACGGTGTGGGCGGAACTGGACCCGGCCGGACGGCCGACGCACTTCGCACCGGAGCCCGGAAAGGCGTCGTCCGGTCATACGGGACCCGGGGCTTCGGGCGGTAAAAGACTTTAAGAACCCAGGGAAATTACCAACCAAACCAACCAAACCGGGCGTAGGTCACTCGGGTGGGTGAAACAGGCCGGTGTGACTGGCGCATATGCGGTTCGGACGTGCAGTCTCGGCCCGAGGCGAGTCACCGCCTCCGCAAGCCCGTACATACGTCGGCCCCCGCTGGGACTGCCATCCCGGTGCGAGGGCCTGACCAACGAAGAAGAGCAGGTTCTTCCCTTGGCTGAGAAGAAGCCTAACGCTGCGCCGCGTCCGATTCACGGTGTTCGGGGATCCGCCACCCCCTCCGGGGTCGTCCACGTACGCACGTACCAGTCCGGTCAGTACGTGGTCGTCGGCAATCACCTCGCCCAGCACCGCGAGCTGTCGCTGACCGCCATCGGACTGGCCACCCACATCCTGTCGGTGCCCGAGGGGACCCCCGTCGACATCCGCAGCCTCGCCGAGCGCTTCCCCGAGGGGCGGGAGCGGATCGCCTCCGCGTTGCGGGAGTTGGAGGCCCACGGCTATCTGGAGCGGGTGCGTGAGCACACGGAGTCGGGTCGTCTGGTCACGCGGACGTACGCCCATCACACCCCGGCGGCCGCGCGGAGTGCGGCGGCTTCCCCGGCACCTGTCCGCGTCGCGGGACGCGCCCGTACCCGTGCTCCTCATGCCGTGTCGGGGCCGCGTGTCGTGCCGGAATCCCCCCAGGGGGATGAGCAGGAGGATCAAGACGATCAGGACGGCGGCTGTCGGGCGGTGCCCGCACCGTTGCCTCCGCCTCCGCCTCCGCCTCCGTCTCCGCCCGCGCCCGAGGCCGCGGCCACTCCTCCGCCCACGCCCAGGCCCGCGCCCACGCCCGCTCCCGCCCCACCGGAGCAACACGGCCCCCGCGACCCCCAGTACGGCCGGGCCGTGGCGCTGCTCGCCGGGCTGCGGCGCGGTGACGACCGGCTCGTGCTGTCGCTGCGGGACGTGAACGTCCTGGCTCCCGGGGTCGTCGAGTGGCTGCGCAGGGGTGTCTCCGCCGTCGTCGTGCGGCACATGCTGGTGACCGGGCTGCCCACGGACATGAGACATCCGGCCGGCGTCATCGCCTACCGGCTGCGCACCCTGATGCCTCCGCCGCTTCCCGAGATCCCGAAGCCTCCACCGGCCGCGGCGATGGACCCGGCCGGTCCCGGACGCCGGGATCCGCTCCAGAACTGCGACGGCTGCGACCGCGCCTTCCGCGCCCCGCGGCCGGGACGCTGCCGCGACTGCCGGGCCGCCTGTCCGGAGGGCGCGGACGGTGCGGACGGTGCGGACCGGGGTGTGTGCGCCGCCTGAGACGGGCGTACGTCCCCCGGGAAGTTCGGAAGTTCTTCGAGCGGTCCGTAAGGATGCGGGGGACTCCCGACATATAAGGGGTGTGGAGACCTTGAAGACCCGGAGCGACCGTGAACGTGCCGCGCGGTTCACGGATCTGTATGTCCGTGAGCAACCGCGGGTGTGCGCCTACGTGCACCGGAGGCTGGGTGACCGAGGAGCGGCGGAGGAGCTGGCCGCCGAGGTCTTCCGCACCGCGTGGGAGCGGATGACGGACGGTCAGGACGTCGGGACCGGCTGGCTCTTCGTGACCGCGCGCAATCTGCTCGGCAACCACTACCGGGCCATGGCGCGGCTGACGGAGGTGCACCGCACCGTCGCCGACGCGCTGGGCCGCGCCCCGGCGTCGGAGCAGGACAACGCCGTGCTCGACGCCCTCGACCGGCTTGCGCCCGCGCACCGCGAGGTGCTGCTGCTGAGCTACTGGGACGGGCTCAGCGCCGCCGAAGCCGGTGACGTCCTCGGATGCAGCGCCTCCGCGGTGTGGGTCCGGCTGCACCGGGCCCGCAAGGCCTTCCGCGCCGCCTACCATCTGCCTCAGGAGTCAGTGTGATGCGTGTCAAAAGTCTGGTCAGGAACGCCAATCCGGTGCCGGAGGCGACGCACGAGGGCCTGTCGGCGCGCGCCGCCGGTGAACTCGCCGCGCTGGTCGGGTCCGAGAGCGCCGTGCCCGCCGCCGCCCCGCGCAGGGCCCCCCGGCGCGGGCTGCTGGTGGCCGCCGTCGCCTGCGCGGCCGCCCTCGCCGTCGGCGGCGTGAGCCTGCTCGCCCTGCACGACTCGGGCGGGCCCGGCAGCCACCAGGCCGGCGGTCCCGGCACCGGTCCGGGCGGGAACGCCATGGCCGACGAGCCGTACTACGGCCGGACCGCCGCGCTGGAAGGAGCGGCGAACGTGATCGTCCGGGCGCGGATCGGCTCCGGACGCCAGGTGTCGCTCGAGGGGGTGGACACGACGGTGGCCAGCGCGAAGGTGGTGGCGACCGCCAAGGGCGCGCCCTCGGGCGAGTCGATCGAGGTGGCCTACACGACACCCGGCTCCGGGCCGGAGACCACCCGGTTCACCGCCGGGCACGAGTACGTGCTGCTGCTCGACCGCGGCCCCGGCGGGCGCTACGTGCTGGTGAACACCACCCAGGGCTGGTACGAGGTCCGGGGCGGCGCCGCGGTCGCCGGGAAGGACAACCACGTGGGCCTGAGCCCGGCGGTGCGTGAGGCGCTGGGGCTGGCGGCGGCGCCGGGGCGGTGAGAGACGGAAGGGCGCCGGTGCGCCACGGTTCGGGCCGTGGCGCACCGGCGGATTGAGTGCGGTGCCGGCCGCGCACCGGCGGAGTGCGGTGCGCGGCCGGCCGCAGATCGGCGCGTGCGGTTCTTCTAGCGCGCGCGGTTCTTCGTGAGCCGCTGGGCGCGGTCGGCCAGCTGCCCGATCCTGCCCGCGCCGTCGAAGCCCGAGGCCGACACGGCCTCGACCTTGCCGTCCTGCTTCACCCCGTACAGCGCCTGGACCGGGTTGACCAGGTCGTACGGCTTGCCGCGGCCGTGGGCGGCCAGCATCAGGACGTACTTCGGGCCGCCCTTGGCGAGCAGGGTCGTGCCCGAGTCCTGGTACTTGACGCCCTTGTAGGTCCCGCCGAGCTGGCTGACCTCGATGACGTCACCGGCGGCCACGTGCCCGGCGAGCGCCCGGGTGACCTTCACCCGGGAGACGGTGACGACGACGGGATTCTCCTCGTCCGCCTCCTTGGCCTGCTTCTTCTCGGCGGGCGTCAGGCCGGCCTGCGGGTTGGTGGCGGGGTTGTCGCCGGCGGGCGCGTCGGGCAGCATCCTCTCCACCCGGCTGCCGAGCACGGTGCCCTCGACGACGACGTCGGACTTCTTGATGACCTCGTCGAGCGAGGCGTAGTCGGGGTAGTCCGCGGAGTAGGTCACGGTCTCCGCGGCCTTCGCGGATCCCGCCCCCTTCGCGGCGCCCGTACCGGCGTCCGCGGAGCAGCCGGCGGCGGCGAACGCGGCCGCCACCGCCGTCGCGGTGATGAGCATGTGCCGTCTCGCCATCATCACTTGTAGATCCTCTTTACCTCGGACTTGTCGTACGGCTGCGGCTTCTGGATCTTCGAGCGGTCGCGGCTGTGCTTCATCAGCGAGGCCTTGCTCGTGTTCGGGTTGTCGAGCAGGCTCAGGCTGTGCCCGAGCTCGTGCGTGGTGGTGCTGCGCACCCACTTGTCGTACTTGGGTATGGACTTGGTGTCCCGCCACAGCGTGGTGGCGTTGACCTTGATCTGGAACGACCGCTTCGCCCGGGTGCCGGACGGCGAGTACAGGCCGTACCAGCTGGCGCTGTAGTTGCCGGCCGTGAAGCTGGGCTTGGCGCTCGACTTCCGCTGGATGTTGGCGCCGACGCCGGCGCTGTTCCAGTTCTTGCGGCCGGTGTCGAAGTACTTGACCCACTCGCTGTTGACGCCGACGGTCTTCACACTGAACGACCGCTTGGGCATGCCCCCGCTGTAGTACGTCGCGTAGGCGGGTGCCGTTCCGGCCAGCGTGCCCGCCAGTGCCACCGCACCGCACGAGGCGAGGGTGAGCGACACACGCGCAACTCTTCGATGCAAGATTGCTCCTCCGTGAATCGAGCATGCGGCAGGGCCGATGCAGCCTCAGGGAAGGATTCGAAGGAAAACGGACGCGGACAGTCCTCAACGCGCCCGAAAATGTACTGGTTTCCCCCTTTGTGTTCCCCCGTCGACCGGCTGCCTCGCTCGTCTGCGCCGGGGTGTTCGGTCGATGCCCCGCACGCACCGCGATGCCTGCCTGTGATCACGACCAAGCCTCGCAGACGGCGCCGGCCCGGGCATCGGTCCCAAGCAGGAGCAAAGCGATCCTCCTTGGGGTCGATGACAGCCGCGCGGCTCAATCGCTCGTATGTTCTTATGTGTTGAGGCTGAAACTCGTCGGTGTGTCGGGAACATCCAGGGTGTATCGCCTCGTTGACTCCGGGTCTCTCTCAATCAGCGCTCTTGGAGGCCCAGTTGTCCGACATCACGCAGGCCGATTTGACGAGCCCCACGAGCCCCACGAGCCCGACGACCCCGCTGCCCTTGCTGCCGGCCCTGGGCGCGCAGGCCGCGCGGCTGATCGAGCTGGGGGTGCACGAGCTCGCCGGGCTGTCCGCCGCCGAGCTGCGGGACTTCGCGGGGGCCGTGGGGGCCGCACCGGCCGCGGAAGACTCCGGGGCCGGTGCGGGCGGGGACGTCCTGCTCGCCGTGCACCCGGACCGGGTCCCCGCCTCCGCCCTCGCGCCACTGCTGCGCCGGGAGGGCAAGCCGGGGTTCGTCGTCACCGACATGACCGACGTCGACCGGTTCGCTCCGCTCGGCACGGTCGCGCTGCCCGACGCCCCGCTCTACCTCCTCACCGGCCTGGACCGCGGCGACCGGATGGCCAACTGGAGCCCGGACGAGGCGCTGCCCGCCCTCACCGCCGAGGCCCGCACACCGCTGCTGCTCACCGAGGGCCTGCACTGGGTGCTGCAGCAGCCCCGGGTGCTGGAGCGCAACCACTGCTTCATGACCATCGGGTCCCGGCTGCGCAAGGCCAACGGCGCCCTGGACGCCCGCACCCCGGCCATCTGGATCAGCAACGGCACCGGACGGGACGGCCGCGAGCGCCGCGACGCGCCCAAGGTGGGCTGGTGCTGGGCGGGCAACCGGCACACCTGGCTCGGCTTCGCCTCCGCGACGGACCGCCGGGCCGGCACCCCGTGACCGCACCCCGCGAACCCGTGCACCCCCGCCCCGGGGCCGACTCGGCGTCGGTAAAGGCACGGCGGCGGCGGGCGTAGCGTAGAGGACATGACGAAGTACGGATCCTTCCCCGGTGCGCGTCCTCGTCGGCTGCGGACCACTCCCGCGATGCGGCGCATGGTCGCCGAGACCCGGCTGCACCCGGCCGACTTCATCCTGCCCGCGTTCGTGCGGGAGGGCGTGAGCGAGCCGGTGCCGATCGCCGCCATGCCGGGCGTGGTGCAGCACACGCGGGAGAGTCTGAAGAAGGCCGCCGCGGAGGCGGTGGCGGCCGGGGTCTCCGGGATCATGCTCTTCGGGGTGCCGGAGGAGTCCAAGAAGGACGCCGCCGGCACCACCGGCACCGATCCGGACGGGATCCTCCAGGTCGCGCTGCGCGACGTGCGCGCCGAGGTGGGCGACGACCTGCTCGTCATGTCCGACCTGTGCCTGGACGAGTTCACCGACCACGGGCACTGCGGCGTCCTCGACGCCGAGGGCCGGGTCGACAACGACGCCACGCTCGAGCGGTACGCCGAGATGGCGCAGGTGCAGGCTGACGCGGGCGCCCATGTCGTCGGGCCCAGCGGCATGATGGACGGGCAGATCGGCGTCATCCGCGACGCGCTGGACCGGATCGGCCGCGAGGACGTCGCGATCCTCGCCTACACCGCGAAGTACTCCTCCGCCTTCTACGGGCCCTTCCGCGAGGCCGTCGGCTCCTCGCTGCGGGGCGACCGCAAGACCTACCAGCAGGACCCCGCCAATCTGCGGGAGTCCCTGCGCGAGCTGGCCCTCGACCTCGAGGAGGGCGCCGACATGGTGATGGTCAAGCCGGCCGGCCCCTACCTCGACGTCCTCGCCCGGGTCGCCGACGCCGTGGACGTACCGGTCGCCGCCTACCAGATCTCCGGCGAGTACTCGATGATCGAGGCCGCCGCCGAGAAGGGCTGGATCGACCGGGACCGGGCCATCCTGGAGGCCCTCACCGGCATCAAGCGGGCCGGTGCGCGCAACATCCTCACCTACTGGGCCACCGAGGTCGCGCAGAAGCTGCGCTGAGAGATGCGCTGGGAGACCGGGGCCCGGTGCGCGGTCGCGCACGGGTGCCCCTCCAGCGACCTGGACACCGACGACGGTCCCTCGTCCTGCACGCCCTGACCGTCGCGGCAGCCGGCCAGCACGGCGGCGGCGAGAAGCACGAGCACCGCCGCCGCGAGGACACGGGCGCGGGGGGCGTGCGCGGGGCGCCGGCCGTCACGGGTGCGGGAGCCGTCCCGGGTACGGGTGCCGGGCGCGGCGGCGTGGGGGCCGCCACGGGTGCGGGAGCCGGTACGCGTACCGCTGCGGCTGCGGCTGCGGCTGCGGTTGCGGTTGCGGTTGCGGGTGCGTGCACGGATGGGGCGTGCGGGCATGGTCGATCCCCCTGTGGAACGGGCATCAGCTGTGACTGGTGTGGCGGACGCGTCTGGTCGCGCCCAGCTTGGCCGCACGGCCGTCCCGGCGCCACGGACGGCCGCGAATATGGGACGTCCGGACGGCCCGACGGCGTACCACCTGCGCCGACGCGGGTCACGCGGGACGCGGTCCGGGACGCGCCGCGGGGTCCTCACCGGGTGCCGCGCAGGGGGAGGGCCCCGACGGCGGAGGGGACGGCGAGTCCCCCGCGTCCGGCTCGACCACGCCTGGAGGGTGTCGCGCCCACTGCTGGAGGGTGCCGGCACGCGTCCGCCCTCCCGGCCCGGCCGGACGGTGCCGGTGGGGGCCGGGAGGGCGGACGGGTGAGGTCAGAGGCGCTCGGGGGTCCTGATGCCCAGCAGGGCCATGCCCTGGTGGAGCGTGCGGGCCGTGATGTCGCACAGGAAGAGGCGGTTCTCGACCTGCTGCGGCGTCTCCGCCTTCAGCACGGGGCACTTGTCGTAGAAGGACGTGTACAGCGACGCCAGCTGGTAGAGGTACGCGGCCAGCTTGTGCGGGGCGTACTCGGCAGCGGCCTCGCGGACCGTCTCCGCGAACGCGTCGACGTGCAGGCCGAGGGCCCGCTCCGCCTCCGTCAGCGCCAGCTCCGGGTGGGCCGCCGGGGCGGTCCCGCCGGCCTTGCGCAGGATCGACCGGATACGGGCGTAGGCGTACTGGAGGTAGACGGAGGTGTCGCCGTTGAGCGAGACCATCTGGTCCAGGTCGAACTTGTAGTCCCGGTTCGCCGACGTCGACAGGTCCGCGTACTTCACCGCGCCGATGCCCACCTGGGCGCCCCGCTCGGCGATCTCCTCCTCCGACAGGTCCTGGGCCTTCTCCCGGACCACGGCCGAGGCGCGCTCGATCGCCTCGTCGAGCAGGTCGACCAGCCGGACCGTCTCGCCCTCACGCGTCTTGAAGGGCTTGCCGTCCTTGCCCAGCACCGTGCCGAAGGCGAGCTGGTACGCCGTCACGTCGTCGTTCAGCCAGCCGGCCCGCCGCGCGGTCTCGAAGACCATCTTGAAGTGCAGGGACTGGCGGGCGTCCACCACGTACAGCAGCGTGTCCGCCTTGAGGTTGAACACGCGGTCGCGGATGGCCGACAGGTCGGTGGCCGCGTAGCCGTAGCCGCCGTCGGACTTCTGGACGATCAGCGGGACCGGGTTGCCGTCCGGGCCCTTGATGTCGTCGAAGAAGACGCACAGGGCGCCCTCGGAGCGGACCGCCACGCCGGACTCCTCCAGCATGCGGCAGGTCTCGGCCAGCATGTCGTTGTACCCGGACTCGCCGACGATGTCCGCGTCCCGGATCTCCATGTCCAGCTTCTCGAAGACGGAGAAGAAGTAGATCTTCGACTCGTCCACGAACTTCTGCCACATGGCCAGGGTGTGCGGGTCGCCCGCCTGGAGGTCCACCACCCGGCGCCGCGCCCGCGTCTTGAACTCCTCGTCGGAGTCGAACAGCTTGCGCGCGGCCTTGTAGAGGCGGTCGAGGTTCGACATCGCCTCCTCGCCGCTCACCTCGCCGGCCTTGTGGTCCAGCTCGTGCGGGTGCTCGTCGAGGTACTGGATGAGCATGCCGAACTGGGTGCCCCAGTCGCCGATGTGGTGCCGCCGGACGACGTTCTCGCCGGTGAACTCGAGCAGCTGCGCCACCGAGTCGCCGATCACCGCGGACCGCAGATGGCCGACGTGCATCTCCTTGGCCACGTTCGGCTGGGCGTAGTCGATCACCGTGGTGCCCGGGTGCTCCGCGCGGGGCACGCCCAGCCGGCCCTCGGGGTCGGCGGCCCGCGCGGCCAGGTTCCCGGTGATCGCCCGGTCGGAGACCGTGATGTTGAGGAAGCCGGGGCCCGAGACCTCGATGCCCTCGATCACGTCGCCCCTGGTCACCCGCTCGACCACCTGCGCGGCCAGTTCCCGCGGGTTGGCCTTGGCCTTCTTCGCCAGCGCCAGGATGCCGTTGGCCTGGTAGTCCGCCCGGTCGCTGCGTCGCAGCAGCGGGTCCGCGTCGGCGGCCTCCGGCAGGGCGGCCGAAAGGGCGTTCGCGAGGCGCTGGTGGACGGCGGACGTGAGGGACGTGACCGAGGCCATAGGAATGGGTGCCGTTCTCCTCGTGGGGATGGACAGTCACGCCCAGTATCCCATGCGGGGTAAAGCGAGTTTTCCGGCCGACGGCCCAACCCCGGGCGGCGTGCGCACGTCCCAAGCGTTGAAAAGGCGTTTTCGTGGATACCGCGCCGCCTGGGACAATGGAGCGGTCAGCCGTGCGACCGTACCGGCTGTTCATGGAGAACTTCCAGAAAGAGGACGTGCCGATCGTGGCTCAGAGCACCGAGACCACCGACTGGGTCTCCCGTTTCGCGGATGAGGTCATCGAGGAGTCGGAGCGTCGGGCCCCGGGCAAACCGGTCGTCGTCGCGTCCGGACTCTCCCCTTCCGGCCCCATCCACCTGGGGAACCTGCGCGAGGTCATGACCCCGCACCTCGTCGCCGACGAGATCCGCCGCCGGGGCCGCCAGGTGCGCCACCTGATCTCCTGGGACGACTACGACCGGTACCGCAAGGTCCCGGCCGGCGTCAGCGGGATCGACGAGTCCTGGGCCGAGCACATCGGCAAGCCGCTGACCTCCGTCCCGGCGCCGAAGGGCTCCGAGCACCCGAACTGGGCCGAGCACTTCAAGGCCGCGATGATCGCCTCGCTGGCCGAGCTGGGCGTGGAGTTCGACGGCATCAGCCAGACGGAGCAGTACACCTCCGGCGCGTACCGCGACCAGATCCTGCACGCGATGCGCCACCGCGGCGAGATCGACGCCATCCTCGACCAGTACCGGACGAAGAAGGCCCCCGCCAAGAAGCAGCAGAAGCCCGTCGACGAGGCCGAGCTGGAGGCCGAGGAGGGCTCGGGCGCGGCGTCCGAGGACGACGGCAGCTCCGGTTCGGCCGGCTACTTCCCGTACAAGCCGTACTGCGGCAACTGCGAGAAGGACCTCACCACCGTCACCGCCTACGACGACGACTCCACCGAGCTGACCTACGCGTGCACCGCGTGCGGCTTCTCGGAGACGGTCCGGCTCAGCGAGTTCAACCGCGGCAAGCTGGTCTGGAAGGTCGACTGGCCGATGCGCTGGGCGTACGAGGGCGTCGTCTTCGAGCCGTCCGGCGTGGACCACTCCTCGCCGGGCTCCAGCTTCCAGGTCGGCGGCCAGATCGTCGGCATCTTCGGCGGCAAGCAGCCGATCGGCCCGATGTACGCCTTCGTCGGCATCTCCGGCATGGCGAAGATGTCCTCGTCCCGGGGCGGGGTGCCCACCCCCGCCGACGCGCTGAAGATCATGGAGCCGCAGCTGCTGCGCTGGCTGTACGCCCGCCGCCGGCCCAACCAGTCGTTCAAGATCGCCTTCGATCAGGAGATCCAGCGGCTCTACGACGAGTGGGACAAGCTGGCGGCGAAGGTGGCCGACGGTTCGGCGCTGCCCGGTGACGTCGCCGCGTACACCCGCGCCGTCGGCACCGCCGCGGGCGAGCTGCCGCGGACCCCGCGCCCGCTGCCCTACCGCACGCTCGCCTCGGTCGCCGACATCACCGCCGGCCACCAGGACCAGGCCCTGCGCATCCTGTCGGAGCTGGACCCGGCCAACCCGCTGGGCTCGCTGGACGAGGTCCGCCCGCGGTACGACAAGGCGGAGGCGTGGATCAACACCCACGTCCCCGCCGACCAGCGCACCATCGTCCGCGACGAGCCCGACACCGACCTGCTGAAGTCGCTCGACGAGCGCTCCCAGGAGTCGGTCCGGCTGCTGCTCGACGGGCTGGCGGACCACTGGTCCCTGGACGGTCTCACCCACCTCGTCTACGGCGTGCCCAAGGTGCAGGCGGGCTTCCCGGCCGACGCCACGCCCAAGGAGCTGCCGCCGGAGATCAAGACCGCCCAGCGGTCGTTCTTCGCGCTGCTGTACCACCTGCTGGTGGGACGCGACACCGGTCCGCGGCTTCCCACGCTGCTGCTGGCGGTCGGACAGGACCGGGTGCGCAGGCTGCTCGGCGCGTAGGGCGGGGCGGGCCTGCACGGGCCCGGGCGGGCCCGCTCGGGCCGTACGCGCACGAAAGGGGGCGCCCGGTGCGATCACCGGGTGCCCCCTTTCGTGCGCCTGCGTGGTGCGTACGCCCGCTTCCCGCGCCTGTCCTGCGCCTCGCCCGCGCCTGCGCGGTCGCGGCGCGCGTCTCCCGCGCCGCACCGCCGGCTAGGCGATGTGGTCCTCCTCCAGCTCCGCGTTCAGCCGGTTGGTGAAGCGGTTCACCATGCGCTTGACCTCCTGGTCCGGGAGGGTGCGGGAGAAGGCGGCCTGGATGTTGTCGCCGTACTCGCGGGGCGTGGGCACACCGCTGCCCCCGCTGATCGACTGCTTGAACAGCTGGTAGTACTGCTCCTCGTCGGGCTCGGCCTGAGGCGTGCCGCCGCCCTCGCCGAGCTCGCGGGTGCGGTTCGGGCCGACCGGGATGGGGAAGCTGCCGGTGTCCTCCGGGGAGGGCTCCCGCACCGCCCCGGGACCGGCGGCCGCCTGCTCGAACTCCTCGAACTCGGCGTCCCGCCGCGCCTGCTGGAACCGCTGGGCCTGCTCGAACCGCTGCGCCTGGTCCAGCCGCTGCGGCTGCTGCTCCTCGTACCACTCCTCGTACGGCGGCTCCGGGTCGTACGTCGGGTCGTAGCCGCCGTGGTAGTCGACCTGGCGCGGCGCCTGGAACCAGGGGCTCTGGTCGTCCGGCGGGAACTGCTCGTCGTACGGCGGCGGCTCCTGCGGGGCCTGGCCGGCGAACTGCGTGAGCTGCCCCGCGGGCCCCGCCTGCCGGGCGACCGCGGCCGCGCCGGCCGCCTGCTGCGCCGCCGCGGGTATGAGCGCCGGCTCGATGCCCGCCGCCGCCAGGCCCGCCGGGGCCGTCTCCGCCAGCGGCACGCCGTAGCGCGCCAGCCGCAGCGGCATCAGCGACTCCACCGGGGCCTTGCGCCGCCAGGCCCGCCCGAAGCGGGAGCGGAGCCTGGCCTGGTAGACCAGGCGCTCCTGCTCCAGCTTGATGACCTGGTCGTAGGAGCGCAGCTCCCACAGCTTCATCCGGCGCCACAGCAGGAAGGTGGGCACCGGGGAGAGCAGCCAGCGGGTGAGGCGGACGCCCTCCATGTGCTTGTCGGCGGTGATGTCCGCGATCCGGCCGATCGCGTGCCGGGCGGCCTCCACCGCGACCACGAACAGCACCGGGATGACCGCGTGCATGCCGACGCCCAGCGGGTCCGGCCAGGCGGCGGCGCCGTTGAACGCGATCGTCGCCGCGGTCAGCAGCCACGCCGTCTGGCGCAGCAGCGGGAACGGGATGCGGATCCAGGTCAGCAGCAGGTCGAGTGCGAGCAGCACACAGATGCCCGCGTCGATGCCGATCGGGAACACATAACTGAAGTTCCCGAAGCCCTTCTTGAGGGCCAGCTCACGGACGGCCGCGTACGAACCCGCGAAGCCGATACTGGCGATGATCACGGCGCCCGTCACGACCACGCCGATGAGAACGCGGTGCATCCGAGTCAGCTGCAGTGGCGCGGCCACCCGTACTCCCCTCCCATTGCGTGTTGTTGCGCGCAACAGGGTGGCACATCCGTGCGGGGAACGGGTGGCCGGATCCGATTGCCCGGTTCCCTCACCGGCCCGGCGGGCCGGTCGGCGCTGCTCAGCTCTTCGCGGCCGACTTCGACGGCGAGGCGGACGCCGGCTTCGACGGGGCGGACGACTTGGACGCCGAGGGCGACTTCGACGGCGCCGTGGAGCCCGGGGCGGAGGACGAGGAGCCGGCACCGCCGCCGTCCCCGTTGGCCGCCGCCACCGCGGCCACGGCCTCCTTGGCGGCCTTCCGGGCCGCCTTGGCCAGCGCGTCCGCGTCCGGGGTCTTGTCGCCGGCCAGACCGGCGCCGTTGTAGTCGAGGGTGACGACGACGTTCTCCACCCGGGCGACGACCGTCTGCTGCTTGAAGGAGCCTTCCTTCTTCTTCAGGTCGTAGCGCACCGCCGTCGCCTCGTCGCCGGTCCCGGACACCGGCTCGGCCTTGGTGTTCTTCGCGCCGGCCACGGACTTCGCGTCCCGCACCTGCTTCTGGTAGTACTCCCGCGCCTGCTCCTCGCCCGAGCCGCGCGAGGCGTCCGACGCGAAGCGCAGCAGCGAGACGTTGAGCCAGCGGAACTGGGAGCCCTTCACACCGTTGTTGTCCAGGCTGTTCCAGGAGCAGCTGGCGCGCGAGGAGACATCGCTGGACGTGCCCTCCTTGGCCGACTTCACGCCCTTGGGCACCAGGTCGCCCAGCGTCCTGGCGGACAGCGCCTTGCACGCCTCCGGCAGCTTGCCGTAGGCCGCGGCCTGCACGGTCGGCGAGGCGCTCGCGCTCGCGGAGGCCCCGGCGCCGCCCGACGGGGAGCTCTTCGCGCCCTCGTCCGAGCCGGAGTCCGACGAGCAGGCCGCCGCCAGGAACATCACGGGGACGGCCACCGCACCGACCAGGAAGCGGTTCGGACGCCTGGCCCCCGGGCCACGCCGGTCACGCTGGGCACGCTCTTCTCGCTGGGCTGCTCGCTGCATGGTTCCTTCACTCATGACGCTCGTGGTTCCTGCGGTCGGATCGGGTCCGAGGGGCCACGGTACGCGGTACGACAGCCGTGTGTTTTCGCTTCCCGCGCTTCGCGTCCGGGCGTCAAATGCCCGGCGGGGAAGGTCAGCCGCCCAGTGAATCCGCCAGCCGCGAGGCCAGTTCCCGGGCCCTGTCCTGCATTTCCTTGCTGTCCGGCACCACGCCGAGGGTGGCCGGCTGCTCCGCGTACTCGATGGTCACGATCACGTTCGACGTGCGGAACGCCACAGTCACGGTCCGCTGCTTGGCCGTCGCGCCGGAGGGGCTGAGGGTGTCGTCGAGGAAGGCCTCGTCGCCGAGGTCGTCGAGCGTACGGGGCTGGAGGTCGGTGGGGTCGGCGCCGGGGGAGGCGGTCCCGCCGGAGGCGGGGGAGGAAGAGGAAGAGGAGGAGGCGGACGCGGCGTCCGGGGCGGCCGACGGGGAGGAGGCGGACGGGCTCGGCGGCGCGGACGGGCTCGACGCCGCGGAGGGGGTGCCGGCGGCGGGTTCGGGCAGGTCGGCGGCGGTCTGCTTGGCGGCGAACACCGCCTCCGCCTGGCTGTCGTCGCTGACGGCGTTGTCGTAGGAGACGACGCGCTCGAAGTCGACGGAGAGGTGGTCGGTGGCCTGCGCGGAGTCCACCTTCCAGCGGCAGCCCACCTTGCGGTCGGTGTCGTACGTCAGCGTGGCCTGGCCGTCGTAGGCCTTGCCGCGCTGGTCCACGTCGGTGATCTGCTTGATGCCCGGCAGCAGCGAGTCCAGGGTGCTGTGACCGACCACCGTGCAGGCCTGCGGCAGCGTGCGGTACTTGCCCGGCTGGGCCGCCGCCGTCGCCGTGCCCGAGCCGTCGGGGTTGGTGTCGTCCGTCCCGCTGTCCTGCGGCGAGCCGCCGGTGCAGCCGGCCAGCAGCAGCGCCGCGAGGAGCGCGGCCGGCCCGGATACGTACGCCCTCCGCAGCACGGTCAGGCTCCTCTCGCTTCGATGGCCCCGCAGGTTAATCGCTTGCCGCGCGGGGGCGGCCGCTGGAGACAATGTGTATCGCACGCACTGCCGTGGACGCCGGTCCGTTGTCCCCTTTCGTCGACCTTGGCGCCGGTATTGCGATTTCCTACTTCTGTACTTTTTCGGGGGAATGAGGACGACATGTCGTATGTGGAGATGCCGGGCGCGAAGGTGCCGATCCGGATGTGGGCCGACCCCGCGACGGTCGAGGACGTGGCGATGCGGCAGCTGCAGAACGTCGCGACGCTGCCCTGGATCGAGGGCCTGGCCGTGATGCCGGACGTGCACTACGGCAAGGGCGCGACGGTCGGCTCGGTCATCGCGATGCGGGGCGCGGTGTGCCCGGCCGCGGTGGGCGTGGACATCGGCTGCGGGATGTCGGCGGTGCGGACCTCCCTGACCGCCAATGACCTGCCGGGCGACCTGTCCCGGCTGCGCTCGAGGATCGAGCAGGCGATCCCGGTGGGCCGGGGGATGCACGAGGACCCGGTGCACCCGGGGCGGTTCCACGGGCTCGCGACGAGCGGGTGGGACGGGTTCTGGGGGCGGTTCGACGGGGTGGCGGAGGCGGTGAGGTTCCGCCAGGAGCGGGCCGCCAAGCAGATGGGGACCCTGGGGTCCGGCAACCACTTCGTCGAGGTCTGCACGGACGAGAGCGGTTCCGTCTGGCTGATGCTCCACTCCGGCTCCCGCAACATCGGCAAGGAACTCGCCGAGCACCACATCGGCGTGGCCCAGGGCCTCCCGCACAACCAGGGCCTGGTCGACCGCGACCTCGCGGTGTTCGTCGCGGACACCCCGCAGATGGCGGCCTACCGCAACGACCTGTTCTGGGCGCAGGAGTACGCGAAGTACAACCGCACGATCATGATGGCGCTCCTGAAGGACGTGGTCCGCAAGGAGTTCAAGAAGGCGCGGCCGGCCTTCGAGCAGGAGATCTCCTGCCACCACAACTACGTGGCGGAGGAGCGGTACGAGGGCATGGACCTGCTGGTCACCCGCAAGGGCGCGATCCGCGCGGGCTCCGGCGAGTACGGGATCATCCCGGGCTCGATGGGCACCGGCTCGTACATCGTGCGCGGTCTGGGCAACGAGGCGTCCTTCAACTCCGCCTCGCACGGCGCCGGCCGCCGGATGAGCCGCAACGCCGCCAAGCGCCGCTTCTCCACCAAGGACCTGGAGGAGCAGACGCGGGGCGTGGAGTGCCGCAAGGACTCCGGCGTGGTCGACGAGATCCCGGGGGCCTACAAGTCGATCGACCAGGTCATCGACCAGCAGCGCGACCTGGTGGAGGTCGTGGCCAAGCTGCGGCAGGTGGTCTGTGTGAAGGGCTGACGCCCGGTGCCGGGGCTACTTCGCGTGGTGGACCGCGTAGATCATCACGAAGGCGATGATGTGGATGCCGAAGAGGAAGTAGCCGAGGTACCACCACACATAGCGCTCGCGCTTCTTCTCCAGGGCCAGGGCCTCGCGCTCCGCCCGGCGGGCCGCGTCCGCGGCGGGCTCCGGCGCGGCGCCCTCGGGTGCGGCGCCCTCGGTGTCCTGCGTCATCACAGCTCCCGGTGCACCTTGGTGTTCGACGCCTGGGCGCGTGGACGCACGACCAGCAGGTCGATGTTGACATGGCTGGGGCGGGTCACCGCCTAGGTGATGGTGTCGGCGACGTCGTCGGCCGTCAGGGGCTCGGCGACACCCTCGTAGACCTTGGCGGCCTTCTCCCGGTCGCCGCCGAAGCGGGTGAGGGCGAACTCGTCCGTCCTGACCATGCCGGGCGCGATCTCGATGACGCGCACCGGCCTGCCGACGATCTCCAGGCGCAGGGTCTCGGCGAGGACGTGGGCGCCGTGCTTGGCGGCGACATACCCGGCGCCGCCCTCGTACGTGCCGTGGCCGGCCGTCGAGGAGACGACCACGACCGTGCCGTCGCCGCTCGCCTCCAGCTTGGGCAGCAGCGCCTGGGTGAGGTTGAGGGTGCCGAGGACGTTCGTCTCGTACATCGTGCGCCAGTGGGCCGGGTCGCCGGTGGCGACCGGGTCCGCGCCCAGCGCGCCGCCCGCGTTGTTGACCAGCACGCCGACGGTCCTGAAGGCCGTCGCGAACTCGTCCACGGCCGCCCGGTCGGTGACGTCCAGCTGGTACGCCGTCGCCGCGTGGCCGGCGGCGCCGATCTCCTCGGCGAGCGCCTCGATGCGGTCCTTGCGGCGGGCGGTCAGCACGACCCGGTAGCCGGCGGCGGCGAGCTGCCGGGCCGTGGCGGCGCCGATGCCGCTGCTCGCACCCGTGACGACGGCGATGCGGGACGCGGCGGACGGTGCTGCGGTGGCCATGGGCTGCTCCTGGGACGCTCGGTGCGATCGGGCGTACGGCGATCGGTCTGGGGCAAGGGTAAGTGACCCCGCCGTTCCGCGGAGGGGGCCGTCCGGCCCGTGACGCTCAGCCGCCGCCCCGCGGCGCCCACATGATCAGGGCCATCCCCGCCAGACAGACCAGCGCGCCGGCCACGTCCCAGCGGTCGGGCCGGTAGCCGTCGGCGACCACGCCCCACAGCAGCGAGCCGGCGACGAAGACCCCGCCGTACGCGGCGAGCACGCGGCCGAAGTGGGCGTCGGGCTGGAAAGTGGCGACGAAGCCGTAGGCGCCCAGGGCGAGGACGCCGCCCGTGGCCCACAGCCAGCCGCGGTGCTCGCGCACCCCCTGCCAGACCAGCCAGGCGCCGCCGATCTCGAACAGCGCGGCGAGGACGAACAGGGCGGCGGAACGCAGGATCGGCATGCGGGCAGCGTCGCACGGGAGGTGCGGCCCGCGTGGGGCGGCTCGGTGCGCGCCGGGTTCGGGGGCGGCTCGTGGGGAGGGCCGGGCTCGGGGGCGGCTTCGGGGTGGGGCGGCTTCGCGGGTCGGTGCGGGGTGAATGGAATACCCGGGGGTCGTGGCCCGTTGGCGGGTGTAGTTGAATCGTCAACAACGTGAGGAAGCGACCATGCAGTTCGGGATCTTCAGCGTCGGCGACGTCACGCCGGACCCGACCACCGGCCGGACGCCGACCGAGCGCGAGCGCATCAAGGCCATGGTCGCCATCGCGCTCAAGGCCGAGGAGGTCGGCCTGGACGTCTTCGCGACCGGCGAGCACCACAACCCGCCGTTCGTGCCGTCGTCCCCGACCACCATGCTCGGCTACATAGCGGCGCGCACCGAGCGGCTGGTCCTGTCCACCTCCACCACCCTCATCACCACCAACGACCCGGTGAAGATCGCCGAGGACTTCGCGATGCTCCAGCACCTCGCGGACGGCCGGGTCGACCTGATGACGGGCCGCGGCAACACCGGGCCGGTCTACCCCTGGTTCGGCCAGGACATCCGGCAGGGCATCAACCTCGCCGTGGAGAACTACGCCCTGCTGCACCGGCTGTGGCGCGAGGACGTGGTGGACTGGGAGGGCAGGTTCCGCACCCCGCTGCAGGGCTTCACCTCCACCCCGCGCCCGCTGGACGGCGTCCCGCCGTTCGTCTGGCACGGCTCCATCCGCTCGCCCCAGATCGCCGAGCAGGCGGCGTACTACGGCGACGGCTTCTTCCACAACAACATCTTCTGGCCGGCCGACCACACCAAGCGGATGGTCGAGCTGTACCGGACCCGCTACGCCCACTACGGGCACGGCACGCCCGAGCAGGCGATCGTCGGCCTCGGCGGCCAGGTGTTCATGCGGCGGAACTCCCAGGACGCGGTGCGCGAGTTCCGCCCCTACTTCGACAACGCCCCCGTCTACGGCCACGGGCCCTCCCTGGAGGAGTTCACCGCCCAGACCCCGCTGACCGTGGGCTCCCCGCAGCAGGTGATCGAGCGGACCCTGTCCTTCCGGGAGTACGCGGGCGACTACCAGCGCCAGCTGTTCCTGATGGACCACGCCGGTCTGCCGCTGAAGACCGTGCTGGAGCAGCTCGACCTCCTCGGCGAGGAGGTCGTGCCGGTGCTGCGCGAGGAGTTCGCCAAGGGCCGCCCGGCGAACGTGCCGGACGCGCCGACCCACGCCTCGCTGCTCGCGGAGCAGGACTCCCGCGACCGCGACCGCGACCGCGACCGTGGCCAGGACGGCCAGGACGGCCAGGACGGTCAGGACGGCCAGGACGCGGAAGAGGTGAGCACCGTATGAGGCTCGTCGTCGTCTCGGCGGGGCTGAGCGTCCCGTCCTCCACGCGGCTGCTGGCCGACCGGCTCGCGGCGGCGGCCGGGAGGCACACCGCCGTCCGGGGCGGTGCCACCGACGTCCGGGTGATCGAGCTGCGCGACCTCGCGGTGGACATCGCGCACAACCTCACCAGCGGCTTTCCGGGACCGGCCCTCGGGGACGCGCTGGACGCGGTCACGGGCGCGGACGGGCTGGTCGTCGTCACGCCGGTGTTCTCCGCGTCGTACAGCGGACTGTTCAAGTCCTTCTTCGACGTGCTCGGGGCCCAGGACGGCGACGCGCTGGCCGGCAAGCCGGTGCTGATCGCGGCGACCGGCGGCAGCGCGCGGCACTCGCTGGTCCTGGACCACGCGCTGCGGCCCCTGTTCGCCTACCTGCGGGCCGTGGTCGTCCCGACCGGCGTCTACGCCGCCTCCGAGGACTGGGGCGCGGAGGGGCTGCCGGAGCGGATCGAGCGGGCGGCCGGGGAGCTGGCCGGGCTGATGGCGGTGCTGTCGGCACCGGCACCGCGAGGGGCGGCGGCCGCGACGGAGCCGGGCGGGGCCGGGTCCGGGAGCGTGGCGGCGGCCGCCGAGGTGACGGTGGCGGAGGCGGCAGGGGCGGGGGCGCCGCCTCGGGTCGTGGCGCCGCCTCGGGTCGCGGCGGCCGCGGGGGAGGAGACCGGTGGCTCGTCGGCCGACGGCTCGCGCACCGACGGCTCGCGGACCGATGCCGCCGCGGCCGGTGGTGCGGCGGGCGACGGGCTCGCGGCCGGTGGTGTGCGGGTCGGCGGCTTCGAGGTCGTGCCGTTCGAGGAGCAGCTTGCGGCGCTGCGGTCTTGACCTGCGGTCCTGACCTGACCTGCGGGCCCGGCCTGCGGGCCTGACCCCGGCCGGCCGGGAGCCGGGCCCGGCACGGACGCCCGGGGTGAGCCCCGGCGTGCGTGAGGGAAGGCGCGCCCGCCCCTGACGCACGCCCGCCGGACCCGGTGAGAGCCGGGTAAAAGCGTGATCGCGGGCCCGCCCGCCCCGGTCGCCGGTGCGCCGGCCTTGGCAGACTGGAGGCGTGCCTCAGACTGTGCTGCTCGCCGAAGACGACCGCGCCATCCGCCACGCCCTGGAGCGGGCCCTGACCCTGGAGGGCTACGCGGTCACGGCGGTCGCCGACGGCGTCGAGGCGCTCGCGCAGGCGCACCGCACCCCGCCGGACGTCCTGGTCCTGGATGTGATGATGCCCGGCATCGACGGCCTCCAGGTCTGCCGGGTGCTGCGCGCCGAGGGCGACCGCACCCCCATCCTCATGCTCACCGCGCTCGTGGAGACCGCCGACCGGATCGCCGGCCTGGACGCCGGCGCCGACGACTACGTCGTCAAGCCGTTCGACGTGGAGGAGGTCTTCGCCCGGCTGCGCGCGCTGCTGCGCCGCACCAGCCCGGTCGGCGCGGGCGCCGCCCACGGCGACGGCTCCGGCAACGGCACCGGCGCCGGCCCCGGCTCGCGTCCCGGTTCCGCGGACGCGCAGGCCAGGGAGGTGCTGGTGCCCGACCGGCAGGTCGAGGCCGCCGACATCCGCATGGACCTCCAGGCCCGCCGCGCCTGGCGGGGCACCCGCGAGCTGGAGCTGACCCGCACCGAGTTCGAGCTGCTGGAACTGCTGGTCCGCAACGCCGGCATCGTCCTGGACCACTCCACGATCTACGACCGCATCTGGGGCTACGACTTCGGCCCCGGCTCCAAGAACCTCGCCGTCTACGTCGGCTATCTGCGCCGCAAGCTGGACGAGCCGGACGCGCCGCAGCTGATCCACACCGTGCGCGGCGTGGGGTACGTGCTGCGGGAGGACTGAGTGGGCCGTTTCCCCCGGCGGCCGGGCCGGACGCTGCCCCGGCCCCGGCTGTCGTCGCTGCGGACCACGTTCGCGGTGACGTTCGCCGTGGTGACCGCCGCCGTCACGATCCTCGTCGGCATCCTGTCGTACAACTCCGCCGCCCGGCTGGTGCGGGTGGACCAGCAGTCGGTGTTCACCCAGGTCGTGCAGGACGTGCAGGACGAGGTGCGGCGCTACGACCGTACGCCCGCCGACTTCTCCTCCTCCCGTCCCGGGCACGAGGTGGTCCGGCCCAGCCGCACCGATGTGCAGGTGCTCGGCGAGCGCGGCCAGATCGTCGACCACGGCAGCCCCCAGCTGCCGGTCACCGCCCGGGACCGGGCCATGGCGGCGGCCTCCCGGGCCGGCCGCACGGTCGAGTACCAGGACGTGGTCGTCGCCGACGACGTGTACCGGATCGCGACGGTCGCGCTCGGCGACGGGCGCGGCGCCGTGCAGGTCGCGCAGGAGTTCAGCGACACCGAGGACCTGCTGCGCGCCCTGCAGCAACGGACCCTGATCCTGATGGGCGCCGTGGTGGTCGCGGCCGGCCTGTGCGGCTGGTGGCTGGCCCGGCGCATCACCCGCCGGCTGGTGATCCTCACCTCCGCCGCCGAGGACGTGGCCCGCACCCGCCGGCTGGGCATCCAGGTGCCCGTCACCGGCTACGACGAGGTGGGCCGGCTCGGCCGCGCCTTCGACCGCATGCTGGGCCGGCTCGCCCAGTCCGAGGAGGACCAGCGGCGCCTGGTCCAGGACGCGGGTCACGAACTGCGCACCCCGCTGACCTCCCTGCGCACCAACATCTCCCTGCTGCGCCGTATCGACGAGCTGCCGCCCGCCTCCCGCGAGGAGCTGGTGGCCGACCTCGCCCAGGAGGCCCGGGAGCTGACCGACCTGGTCAACGAGCTGGTCGACCTGGCGGCCGGGCAGTCCGACAGCGAGCCGCCGCAGCGGGTCGACCTGGCCGAGATCGCCGAGGACGTCGCCGGCCACGCGCGCCGCCGCACCGGACGCGACATCGTGGTCCGCGCGAGCGGCGACACGACGGCCGACGGGCGTCCGGGACGCCTCCAGCGGGCGGTGTCCAACCTGGTGGAGAACGCCGCCAAGTTCGACCGCGACGGCACGCAGCCCATCGAGATCGCGGTGACCGGGCCCGCCCGGCCCGGCACGGTCCGCGTCGAGGTCCTCGACCGGGGGCCGGGCATGGCCGCGGAGGACCTGACCCGCATCTTCGACCGCTTCTACCGCGCCCCCGACGCGCGCTCCCTGCCCGGCTCGGGCCTCGGCCTGTCCATCGTGCGCGAGGTCGCCCTGGGCCACGGTGGCGCTCCGTTCGCCTTCCGCCGTGAGGGCGGCGGATCGGTGATCGGCTTCACGGTCGGCGCGCAGCACCACCGTGACGGCGACCGGGGCCACCACGCGGGCCGCGGCCACCACGAGGGACGTACCCGTGCCGAGGACCGGACCCGGTCCGAGGACCGCAGGCGCGTCGAGGACCGCGGGCGCGTCGAGGACCGCGGGCGCCCGGAGGACCGTAGCCGCCCCGACGACCGCGGCAGTCCGGAAGGCGTGGGCACGGCCGGGGAATCCGGGTGACCGTGGCGCTCGTGGCGCTCGTGGCGCTCAGGGCGCTCAGGGCGCTCAGGGCGCTCAGGCCCGTCAGCGGGACGATCCGGCCCTGCCGTCGGCCGGCTGGGGCCGCCTGCGGCGAGTGAGGGACGGCAGCGCGGGCGGGGTGAGGAAGCCCTCGGCGCGGGCGCTGGCGATGCCGATGCGGGGGATGTCACCGCTCTTGGCGAACAGCAGGAACCGGGGCTCCCAGACGGGCCGGTACTTGGCGTTGGCGCGGTAGAGGGACTCGATCTGCCACCAGCGGGAGAAGAAGGTCAGCACCGAGCGCCACAGCCGCAGCACCGGGCCGGCGCCGAGCCGGGACCCGCGTTCGAAGACCGAGCGGAACATGGCGAAGTTCAGCGACACCCGCCGTACGCCGATCTCCTCGGCGCGCAGCAGGAGTTCGACCACCATGAACTCCATCAGGCCGTTCTCGCAGTCGCGGTCCCGGCGCATCAGGTCCAGCGACAGCCCCCGCGCGCCCCACGGCACGAAGCTGAGCAGCGCCCGCGGCCGCCCCTCGGCGTCCCGGCACTCCAGCATCACGCAGCGGCCGTCGGCCGGGTCCCCGAGCCGGCCCAGCGCCATGGAGAAGCCGCGCTCGGTGGCGCCGTCGCGCCAGTGGTCGGCGCGCTCGACGAGCAGCGCCATCTCCTCGTCGGGGATGTCCTCGTGGCGGCGCACGCACACGGTGTAGCCGGCCCGGCGGACCCGGTTGTGGGCCTGCCGCACGACCCGCATGGCACGCCCCTCGAGGCTGAAGTCGCAGACCTCGACGATCGCCTCGTCGCCGAGTTCGAGGGCGTCCAGGCCGTGCCGGGCGTAGACCGTGCCGGCCTCCTCGCTCGCGCCCATGACGGCGGGCGTCCAGGCGTGCCGGCGGGCCTCGGCGAGCCAGGCGTCGATGGCGCCGGGCCAGGCCTCGGGGTCGCCGATGGGGTCGCCGGAGGCGAGGCTGACTCCGCCGACCACGCGGTAGGCGACGGCGGCCTTGCCGGTGGGGGAGAAGATCGCGGCCTTGTCGCGGCGCAGCGCGAAGTAGCCGAGGGAGTCCCGTTCGCCGTGCCGGTCCAGCAGGTCCCGCAGGCGCCGTTCGTCCTCCTCGCCGAGCAGGGCGCGGCCGCGGGGCGAGCGGAAGCAGGCGTACAGGACGAGGAGGAAGGTCGCCGCCGTCAGGACGTTGATGACGATGTCCACCCAGCGCGGGGCGTGCACGGCGGGCACCCGGTCGGCGAGCGGGCCGACGCTGACGCCGCGCAGCAGCACGTAGACGACCTTGTCGGTGAGCGCCGCCCCGCCGGGTGCCTTGTTGGTGGCGTCCACCAGCCAGGTGCCGAGGCCCGCGCTGACGGCGATCCCGACGGCGCCCACGGCCAGGGCCAGCCGGGGGTTGGACCGGTCGCCGATCGCGGCGAACTCGCGCCGCCCGATCAGCAGCGCGGCCACGAACAGCCCGGTGAGCGCGGTGGAGGCCCAGTTGAACGGGTGGTCGCGGAACCGGTCCTGGGTCAGCGCCAGCACGTACAGCGCGAACAGCGGTCCGGCCAGGAGCAGGTTGAACAGCCAGGCGGCCCGTTTGCGGCGCCGCATCACCACGGCGAGGAACAGAGCGAGCGCCGCCGAGACCAGACCGGCGGTGGCCAGGTACGGCGTGAAGAACTGGCCGGCGTTGTGCTCGTGCACCTCCTCGCGGAACGGCAGGGAGAGCACCGCGGCGATGTTGAGCACCGCCAGCAGTCGCAGGTACAGGACGGTGGCGCCGGCGGCCCGGGCCCGGAGCCGGGGACCGGGCGGGGGGAACGGCGACGGGCGGGGAGCGCGCCGCGCCGTGACGGGTGCGGGCTGGGGTGCGGGCATGGGTGACAGGTCACCTCGGAGCGGGCCGGCGGAACCGGCGGGGGACGGGCGGGAGCGGGGGACACGGGGGCGGGTGAGGGGGTGGCCGCCGGTGACCCGGCCGCCGCGCGCCGTCCGCCGTCGCCCCGCCGTCGCCCCGGCGGGGACCGGGGCGGGCGTCGTGGGCGGGCAGCCGGACGCGCGTCCGGCCACCTCCTCGTCGCCGACCCTGCGGTCCACAGGGTTCCGCAGGGTAACGGAGCCGGGTGGGGCGCCCGGCCGGGAAATACATGGAAAAGGTAAGAGCCGCCGTGGACAGCCGTGGACAGCCGTGGACAGCCGTGGACAGCCGTGGACAGCCGTGGATCCCCGGACCGGACGTCTACGTCTGCGTCTGCATCTCCGTCTACTCGGAGCCGGCCGGGGCCGCCGGCGTGGCGTCCCCCTCGCCCCGGGCGCCGCCCCGGGTGCCGGTCCGGGCGGCCGCCCGTCTGCGGGACGCCGTGAGCAGCCAGCCGAGGTTGCCCGCCGCGGCGCCGGCCGCGACGGTGGCGACGATCACGCCCGCCGTGGCGAAGCCGTCGCTGAACAGATGCGGCCGCCGGTCGAGGCTGTGCAGCCCGAAGCCGCACAGCTCGTACACGCCCACGGCGGCGATCGTGAGGCTCACCACGAGCACCACGACACTCACCCCGAGCCCGCCCGCCTCGGCCTCCTCACCGGGCACCCCGGCGGGCCCCGGACAACGCGCTTCCTGCATGGGACCCCCGTCGACGGCTGAATGGCGACCGAGACCCTACAGTACGTAGGACTGTCCCGACGCCGGGAACCGCCGCACGTCACCGCCCGAGCGCACGAGCGGTTTGGGGCGCCGGGCCCCGCGGACGGGCGGCTTCCGCTCCGGTTCTCAGGCGGGATACGCGTGGGTCTGGGTCGCCTTGACGGTGGCCCAGACCGCGGCGCCGGGGTGGAGGTCCAGTTCGGCGGCGGCGATCGTGGTCAGGTCGGCGGCCAGGGGGAGGTCGCCGGTGAGGTCGGCGCGGATCTGGTCGCCGTGGGTCTCCAGTCCGGCCACCTCGCAGCGCCACACGTTGCGGGCGCTGGAGCCGGTGGGCCGGTCCCGGTGCAGGGTCACCGCGCCGGGCGGGAAGGCGACGAAGACCGGGCCGGTGAGGTCCTCCGTCGTGGTGATCGGCGCCCCGCCGTCGACGTGGACGGTGTGTCCGTCGGCCTCCCCCCGGTACAGGTTGAGCCCCACCAGGTGGGCGATGTAGTCGGTGCGCGGGTGGCGGGCGATGTCCGCGGGGGTGCCCCTCTGCACCACGTGCCCGTCCTCCACGACCACGAGGTGGTCGGCCAGGACCATGGCGTCCAGCGGGTCGTGCGTGACCAGCACGGCGACCGCCTCGAAGTCGGCCAGGTGGTGGCGCAGCCGGGCGCGGACCTCCAGGCGGGTACGGGCGTCGAGGGCGGCGAGCGGCTCGTCGAGGAGCAGCAGCCGGGGGCGGGTGGCCAGGGCGCGGGCGAGGGCGACGCGCTGGGCCTGGCCGCCGGACAGGTGCCGCGGCCTGGCGGACGTGAAGTCGGCCAGGCCCATGCGGTCCAGCCAGGCGGCGGCCTCGGCGCGGGCCCGTGCCTTGGGCACCCCCCGGCAGCGCGGCCCGAACGCCACGTTGTCCAGGGCGGTCAGATGGGGGAAGAGCAGATAGTCCTGGAAGACGACGCCCACCGGGCGCGACTCCGGCGGCGTACGGTCCAGATCCCTGCCGTCGAGGCGGAAGTGGCCGTCGGTGAGCGGGAGCAGACCGGCCAGCGCGCGCAGGGCGGTCGTCTTGCCGGCGCCGTTCGGGCCGAGGAGCGCGACCACGTCACCGGGCGCGGCGGTCAGCGCGACGTCGAGGCGGAAGGCGCCGCGCTCGACCACCAGCCGGGCGTCGAGCCCCTCGCCGGCCGGGCCCGGGCCGGCGGGGTGCGGGCCGGCGGGGAACGGCGGGGCGGTCCCGGCGCCGGTCATGAGACGGCCGTCCAGCGGTCCCGCAGCCCGGCCAGCACCGCGACCGACACGGCGAGCAGGACCAGACTGAGCGCGATCGCCGCCTCCGGGTCGTTCTGCAGGGCCAGGTACACGGCGAGCGGCATGGTCTGGGTACGGCCCGGGAAGTTGCCCGCGAAGGTGATCGTCGCCCCGAACTCGCCGAGCGCGCGGGCCCAGGCCAGCACCGCGCCGGCCGCGATGCCGGGCGCGACCAGAGGCAGGGTGACCCGGCGGAACGCGGTGAAGCGGGAGGCGCCGAGCGTGGTGGCGGCCTCCTCGTAGCGGGGGTCGGCGGCGCGCAGCGTGCCCTCCACGCTGATGACCAGGAACGGCATCGCCACGAACGCCTCCGCGACCACCACCCCGGCCGTGGTGAACGGCAGCGTGATCCCGAACCAGGCGTCCAGCCACCGCCCCACGACGCCGTTGCGGCCGAGCGCCATCAGCAGGGCCACACCGCCCACCACCGGGGGCAGCACGAGCGGCAGCGTCACCAGGGCCCGCACCAGCCCGCGCCCCGGGAACTCGACCCGCGCGAGCAGCCAGGCCAGCGGGACGCCGATCACCAGGCTCACCGCGGTCGCCGCCGTCGCGCAGATCAGGGACAGCTGGAGCGCCTGCCACACCTCGGTGCTGGTCAGCAGCTCGGGCATGCTCCGCCAGGGCGCCCTGACCAGCAGGGCGACGAGGGGGACGGCCAGGAAGGCAACACCGATCAGGGCGGGCAGGAGAAGGGGGAGGGGGGCGCCCCCGCGGACGCGCCGGCGCACTCCCTTGCCGACTTCGCCCGACCCGCGCCCACGCGTGCCGGCTCCGCCCGGGCGGCACACGCCCTTGCCGACTCGTCCCAGGCCGCGACCGCTCGCGCTCCGGCCGGCCGGGGGCCGTCCGGCCGGAGCGCCGCCGGTGCCGTCGGGAGGGGTCACGGCTGGAGGAACCCGGCCCCGGTCAGGACCTCGCGGCCCTCGGCCGACCGCACGAGCGCGATGAACGCCTTGGCGGTCTCAGCGTTCCTCGCGTTCTTGAGCAGGGCGATCGGGTAGTCGTTGACGGCTTCGGCGGACTGGGGGAACTCCACGCCCTCCACCTTGCCACCCGCCGCCTTCACATCGGTCCGGTAGACCACCGAGGCGTCGGCCTCCTTGAGCACCACTTTGTTCAGGGCGGACTTCACGTCCTGCTCGTAGGAGACCGGGGTGACCTCGACGTGGGCGGCGTCCAGGGCCTTCTGCGCGGCGGCTCCGCACGGCACGGTGCTGTCGCACAGGACGACCTTCAGCCCGGACCTGGTCAGGTCCTTCAGCGAGGCGACCTTGTCCGGGTTGCCCGGCAGGGTGGCGATCTCCAGCCGGTTGCGCACGAAGGTGGCGGGGGCTCCGGCCGCGTTGCCGCGGTCCGTGACGATCTTCATTGTCTTCGGGCTGGCGGCGGCGAACACATCCGCGGGGGCGCCGCCGGTGATGCCCGCGGCGAGGCTGTCGCTGCCGCCGAAGCTGAAGGTGACCTTGGTGCCCGGATACCGCTCCTCGAACTTCCTGCCCAGCGTCGTGAAGCTCTCCTTCAGCGAGGCGGCGGCGAAGACCGTCACCTCACCGGACGGCTTCCCCGGGGCGGCGTGGGCCGGGGAGTCCGACGAGCCGGAGGCGGAGCACGCGCTCAGGGCCAGCAGGGCGGCGGCGCCCACACCGGCCGCCCGGAGCGCCCGGCGGGTCGCGCGCGCGGAACGGGTCATCACGGAGCCACTCCCTCTGGTCCTGGACGGACCTCTCACGATGCGTCGCCGAACGCGTCGCCGAACGCGTCGGCCGATGGGCGATGAGCCGATCATACTGCCGCAGATGCTGGCCGTAGCTCCCCAACCGCATCGCATAGGCGGGCGGATAGGTAGTGGAGCGCTCGTATCTGCGGGTGACGCGCACGTGGAGGGGTTCGGGAGCGACGGGACTGCCGGGAGGGTCCGTACTAGGTAGACTGACCTACCTAGTGAGTGAGGGGAAGCCGATGGCCGACACAGACACCGGGACCGGCACCGGGACCGGCACCGGGACCAGCAGCCGGACCGGTACGACTCGGCGGCGCAGTGCGCGTGAGCGGCTGCTCGCGGCGGCGGCGCGGCGCTTCTACGCGGACGGCGTGGCGGCCACGGGCATCGACACGATCACCGCCGAGGCGGGCGTGGCGAAGATGAGCCTGTACAACAACTTCTCCTCCAAGTCCGAGCTCGTGATGGCCTATCTCGACGCGCGGCACGAGGAGTGGCTGGGCCTGTACCGGCGCCGGCTGGAGGAGGCGGGCGGCGGCCGCCCGGCGGACGGCCGCGCCGGAGTGCTCGCCGTGTTCGACGCCTACGCCGATCACGCCGCTCTCGCCTACGAGCGCGGTTTCCGCGGCTGCGGTCTGCTGAACGCGGCGGCCGAGCTGCCCGCGGACCACGAGGGGCGGGCCGTGGTCCGCCGGCACAAGGAGCAGGTCGAGTCGCTGCTCACCGGCCATCTCCAGGAGCTGCTGCCCGGGCGGCCCGAGGAGGCGCGCACGACGGCGGAGCACCTGTCGTTCCTGCTGGAGGGCGCGATGGCCCGCGCGGGCCTGGAAGGCGCGAGCACCCGTCTGGAGCATGCCCGCGCGATGGCGGCGAACCTGCTGGACCGGCTGGACCGGCTGGGCCGGCCGGACCGGATGGACCGGCAGGACCGGCAGGACCAGCTGGAGCGGCCGGACCGGATGGACCGGCAGGACCGGCTGTGAGGCGCCCGGCGGCCGCGCGCGCCGGCGGCTCGGCGGGCACGGGCTCGCTGTGCGTGCTCCTCGCCTCGGTGCTGTGGGGCACGACCGGCACCGCGGCGACCTTCGCCCCCGGGGTGGGCCCCCTCGCCATCGGGGCCGTGGCCATGGGCCTGGGCGGTCTGCTCCAGGCCCTGCGGGCCGCCCCGAGCCTCGCCCGGGAAGCCGGCGCGCTGCGCGCGCGGCGCCGGGCGGTGCTGCTCGGCGCGGTGTCGGTGGGGGCGTACCCCCTGGCGTTCTACAGCTCCATGCGCCTGGCCGGAGTCGCCGTCGGAACGGTGGTGTCGATCGGTTCCGCACCCCTCGCCTCGGCGCTCGTCGAACGGCTGGCGGACGGCCGCCGGCTCACCCGCCGCTGGACGGCCGGGGCCGTTCTCGGGCTGGCCGGCACCGCACTGCTGTGCGCGGCGGAGGCGGCCGGGGCGCACTCCGGCCCCGGCACCCGCTCGGCGGGGGCCACCCTCGTGGGCGTGGGCCTCGGCCTGGTCGCGGGTCTCACCTACGCCCTGTACTCCTGGGCCGCCCACCGCCTGATCAGCCGCGGCGTCACCTCGGGCGCGGCCATGGGCGCCGTCTTCGGCCTGGGCGGACTGCTGCTCCTGCCGGTGCTGCTCAGCACCGGCGCGCCCCTGCTGCACTCCTGGTCCGACGCGGCCGTGGGCGCCTACATGGCCGTGATCCCGATGTTCACCGGCTATGTGCTGTTCGGCTGGGGCCTGGCCCGCGTTCCCGCGAGCACGGCGACCACACTGTCCCTGCTGGAACCCGCGGTGGCGGCCGTACTGGCCGTCCTGGTCGTCGGTGAACGCCTTCCCCTGCTCGGCTGGGCGGGCATCGCCCTGGTCGTGGCCTGCCTCGCCGTCCTCACCGCCCCGGCGCGTCCACCGCACCGCCGGCCGGCCGCCGCGTCGGAGTCCCGGAACCCGGCCGGCTCCCTGTTCGGCGGATGACGGCCGGGGCGCCCGTCCGGGACGACCCGCCCGTGCTCGGCGGACGACGGCTCGGTGAACGAGGGCTCGGTGAACGAGGGCTCGGCGGCGCACGAGGGCCGGGACGACCCGCCCGCCCGTGCTCGGTGGACGGCGGTGAGGGGTGGGCGCCCCACGGTCACCCGCCGTGCCCGGCGTCGATCTCGGCGATCAGCGCCTCGACGCGCGCCTTGATCGCGTCGCGGATCGGACGTACGGCCTCCACACCCTTGCCCGCCGGGTCCTCCAGAGCCCAGTCGCGGTACGTCCTGCCCGGAAAGACCGGGCAGGCGTCGCCGCAGCCCATGGTGATGACGTAGTCGGAGCCCTGGACCGCCTCCGGAGTGAGGATCTTCGGCCGCTGCCCGGTGATGTCCACGCCCGCCTCCCGCATGGCCTCGACGGCGGCGGGATTGACCCGGTCGGCGGGCAGGGAACCGGCGGAGCGGACCTCGATCCGGTCGCCCGCGAGATGGGCGAGGAATCCGGCCGCCATCTGCGACCGCCCGGCATTGTGGACGCAGACGAACAGCACGGACGCGAGGGGGCTGGGAGGCATGGACTTCTTCCTGGGGCGGGGCGGGCCGGGTCGGGGCTGTGGAGCCGGGGGTGAGGCGGGCGGCGGTCAGTCGATCACGGGGCTGCGGCGTTCCACTAGGACGACGTCGCGCCAGCGGCCGTGGTGCCGGCCGATGCGCTCCCGGACGCCGATGACGCGGAAGCCGGCCCGCCGGTGCACCGCGAGACTGGCGGTGTTCTCGGGGAAGACGCCGGACTGGATCGTCCACACGCCGGCCGCCTCGGTCGAGTCGATCAGCGCCCTCAGCAGCGCGGAGGCGACACCCCGCCCCCGGGCGCCGGGGTGGACGTACACGGAGTGCTCGACGACACCGGCGTAGGCGCACCGGTCGGAGACCTTCGTCGCGGCCACCCAGCCGAGCACCGCGCCGCGCTCGCCGAGGGCGACGAACCGGTGCCCGGGCAGCTTCGCCGCGTCGAACTCCCGCCACGTCGGCGCGGCCGTCTCGAAGGTGGCGTTGCCCTCGTCGATGCCCGCCTGGTAGATCGCCAGGACCTCACCGGCATGGGCCTCGGTCAGCGGCGCGATCGCCACACCGGTCGGGCCGGCGGGACTGGGCATCGGGCCGGGAGGACGGGACATCGGGCCGTTGGGACCGGACATCGGACCGGACACGCGGCGCACCTCTCCTCTTCGTACCGGCCGCCGGCGCTCAGGCCGCCGCCGGGGCGATGGCCAGCAACCTGCCCATCGACGCCAGTACGGCCGGCTCGACCCGGTAGTACACCCAGGTGCCGCGCCGCTCGGAGCTGAGCAGCCCGGCCTCCTTGAGCTTCTTCAGGTGGTGGGAGACGGTCGGCTGGGAGACGCCCACGTCGGAGATGTCGCACACGCACGCCTCGCCGCCGGCGTGGGAGGCGACCGCCGAGAACAGCCGGAGCCGCACCGGATCGCCGAGCGCCTTGAACATCCGCGCCGCCGTCTCCGCCTCCTCCGCCGTGAACGGGCGTTCGGTGAGGGGCGGGCAGCACGGTGCGGCCGCGTCGGACTCGAGCAGCGGGAGCGCCTGGGCATTCGACATGCATCTATGTTGACACGCGTCGAAGCAGTGGGGGAGGGGGGAGAGCTCCTGCTTAGATGTCTATCTATATTGACGTACGCCGAAGCGGGTGCCATGCTGGCCGGGTAAGACATCGACAAACGTCGAATCAGAGCCACATTCGTCCCGCCGGAGGTACCTCATGTCCCGCGTTCAGCTCGCCCTGCGCGTGCCCGACCTCGCCGCGTCCGTCGCCTTCTACAGCAAGCTGTTCGGCACCGGACCGGCCAAGCTCCGCGACGGCTACGCCAACTTCGCCGTGGCCGAGCCCCCGCTCAAGCTCGTCCTGATCGAAGGCGCGGCAGGGGAGGACACCCGCCTGGACCACCTCGGGGTCGAGGTGGAGTCCACCGAGTCCGTCCGCGCCGCCGCGACCCGGCTCGGCGAGGCCGGGCTCACGACGACCGAGGAGACCGACACGACCTGCTGCTACGCACTCCAGGACAAGGTGTGGGTGCACGGCCCCGGCCGGGAGCCCTGGGAGGTGTACGTGGTCAAGGCCGACGCCGGCAGCCTCGCCAAGCAGCAGGACAGCACCTGCTGCACCGGCCCGGAGGGCGGCGACGGCGGCCACGCCGAGGGCGGCCACAAGGACGGCGTGCAGGGGCCGGCCGGCGCCGGCTGCTGCTGATCAGCCCCGGGGCGCCAGGCGTGGGTACGGCCGCGTCGGTACGGCTACGGCCACACCAGGCAGTACGGCTGGTGCCCCGCCTCGTGCAGCCGGTGTGAGAAGTCCTGCCACTCGTGCAGCGATTGGAAGTGGCAGGGCTTTGACCTGGGGCTTCTCGGTGAAAAGTGCGTTGACCTGCGGGAACTCCTCTCCGTAGTTCTCACCGGTCAACGCCGTTTCCCAGGCTCATGTGCCCTGGATGTGCCCTCGCGCGGGTAGTCCACCAGTCGACACTGCTGAAGCGCCGCCCACCCCGTGGGACAGGGCCGGTCGCTGAGGCGGCTTGGCCAGGAGGCTGCTGCTGGGGTCGACGTCAGGGGCACATTTGACGGTCGGCAGTTCGTGGTCCGGCAAGCCAGCGAGTTCCATGGCTGCTCGGCCCAAGCTATGTGCTGCTTGGACCGGTGGGGCCTCACGCGCTCCGAGACCCCAGGGATGCCCGCGACGGCTATGTGAATGGGTGGGACTGCGATCCCTCCCTCCGAGCACGCTTCAGCTCCTGCCATGCCTCCCATGCAGCACCGGCTCGGAGGCGGAGGACCTCGTCATACCCTTCACCGTACGGACGGGCGACGAGCCAGCAGTTAGCGTGGTCGCAGTCGCAGTCGCAGTCGCAGTCGCAGTCGCAGCCGCAGCCGGATAGTTGGGAAGACGGGGGAGAGCGGATGCCGGGAAGCAGTAGCATTTTGCGGGCCGCATGGGTGCCGGACGACGACCCCGAACGGGACTGGGAGATAGCTGCCGAGCTTGCCGTGCAGTGGACCGAGCAGGAGTGCTCCGAGCAAGACGCGGCGGGGGTACTGGTGCTCAACGCCTTCGGTTCTGAGCAGACGATTCCCTCGCTCGGACGCTTCGCAGCCCGGCACATCTGCACGACTCCCCGGGCTGACCGGAGTCGTATCGGCCGGGGTGTCGGCCCGGTCCTCGTCTACGCCCCGGACGAGAAGACCCTGGACTTCGCGATGCAGCTTGCCCGGGGAGCGTCCATCGCCGTCGTGGAAAGCATCAGCTTTCCTCTGCGCGGATGGGCTCACGAAATCGGCGCCGTCGACCTGACCCGCCCGGACACCGAGCGGGAAGCGGTCTCCGCTGAGCTGGCGGACGCGATCGATCGGCTCGACTTCCACAAGAACAACGGCTTCGGAGACCGCTTCGGCAAGCAGCAGGCCGAGCGAATCCTGCGCCGTCTGCACGACACCGGGACGCTAGACCGCGACACCGTCGTGGGTGCGCTCGCTGCCCGCGGTGCCTCCGCCCGCGCCCTGAAGAACCTGACCAAGCTCATCGACGCACTGGTGCACTGACCGCCTACCCCTGCTCGGCCCACCGCTATGCCCATGCTGCCGAACAACAGAGGGCGGGGGTAGGCGGTGATCGCAGAGACCAGGGCTCGCCCGCCGTCGATTGTCGGTGCCGGGCGTCATGCTGGTCGCTGTGACAATGACACCGCACGGGCGTCCTGTCGTGGACGCCGATGACCCGGCCACCTGGCCCAACCCTCTGGCCAAGCTCGTAGACGAACTCGCCAGGGACTCCGCGCGCACGGGCCCGGCCGACTACAGGGACCTGTCCCTGTACGGGTACGAGGACCAGGTGCACCGGCTCCTGGATGGACACCTGGTGCGCGCGTGGCACTGCACCCGTCTCCTCGACCACGAGGTTGACGCCATCCGGAGCCAGGGCCTGCGGAGGCTGGACGCGAATCTCGTCGAAGGTCGGCTCGGCGAAGCACACCGACGTGGTCTGCTCACGGACGAGCAATGCACGGCGCTGAAGGCGAAGCACAGCCTCGCTCCCGGCATGAAGAACAGGGGGCGGCGCGAGGGGCAAGTCTGCCTGGCCATGTCCACAGCCGCGTTCCTTGACGAGCCGGACGGGTTTTGGCGCCTGCTGGCCCACTGGGGCGGCGAAAGCCTCTACGCCTACCACGAGCAGGACCCTGACCTGGCCGGCGTCCTGCGGAGTCTGGGCAAGCCCGCCGTGGTGACGGCGCTCATCGACCTGTCCGATCCGCGTGCCCACTCGGTGTTCACCGCTCTGCCGAATCTCTTCGTCGGTAAGGCCCTCGGCACTCAGCCAGCCCACGCGGAGGTCTTCTACCGCTTCGCCATCCCGGCCGAACACATCGAGTCCATCGCCCATCCCGGTGACGACGACTACGATCGCTTCCCTGGACTTGTGCGCGTGTAATTCCCCGATTCCGCTACGGGTTCTCGGAGATCTCAGCGTCGTCACACGGTCCAGGCGCCACACAGGTGCTGCTCGTGCAGCAAGGACGACCAAACCCGTGGCTGACAGCCGAAGTCGCGTCGACGTCCGCTTCTCCTGCACGGTGGCCCTGGGGTGCGGCCCAGTTGTCCCAGTAGGCTCGCTGGCCTCGGGCCTTCCGGTCTGGATGGTGCGACGACCGACAACGGGGGAAAGTCAGATGGCGGCAGGCATCGGCGACTACCAAGGCAAGTGCCGGGACGGCGCCCTACACGCCTTCGGGACTGCGCGCATCTTCGAGCAGCGGGCCAACCGTCTGAAGCGCAAAACCGACGCGCTTACCTGGGTTGGTCTCGTTGTCCCCTTGCTTATCGGAGCACTCGTGGGGACGTTTGGCCAGAACAAGCTCTGGGGCCTCGTCCTCACCATTGCTGCGGTGATCGCAGCCGTGCAGCTCGCAATGAGCCTGTGGTCCCTCATCAAGCGCTGGCCGGAGGAACTGGCCTACTCCTCAGGCTCAGTCGCGGCCAACGACTCGTTGGCTACCAGATACACTGCGCTGGCTGATGACCCGCCGGCGCTCGCAACGTTGCGGGTCCAGTTCGAGAAGCTTGAGGTTGAAGACACCTCAAGGCGGGACAGGGACAGCGAGAAGGGCGTAACGGAGAAGGAGCGCCGCATGGGCATGCGCGCTGCGCTCCGCAAGTACCAACGCCCGTGCGCGGCCTGCCTAGTAGTCCCCACGACGATGGAACCGTCAACCTGCGGTGTCTGTGGTCAGTTTTAACTGTGAGCAAGGGAGCAGGAGATGGACAACCAGGTAGCCACCGTCATGCGAGGCTTCCTCGCTCTCACGCCAGCTCAGCAGAACGAATACATTGCCGCCCTCAGCGAGTACGTCCAGGGCGGTCCCCTTACCCAGGACCGCATCCGCCGGGAATCCACGCGGACCTGGGGCCCGATTACGAAGGTCGACCTCGGCCCGACGACTAGCCACACTTGCACCTGCTGCGGTAGGTAATGCAGGGGAAGCAGCGTCTAGCCGCCAGCTACGGGTCGTGCTGTTCCCCGTGCTGCTCGTGCTGTCCGGGTGCTACATGGTGGCTCTGAAGGCAGCGCAGCATTCGCCGGTCCAGTCGGCACGCGGTTGCTGCTCGTGCAGCCAGGCCGGCCTCAAGGTGCAGCGGACGGCCGCTGCACCAGCCATCTACGCGGCCGGAGATGCTGCGGGCGTGCCGCCGCCCGCAGCAGCGCACACTCGAAGAGCACGTCGACGTCGGCATCCGGGCGGGCGACCTCGTTCAGCGCCTTGATCGCATCGAACGGGAGGGTGAGCTCCCGGTGCGCCTCGGTCTCCAGGACCAGGTACTGGGCAAAGCCGAAGTTGTAGGTGCGGGCCTGATCCGCGTCGACGACGCGCTGGTGGGCCTGGCGGGCTGCCTCGAATCACGACGCGGACAGTGCTGGCGTTGACCCACAGGTTCTCGTCCAGCGAGGACTCGGCGACCGCATACTCGGCGCCCGCGCTGCCGCCGAGGTCGCCAACCGTCAGCGCGGTAGGCACCACGTTGTCCCGCGCTGTCCAGGGGGCCGGCCGGCGGGTCCTGGTCCGCGCTCATGGGGGAGATGGACTGGGGGTGGACCTCACCGTGATCGGGTCGTCCACTGCACAGCACGGTGACTGCAAACCCGGGTCTGTCGCGGTCCAGCGCACCCCGCGGTGTCACGCGACGGTCTGCCCTCAACTGCCAGAGGCCATTGCAGATGAACCGTTGGATCGAACAACGGTCCAACCCACTGACAAGCGAGGTTAATTTTGGTAGCCGGGATGATCCCCAAGGATTACACTCGGACCCATGGATATTCGGGCGAGTGTCATTCAGCAGGGTATAGCGGACGACACGGCCTGGGTAGGTCGGCTTGCTGCTGACTTCGGAGACCCCAAGCGCGCCGAATGTGCCGGTGTAATCTCTCTCTGTGTAATGCCATACATTGCGCTATTTGTTCACGAGTCATATGCGAAGCTAGCTACGAGTGATCCGGCGCTGGCGGCGCTTGTGTCAACAGACTTCAAGGCGATCGTGGCTCGCGCGCGCCACAGTCTGAAGCTATTCGAGGATACGAACCGTCGCATTGACGGGCAGCTCGACTACTTCCGCGACGAGATCCGCGCGGCACACACGGACCATTTCACCGGTAACGTGCCACGGGCCTTCCGATTCCTTGAATCCGACCTTGGTCTGTTTTCCTATGCTTCGCGACTTATCTCGACAACTCACGTCGCAAACTTTCACCTCGGAATTGAGCCACGCGCCACGCTAGCGATGACTGGCCAAGAGATCATGGTGCTTACTGAACAGTACGGTCGGTACTTTAGGCATCTGGGTGCCCAGGCCCCAGCCGGAGGTGGTGCGACGTTCTTCAGTAAAATCGACCCATGGAAAATGGGTGAGATTGGCAATGATATTCACTCTGTCGACTACTACGGTCGAGGTTTCAACGGTCCCGGAAGCATGGATCTCAATGCCCTTCTGACAGTGTTTCGCTGTATGGTAAATTTCGTTAGTGCAGCCATCCCGTCGGTCGGCACTGATGGAAGGTTCGACTATACGGAGTTCAAGATCAGGTTCCTTACGATCTACCAGGTGCTCGGTAGTCTGAAAGTCCTGCGCGCCGATCAGAGATACCCGCTCACGCCTCGGTCGGCCCGGGCTCTTCAGGAAATTCTCGATGCACCTGCTGCACAGACAATCATGGATCGGAACGCAAAGCCGTTCCGTAACACCCTGGTACATTACGACCTCAATCGACGCGTCGACCTGTCAAAGGTCGATCTCAAGGCCCCCGTGTTTGATCTAGCGTCGGTCTACTTTCCATCCTGCAACGACATCGACGATCTCGCCGAGATCGTCGAACAGTCGCTGACGAACACTGCGGCGGTCATCGATGAGTGGGCCAATCCGGAAGGTTCCGTGTAGAACGCCGACTGTAGATTTTGCTCAATATCCTGGGCGGTCTGCAGCCGGTGAATCCGGGCTGAGCAACCCAAGCTGACTGTAAGGGCGCGGGAGCAAACTGACGGACCTCATGCAAGATCGCGGCTAACGCCGCTGGGCTTCACCGAGGACCCGGAGCACCTACCCCTTGGCAAGGACATACGCGAATGTCGCCGCCCGCTCTACCATTCCCCGCTTCCACGGGATCCCGTCTTCCTCGGCGATCTCTCGCCACAGTGCCGCGGTGGCCGCGCCGAACGCCGCGAGGGCTTCCGGTTCGGCGTCCCGCCATGACGGAAAGCGGCCCGCGAAGGCGACCGCCTCCTCCACCAGGTGGCCGGAGTCCATGAGTCGCAGTGCCAGGGCGCCCGGGTCGATCCATGCTGCACCTCGCGTCGGCCACGCCCAGTCGACGAGCCGGGCCCGTTTGCCAACGATCAGTACGTTATCCGGGGCGAAGTCGGTGTGCAGGAGGGTGTCACCGCTGAAGTACTGCAACGTCCCCGGCGGGGCGTAGTCCGCCCACCGGTCGACAGCTTCCTTGATCTCGATGTCGGCTGGGGCCGTGACTGCTTGTAGCTCGACGAGCGCGGCTTCCACGAGCGGCAGGTCGGGTGAGCCGGGCGCATAGTCGGCGTGGCGGCCCTCGACCACCTCGTAGCCGAGAAGATTCCAGCCATCGAGTTCCAGGTGCCAGTACAGGCGTGGGCAGGACGCCGGAAGATGCGGGGCGATCGCCGCCTCGCGGCGCTGTGCACCGACCTGGGGGTGGTCGGTCGGGATGCCCTTCACGAAGACCCTGCCGCTTTCGGTCTCCAGGACGGAGGCGATGCCGGAGTTCATGCCGCCTGGCGCGGTGGCCGCCTGGTGGACGGCGCCGGCTTTGTCGGCGATGGCCCGGCGGATGCTGGCGGGGAGCCGCTCGAAGGGGATGCGGGACATGGACACGCGCGGTTCCTCAGGGGTGCTCGGGTACAGGGAGTGCCGCCCCGGCCAGGGTACGGCCGGGGCGGCACTGAGAGGGTGGAACGAGCGGGCGGCACGGGCGCCGCCCGTAGTTAGTACGGCTGGTCGTCACCGGCCGAGCAGCTGCACTCGGCGCCCTCGGCAGCCTCGTCCAGGTCGGCGATGATCTGGAACTCGTCGTCCTTGATCGACGCGGCGGTCAGCGGCACCGGCAGGGCGCTGGTCGGGTTGTCCGCCGGGCGTCGGCCGATGGTGAGCATGACCGGTTCGCGGGGCGGGGTCAGGGTTGCGGTGGGCGGAGTCATGATCCGTAACCTCCATGCTGGCAGTAGAGCTCTCGTCGGTCCCCCGCCTCCTGGTAGAGCCTGGCCAGCGGTCGGCACGTGCGACATGTGCCGACCTTCGTGCAGCCGGAGCATCCACCGGTGCGGAGCTGTAGGGACTCGGCGACCGCGCCGAGTCGGGGGAGGGCTTCGACGCCCTCGGTGATGAGGTTCACACTCGGGTCGCGGCCGACCTTGCAGATCGATGCGATGCCGTGCGGGTTGACGTGGAAGAACGTGTGGCCGGCATTGCAGCCGGTGAAGACGCTGCGGGCCTTGAGGTGCCCCATTGCCTGCGTCGCTAGGGGGTTCGCCTCGCCGTCGATCGTGGGCGACATGTTCGTGAAGACCTGGTGCGGGAAGCCGTACGACTTCGCGAGGCACACCATCGCGTCTGTCTCGTGCGCGTTGCCGTCGGAGACGATCACGTTCAGGCGGACCGGCAGCCTGTCCTCGCGGGCGGCATCCAGGCCCATCAGGAACCGGCCGAACGCCCCGCGGTTCCGCGTCACCTTGTCGTAAGTCTCAGCGGTGGCGCCGTAGACGCTCAGGGTCAGTCGGTATGGCCGGTGGCGGGCGAACAGGTCCCGGATCGGCTGCTTCCGCAGTGAGGAGCCGTTGGACGAGACCTGGACCATCATCCCGAGCTGGTGGGCGTACTCGTACGCGGCGCCGAACTCGCGGTCGATCAGCGCCTCACCGCCAGTGATCTGCAACCACAAGACACCGGCGTCCCTCAGCGTCTGTAGCAGCGCCTGCTTACCGGCCCAGTCCAAGCCCTCGAACCGCTTCTCCCCGAGGTAGCAGAACTCGCAGTCGTAGTCACAGCCGAGGTTGATCTCCCATGACGCCTTACCGTACCCGTACCCGTACCGGGACCGCTCACGGACGAGGACGACGTCGCCGACCGGCGACGCGGGCAACTCGGTTTCCCACGCTTCCCTCGCCGCGTCAGCCAGCCAGTCCGGGACGGATCGGCCTTCCGCACCCGCGGCCCGCAGCTCCTCGTAGCGGACCTCCGGGATGCGCACGCCAGCCGCCCGGCCAGGCTGGACGAGGAGGTACTGGGCGAGAAACGGGCTGGCCACGAGCCACGGAGCTGTTTTGGTCCTCAACCTCTGGGTGTCGGCGTTCGTCTCGATCATGGAACCTCCACAGGTTGGATACGAGGGGTTGGTCGAGCCTGGTGGTGGGCGGCGATCAGGTTGGCCGCCAACTCGGCCGGTGGATCCCTTCGCGAATCGCGGGTCAGGGCGTGATCCGTGCGGCCAAGGCGGCCACGCCGATCACGAAGCCGCATGAGCCGGACACGAGCACGATCAGCAGTGGTCCGGCGTAACGGGAGGCCCGGGCGACCTGGGCGGCGACAAGGCGGTTCACAGCTTCCACCAGGCCCTCCACGGGCGCGTGATGATCTCCCGGTACGTAAGGTGCGAGGGATTGCGGCCACCGTGCGTGAACACCCAGCTCTGCGGTTCGGCGAAGTCGGTACTGGACAGTGAGGTCTCGCCGCAGACCGCGCACTGCATTGCGTAGGTGGTGGGCTCGGCGTCAGGTTCCCGGTCGGGCTGGAAGGTCCACTCCTTGTGGCACACGACCGCTCTGGTACTCACCGGCCCACCTCCTCCAGAGCGGTAGCGGCAGTGACACACGGGTGCTGGAGTGCGGCGTGGAGGGCGTCGGCGTCGGTGAGGGTGTCGTCGTCAGGCAGCTCGCACCAGCCGCCGAACCAGTCGTCGATCTGCTCCGGGCCGGGTGCGACGAGCCATGAGTTGGCGGACAGATGCCGTACCGGCAGGTCGGCCCAGCGTTCGGCGGTGCCGATCCCGATGGCGTAGTAGAGGCGTTCGTTGGGCCCGTCGTACAGCACCGGACCGATCGCTGCACGGGTGGCCCGCAGGTGGGCCAGGGCCAGGAAGCCGATGTCCGCGGAAATGCGTACGAGGTCCCAGCCGTCGCCGACTCGGAGCAGACGCAGTCCCGGCATGGCGTCGACCATGGGTGCGCTTCGCAGCGCATCGCGAAGAGACATCACGTGCCCCCTTGGTGCTGGAGGCCGGGGCTCTCTCTGCGGAAACGCGCGGGGGCCGTCAACGGCCTGGTGGAGCGGACCACGAGCAGACGGGCGTCTGTCGCCGTTATCTGTCGCTTCCGATCGGCTGCAACACGCTTCGGGCCGAGGTGGCTGAGGGCCGGGACCACGGCTCCATAGATGTCGGGCAGTTCGAGCGCGTCCAAGAGGCCGACGAAGGCGGGGGACCGGACGGCCACCGTCGCCTCTCGGTCCGCGAACACGCCGCACAAGGTCAGCTCATGCTGCCGGCAGTACTCGGTGAGGCAGTCGACGAGCGCCGCGTGGCGGGAGAGGCCACCCGTGACGTGGCGCAGGTAACCGAAGACCTGGGGGAAGGCGACGGGCCGGCGTTCCGTGATGAGTTCGTCGTCCATGCCCCTAGCGTCGACCGCCTTGATCGGCCTCGAAATGACCTGCTGTTGCACTTCCGTTGCACTTTCCGCCCCACATCGTCACTGAGAGTGCTTCCATACGTGACGGAGGGAGGTCATCCGTGGTCAACGTGCAGCAATGGTCCGGCCGGGAAGCGAGCGCCCTGCGCGCCGCGCTGCGCATGAGCACGCGCGCTTTCGCCGAGCACCTCGGCGTCGCGCTGCGCACGGTCGCCAAGTGGGAGAGCCTCGGCACGGAAACCCACCCCCGGCCGGACACCCAGGCCATCCTCGACACCGCGCTCGCCCGCGCGGGCTCCGCCGCCCAGGCCCGGTTCGAGGCACTGCTGTTTCCCGAGCGGAAGAGCGCACGGCCGGCGGACTACGAGACCTGGACCGAGGACATCGAGCGGGCCGTGGTCTGCGTCAGCCGCCAGAACTTCCCCTTCGCCACGACCTTGCTGAACCGCTGGCTGGGACGCCTCGATCCGCACCAACTGGACGACAACGGCTTGTATCTGTACGGCCGCTCGCTGGTCCTTCTCGGCGACCTGCAACGGGACCAGGGCGCGATCCTCGGCCCGCTCTCCGCCCGGCACTCCTACCTGACGGCCCGCGGCATGTTCACCGAGCTCGACATCCCGCGCCGAGTGGCCCAGATCGAGCTCTCCCTCGCCGTTGTCCAGGAGATGTCGGGACAACTGGAAGCCTCCGCCCGCCAGTACGAGCTCCTCGCCACGGACGAACGCCTGAGTCTTCGCGACCGAGCCCGAGCCCGGCTCTGGGTGGGTACGGCGCTGAGCAAGGAGGGCAACAACGAGTACGCCACCAACGTGATGACGGCCGCCACCTGCGCCTTCGAGGACCTGGGCGAACCGGAGGACTGGTCGGTCGCCCACCAGAAGCTGGCCCTGGCCCACCGCGGCGCCGGCGACCTGAAGCAGGCCCTGCACTACATCGACATCGCGCGCACCACCGGTACCGTCGACTCCCCGATGCAGCGGGTTCGGTTGGACACCGCCTACGGACACATCCTTCTGTCGGATGCGGCGACCCGGAATGATGGGCTGTCCGTCCTCGACCAGGCGGCACAGGTGGCCCAGCAGTACGGGCTGAGCCACCAGCTGCGCAGCATCGAGGGCATCCGAAAGGGCCAGCAGCGATGAGCCAGGGAGTGCCAGTGCCGCAGCACGAGCAGCGCCAGATCACCGACGAGCAGTTCCACGACACGACACTGATCTGGAACTACCACCAGATGGGCCACGAGCAGCGACCCTGCTCGGCGGCGATCGGCCTCGGCAGCCACGACCTCGGTGTGGCCACCGCGGCAGCCGACCTCTACCACGCCGGCCTCTTTCCCGTCCTGGTCTTCAGCGGCGGCAACAGCCCCACCACCCGCGCACGCTTCCCGCGCGGCGAGGCCGTCCACTACCGCGAGCACGCCTTGAGCCTGGGCGTGCCGGACGAGGCGATCCTGGTCGAGCCGAAAGCGGCCAACACCGGCCAAAACATCACCTTCTCCCGCGAACTGCTGGCCGAGGCCGGGGTGGAGGTCGAGTCGCTGATGCTGATCTCCAAGCCGTACATGGAACGCCGTTCGTACGCGACCTGCCGCAAGTTGTGGCCCGAGGCGGACGTCGTCTGCGCCTCCGAGCCGCTGGAGCTGGACGACTACATCAAGTCCATCGGCGACGAGAAGCTCGTCGTCGACATGCTCGTCGGCGACCTGCAACGGGTGATCGAGTACCCGAAGCTCGGCTTCGCCGTCGAGCAGGACGTACCGGGGGATGTGCATGACGCTTACGAGCGCCTTCTGCGCGCCGGCTTCGACAGCCGTCTCATCAGCACCTGAGCCACCTCGCGCCGGCCCGCCGGGCGGGGTGTGCGCGATCCACCAACCGAACTTGTTCCCACGGTTGTCCACGTTGGCGAAGCTCTTCGCCGCCGACCGCTGGGTCGTCCTCGACGACGTGCAGTTCGCCCGGCGCGACTACCAGCACCGCGCACGTCTCGCCGCCATGGACGATCCCGGTCGGCAGCAGTGGCTCACGCTGCCGACGCACCTTCCCCACGGGCGCCCCACACTGATCAACCAGGCGCGGCTCGTTGATGCGCGCCGCTCACGCCGGACGGTCGAGCTGCTCGTGCGCCAGTATTACGGCCGCAGTCCCCACTGGAATGCCGTGTGCGAGGTCCTGGGCATGGTCTTGGACACATTCGACACCACAGACCACGTGGCCGGCATCGCGAGAACATCGACGACCGCCCTGCTCACCGCTCTCGGCTGGACAGGGGAAGTGCTGGACAGCAGTGAGGTCCCCACCCGCCAGGGCCGGTCCGAGCGCCTCGCCGACCTCGCCGCGGCCACCGGCAGCACCCACTATCTGTGCGGCACCGGCGGTCTGCGTTACCTCGACGTAGGTCCCTTCGACGCGCACGGCATCCCGGTGCTGCCCTTCCACACCCCTGTAGATACGGATGACCCGCTCTGGCAGTGGAGTCGGCGAACCAGCAGCCTCCGGGCCTTGAGCAAGCTCGGCTCCGGTGCCTTGGCGAACCGACTGGCTGCCCAACGAGAAGCACGCTTCCTTAAGCCAGGGCGACACTGAGTCACTACTGCACGAGGCGTAGAACGGGGCGCTGTTCCTGGACCTCGAGCAGCTCGCGGACTCGCTTGGTCGTCCAGGCCAGTTCATGCGCCAGCGCGGCCACCGACAGGTCGGCTTCCTTGCAGGCCAGCTCGAAGGCTTGGCGGAGTAGGGACGGCTGCTCACCGGAGTAGTTCGAAACCGACTCCGGAATGAAACCCGGTTGGCCGTCCAGGGCTCGGAGACGTTGGTAGGTACGGCTGGTTGTGGCGTCGGAGATAAGCCCCAGTTCACGACACCGGTAGACGAGTGAGTGGATGGAGACGCCCCAAATCTGGCGGAGTTCGGCCAGGCGGGCGAGGTCCATTCGCTTGGGCAGGAGAGGAAGGATGCTGTCTTGCGGAGTGAGGAACTCGGCGGCGAAGGCGTCAGCCTCTTTCTCCTGACGGCTGTCACCGGTGGCGTCGCCGTGGAGTACGAGGTGTCCCAGTTCATGGGCGGCCGTGAAGCGGTGGCGGTAGACGTCGTCAGCGCGGTTGGCAGTGAGGACCACAAGCGGCCGTGCCGCGCGCGTAGAGAACGCGTCGACCGTGGCGGCCGAAGGGTCGGACGCCGGGGGCATCACGACAACGATGCCGTGGGATTCCATGCGTCGGACCAGATGGGTGACGGGGCCGCCTCCTATGCCCCAGCGCCGCCGCAGCTCGCGTGCTGCCGCAGCCGGGTCCGTGGGCAGCTCTGCTCCAGGATGGACCTCACCACCGGCGAAGCCGGGCAGGTTTACGAGGGGAAGCTGGATCCGCCGTTCGAGGGCGTAGGTGAGTTCCCACACCTGTTCGGCAAAAGCCAAGGCCCGTTCTCTCTGGGACTTCGGCGTGCTGCGCAAGCTACGGAAGTGGGCCATGGAGGAGTCGAGCCGGTTCGCCGGACGGCCGACCAGGAAGAAAGTGGCAGGTACGCCGAGTACTTCGGCAAGGCGAGGAATGAGGTCAGGACGAGGGCGAGATACGCCCGTCTCATACTGACCCACCGCCGCAGGGGTCACCCCAAGGGCGTGCGCGACGTCCTTCTTCGTCATCTCGGCCAACCGACGCGCCTGCGTCAGCCGGGCTGGATCGAAGCCGTCGGAGATGGCCTGGGGCGTTGTGCCCCGCTCCTCCAAGCCTGGGATGAGGTCTTGCTTAATGGTTCGCATCGTCTTCGCTGGTCTGGTCGTCGGCCGGCTCTGCTTCGGTCAGCGGCGGAACGTCACGCTGCTGATCCACGTTCGCACGCGACGACAGCGTAAGGGTCGGCTCTGCTCCGCCGTCGAAGCTGGTCAGTTCCAGTTCGGGCGACGCCGGCTGCTTGGGAATGCTCCTGAGACGCTGCCCGTGGAAGGTGACGGTGTCAGGCAGGGTGAGGGGTTCGGGAACCGTCTCCCACACCAAGCGCCGGTCCGCACCCAGCGCGGCCATACCCCAGTGCGCATCCAGCAGCTCGGAGGCATTGCAGGCGAAGGGCACCAGAATCAGGCGCGTCTCGGGCGGCACGGTCGCGAGACCGCCTCGCGGCTCCACTACCTGCCCGGCCTCACCGAAGCCGTCGAAGTCGAACGCGTCCTGCACATGAGCCGGTTCGGGTGCGAAGGTGAACAGTTCCTGCACCAGCCGGGACTCGCGAGGGATACGGGCTGTGCGTACGTCCGACTTGGTCTTCGAGTAGAGGAAGGGATAGATCAGACCGCGTCCGACGAGCATGAGCTCGAACGGGAACCCGAACGGCTTGACGGGAACGGCTCCCGGCAAGTCCTTCAGCTCTTCCCACACCCGCTCGAACTGGCCCTGCCAACGGGCCGAGCCGTAGGTGTGGTTGGTGCGCGAATCGGTCTGCTCCTGCGCAGCCTGAGCGTTGGCCTGCATGTTCCGCAGCGCCTGCCCAATGCCCACGCGAACTGCTGAAGCCTGCTTGCCGAACACCTCGGTCGCCCAGAGGGAAAGAGGCACACTCATGCGGACGACTCCTCTGGTCGGACTTCGCATTGGAGCACTTCACTGCCCGGCAGACTTTAGTTGATGTACGAGTTCTTGCACAAGCGCTTCTCCGGTGTCCGTGATTTGCTGCGAGGGCAGCCGTCTTGAGGCCCACGTGCCTGCCGATCACGGAAGCGCGTGGGCTTGAGGGCGCGGTCCGGCAGTCAGCTATAAGTCAGCGGTGGCGCTGGCTGCCCGGTGCGGGCTGCTGCGCCGGAGGCCGCTCTGTCGACGTGGGTGGCGTCTGCCCGGTCGAAGCAGGGGTACGGGGCCATGCGTTCGGTGCCGACCGGACGCTGATGCGCTGGATGCGCCAGGTCAGGACCCGTGCGGGGTGGCGAGCATCGTCCAGGGCACGTTGATCGACGGTCTGCTGGAGGATTCGTCTTGGGTCGTGGCCCGCAGCCTCGGCTTCGGCGAGTGTGGTGACGAGGGCCTCGAAGGCGGGATCCTCGATGATTCGCTCGGCGTGGTCGGGCACGGCCTGGCGTATATGGCGGATGTGCTGGTTCACGGCTGGTTGGGGTGGCCGACGCTGGGCCAGTGCAGCCAAGGGTGTGGCTGCCGCTTGGTCGTAGGCGGCTTGTAGGTGGAGCAGGGTCTGGTGGGCGGCTTGAATCTGCTGGTCGTGGCGGCGGAGCTGGTGCCAGCGGGCTGCGGCGACGACGAGGAGGATCGCGGCGTCGAGGAACACCGCCAGAACGGCGCCGTCCCTGGGAACTGGCTCGCGGAGCATCGCCCGGACGGCGCCGCGCAACGCTCGGGCGTGGTGATGTTCGGCTCGGATGCGGGAGCGGGTTGCGCGCTCGAAGGCGGTCGCTGACTCACGGAGTTGGGGCCGAAGCGTATGGGGGGCGAGAAGGGCCACCGCGTCAAGGGCTTCGCCGAAGGCGGCGAGGTGGGCTTGGGAGGCTTCGTCGTCACCTTGGTCGAGGTAGTGGGGTATGCGTTCGACCGCCGTGGTGGCCTGGTCCCAGGGGGCCGGCCTGCGCCGCTTGCTTGACTCGGTGACCGGTGGGGCTTCGATGTTGGTGAGACGTTGAGCGATTTTGGGGAAGGACAGGTCGGGGGCGAGTTCGGAGCCGGAGAACCAGATCGGCTGGCCTGCGGTGTTGGTGTCGCCTTCGACGGCGACCTTGTAACCGCGTATCTCCCCGGAGGGGAAGTGCTGGACGTCGACGAGGACGCTCTCGATGTCGTTGAGCATGCTGAGGAACTCTTCTGGGCTGGTGGCGATGGACACCAGTTGGCGGACGGTGGTGCGCAGGCGTTCGCGGGAGGTTTTGTGCCGGCCTTGGCGGCGGGCCTTTTCCTGCTCGGCGCGGGTCGGGCGCTTGGCGGCTGTGCGGTCACCGCGCACGATCTGATGGAGGCCGTACTCTTTCTCGATCGCTGCCAGTTCGCGGTCGGCGGTGAGGTAGTCGTTCCAGTGGCGTGCGGTGCGCAGGTCGCCGCGGACTTTGGTGGCGGCGATGTGAATGTGATCGGGCGCGTGGCAGACAGCGACCCAGCGGCAGCCGTCCGGGTCGCCTTGTGGCGCGATGCCGGTGGCCGCCGCAACCCGGCGGGCGATGTCGGCCCACTCCTCATCGCTGAGGTGGCGGTCGGCTGTGGCGGCGCGGATGGAGCAGTGCCACACGTGCCGCTCGGGCGCGCGGCTCAGGCGACGGGCTTGCTTGACACGGAGGTCGAGGTCGGCTACCAGGAGTTTCTTCGTGGCGGTGAAGTCGTTGCTGCGACCGGGGTCGGGGGCGAAGCCGTCCCAGGAGGCGACCAGGTGCGGATCGGTGTGGTCCTTGGCCTTCTTGGTGTCGAACAGGTAGCGGATCAGGCCGGCCGTATCCTTGCCGCTGCTGATCTTCGCGATCACCAGGCCGCCTTCTTCAAGACGGCCTGGTTCGCGGCTGCCGCGATCTCGCCGACGGCAGCACGGACTGCGGTCAGGGTGCGCTCGGCCTGGGCCAGGGCGGTGGCGCCCCCAGGGTGTGGATGACCGCCGGAGTTGAGCTTCCTGGCGATCTGGTTGATGTTGTTGCCGATCTTGGCGATCTGCTCACGCAGGGCGGTCAGCTCGTCGATGTAGTCGTCGAGCGGGGTGCGCTGACCTGGTAGGGCGAGGTCGCCGTGGATGTGTGCCATGACGACGGCTCCGACGTAGTGGGCGCCGGCGATGTTCAGTGACCGGGCTTTGCGGAGGATCGCGGTCTTCTCGTCAACGCTGTAGCGCACGTCGACGCGCTCCTTGCGCTGGGTGTCTTGGCGCTTGCGGCGGCGAGCGATGCGGTGCAGGGCAGCGGCTTCGGCGGCACGTGGCAGTACGGCGGGCGCAGCGTCGGTCAGTTGCTCCTTCTCGGGCGCCCCCTGGCGTTCGAGGGCCTTCGCCACCCCCGGGGCGGAGGCGTCCCCGTTGGGCCGACCCTTGGACGGTCCAACGGCATACCTTGCTGGCTGGGTGGCGCTCGTGGTCATCTCCTGCTGGCTGGGGCGCGGTTCAGGCTGGGAATCGTGCATCTAGCAGCTCTCGGCGGGTGTTGGTTGCTGGACGGTGAGGGAGCAGCTGGTGCCGCCCCTCTGCCGTCCCCGCGCTGCGGCGCTGGGACGAGCGGTGTCGATCGGGCGGTGAAGGTCAGGAAGCTCGGGCGGGTGCGCGATCGAGTTCGGCTTGCAGGCGGCGGGCGACTTCGGTCAGACGGTCTCTGCCGATGGGGTAGCCCTGGGCCCGGATCGCCGATTCGACGTGGCGGCGTGAGACTCGTCCGTTGCGGCCCAGGGGTGCGGTGCGGCCGAGAGCCAGAAGTTCATCCATGGGGGCGCTGGGCTGCCGACCCTTCGGCCGGGCAGGCTGCTGCGGGGCATCTGCCGCATCGGCCAGGTCTTCCGCCACGTCCACCGCGTCTTCCGCCACATTCTGTGCCTGTGGCGTGGCTGTTGGTGTGCCGGGAATGTCTTCGCCCGGCACGGGCCGCTGCGGCGCTTCCTCGACGTGATCGTGGCGGCTGGGTGGTATGTGGCGGTGGGCGGCGCCGCTCTTGGGGAGGACGTGCCGAGTCGCGGGGTGGCGGCGGATGACGAGGTCGAGGTGGACGGCCCCGGCGAGCGCGAGCGGGGCGATGGCGGACAGGGCGCCGACGGTGACGTCGTCCAGGCGAAGTCCGGTGGTGTGGGCTTCCTGGTTGAGACGGACGGCGTGCAGGGCGTTCGCCCAGATGCTGGTGACGGTGGCGAGGCCGACGAGCGCCCAGACGTACAGCCGGGAACGCCAGGGTGCGGTGCGCAGGATGAGCAAGGCAGCGACGCCGATGGCGATGAAACCGTCGATTATGAGCGGGAAGGCGTAGGTGAGTATTCCGCGGATGTGGATGGCGACGGTCATCTGCCGAAGGGCGTCATAGGACAGGGCGAAGCCGATCGTGCCGACCAGCCGGACGTACACGCACCTGCTGCCCTCCAGCGAGACCCGCACCCGCAAGGCGATCGACGACGCCTTTACCGAAGACTTGGAGCCCGAAGCTGGGAGTACGACAGGGCCCCCAACGAAATCCAAGTGCTCTCAAGGCGCTCTGGCTGCCTGACGGGTTGTCCGCACATGGCGGGGGCGGGGTCGTGGACCACGTCTTATTGACCTACTCGCCTGTGGTGACAGTGGTGCGCCATATTCTGCAGAGATGGTGGATCGCGACAAAGAGGAAAAGGTAGCCAGCCCGTACTCGACGGGTGGTGGTGGCACCGTCCTGGAGCATCGCTTCGGAGCTGTCCTGCTGGCCCACCTCCTCCTAAGTGACCCCGTCCCGGCGCTGGGCGATGACGTGATGCCGGTAGCAGTGCGTTTCCAAGACAGCCGGTTCAGCGCTGTGGACGACCTGATCGTCGTTGGTGATACGGCTTCCGGCGCGCAGCGGCGGTTGTCGATCGGGGTGCGCCGAGCCCCGAGCTTCACATCCAGTGACGACTCTACGGCGGACCTGCTCGTGTCCTACCTGCGGGTCGTCACCGACCACTGGGATGAGGCCAGCGCGGGGCGTTGGCGGCTGGCACTTGCCGTAGCCAGTCCGAATCCGGCCGTACAGCAGGTGCGCGAGCTGGCTGTGATTGCTCACGGGCAGCCCGACGGGGAGTCGTTCCGGGCAGCGGTGGAGCAGGCGGGACGTACGAACGGCGCTGTTCGCACTCGGTTGACCCACCTGGATGCGTTGATCGCTCAGGCGGCGGCCAGCCAAAAGGTAAGCACCGAGACACCTGACGCGGAGCTGACCTGGCGAGTACTGCACGTGTTGTGGTTGTGGGAGCTGAGGTTGGAGGGCGTTGAGGAGTCCGACCGTACGGCGGTCGTGGGACGCCTGCGAAGCGTTGTTCCTGACTCCTCGGTGGCGGCCGCCGATGCGCTGTTCGAAGCGCTGGAGAGGCTTTCTCGGAGCTATGCGCCGGCGGGCGCGTCAGTCACCGGCAGCATGCTGCGAAGGCAGCTCTCCGGAACGGCGGTTGTCGACCGCTCCCCGTCCCACGCCGCAGCATGGCGTGTCCTTGACGCCCTGTCGGAGACAGCCGAGAATCTCGTGCGGTTCCGCTTGACCAGTGCTGGCGAAAACCTTGAACTGCAGCGCACCGAAGCCGGGAACGCCCTGGCTGTCGAAATGAGAACGGCCGCATCACAGGCGACCGCGCTGGTCGTCACTGGTGAGCCGGATGCTGGTAAGTCCGCCCTGGCCCTGCGCACAGCCGGGCGGCTGCGAGCCGATGGTGTTGCAGTCATAGTGCTAAACCTGCGAGAGATGCCCGCAAGGCTGGCGGAATTCGAGGCATTGCTCGGTGCCCGCGTCACCACGGTGCTGGGAGCCTCAGCCGTGGCCACGGGGCGTCTGCTGGTCGTCGATGGCGCGGAGTCGGTACTGGAAGGCCGCGCCCAGTTGCTCTCGGATCTCGCTCGAGCGGCCATGACCACCGGGCTTGGCGTGGTTGCGGTGACCCGCACCGATGGTTCCGGAGCCACACGTGATGTGCTCCTGCAGGCCGCGCAAAGTACGGTGCGAGACGGCGGGGCTGTCGAGGACCTTGTCCATGAGCATGAGGTTCCTGCGCTGACCTCGGCTGAGATCGAGCAGGTGGTCAAGGCTTTCCCACAGCTACGGCGATGGGCCGACGACGAGCGTGCCCAGTGGCTGCTGGGCAGACCGGGACTGGTCGACATGCTGTTGCGCGCGGGGCCGGGCGTTTCGGCCCCTGAGGGGGCGGTGTCCGAGGCTGACCTGTTCGCAGCCGTCTGGCGTCACTTGGTGCGCTGCGGAGAGATGGTGCCACCAGGTGGACCTTCTCCTGACGCTCGTGATCAGTCTCTTCGTGCGCTGGCCAGACGCCAACTGCTGCCCCACGATAACTCTGTGTCACCTGACTCGGTCGCGTTGCCTTCTTTGCGTTCCGACGGTCTGCTGGCGCCCCTCAATGCGACCAGCGCCTGGAACCCGTCTGATCGATTTGCCAGTGATCTAGTGCGGGACATGGCAATCGTGCGGGTGCTCGTCACGGACGGTTTCGGTCTCCTCTCGACTGCGGAGGCACCGCGCTGGGCCCTACGTGCCGCACGCGTCGCATGCCAGGCCCAGCTGCTCACCGCCGCCGATGTCAGGCAATCACTCGCGTATCTGCGGGCAATCTTTGACAAGATCGCATCCGACCATGGCGAGCGGTGGTCGGATGTGCCCTGGGAGGCGGTGCTAACCCTCGGTGCCGCCGGTGACGTCCTCGGCCGGACATGGCCTGAGCTGCAGGCCGACCGGCAAGCCGGCTTGCGTACCGTGATCCGGCTGGCCATGCAGCGCTACGCCCCCCACGACATCGGTGATCCGGTGGTGCTCGCGCCGCTGGTCGAGCTGAGCTTCTGCCGCGAATGGGACGCCGATTCCGACGGTGATCTCTGGGCTGCGGATGGTATGAGCCGATCCGTCCGCGAACTGGTGCTGGCCTGGCTGCGCGGACTGGTGCAAGCCGAGACGGATGTTTCCGACCCTATTCGGCAGCTGGTGCGGGACCGTATCCTCGCAGCCGAACCGGAGCATTGGGACGAGTTCGCAGTGGAAGCTTTGGCAATGCTCGGCCCCGATCTCGATGGGCGGGCTGAGAGGTTTCTAAGGGGAATTGCCGACGACGGAGGGGCTCGTCTCGAACCTGTTGTGGAGAATTTCTGGTCCGTGGCGGAGATGGCCAAACATCAGCCGGACCTGCTCCTGACCCTGACGGAGTCCTACTACATCGAACGGTACGATGCCGAGGCGGGCAGATATGGCCGATCTGGTTTTTATCCGTTCGATGATGGCATCCGGCACCACCGCGGCAGTGGAAGCATCACCGAACGGATGGCCGGGTGGTACCGTGGCCCCTTCTGGCAACTGCTGAGGGTCCGGCTCGTGCCGACGCTGGCATTGATCAACCGGATGCTCGACCACGCGGCGGCCATCCGTGTCGGGGACCACGACGCCTACACTCAGGCGCCGCCCGACGAACTGACCGGAGCGGACCTGGATATTCCGGGAGTCGGTGTCAGGCGCTGCGTCGGAGACGCACACGTGTGGGCGTGGTATCGAGGTTCGTCTGTTGGGCCGTACCCGTGTGTGAGTGCGCTACTTGCTGTCGAGCGGCTCGCCGACCAGCTCGTCGCCCTCGCTGACGTCCCACTTGAGCGGATCGTGCAGTTGCTGCTGCGTGACTGCAATAACCTGGCTATGCCCGGTCTCGTGGTCGGATTCCTCGTGCGTCATCTGGAGCAGGCAGATGATCTGTTGAATCCTTGGATGCGCAATCTGGACGTATGGCACCTGGAATTCGCACGCGTTGCCAGTGAAGGAGTGCTCTACGTCCAGGGCCCGGATGCGCCTAATATTGTCGGTCTCTCTCGCCGTCGAAGTAGTCTGCGCGACGTCGCCGCCGAACTCACGATTCGCGCGACCCTTTCCGGCGACCAGGCTCGGCTGAACGAGCTTGCGGCCACGGGCGAGGAACTCGTCCGCCGTGCTGAGGAGCTTGTCGCTGACTCTCAGGGTGGCGCGGAGGCTGATCGCTTCCTCGCCTCGGTACGGGGATGGGCGGCGACGTTCAGACCGGAGAACTTCCATCCGGAACCCGATGACTCTGGCAACTTGATCGTGCAATATCAGCACCCCGAGCCGCTGGCGACCCAGATGCGGCCCGAAACCGAGATGATCGACCGCGCCAGCCAGGCGATGCGCTTGCAGAACACCTACGCCAGAGCCGCCGATCGCGTTGCCCCTGTCGACAGGCTCCTGGCTGACATCGCTTTGGCTCGGTCCTTGGGCGAGGATCCGCCCGCCTCCACTCTCAATCGGCTTGACCCGATCGCCGCCGTCGCTGCTGCCGCTGCCGTCGCACACGCCCACGGACGTATCGACGTGCCGGTCGATGACTTGCGTTGGGCGACGGCCGTCCTGATCGAGGCGATCACCGAACCGAGCCGTACCGAGTACGTCGCCTCCTCCTTCTACTCGCTGGGCGCCGACCGGTCCGCGGCGACCGGTCTGCCGGCACTCCTCGCCGTGGCATCAGATGACATCGAGCTCGATAGGCAGGCAATTATCGGTGTCTTGGAGCGCTGCACCACGAACCACTTCAACGAGGTACGCATCGCGTTCGCCCAGGCTGTTGACCGGGTCTGGGCCGCGCCATGCGACGCCGACCAGCGATCGCTTCCGTGCCGCCACGTAGCAGCGCTCAGCGCCGTGCGGGCGGGACTACAGGACTGTCGCCTCGGCGACTGGGACCCAGAGACGGGTGCACGTGCCCGTCCCCGGCTCGACGGTCCCTACGAGCAGACGTTGCCCAAAGTCGAGACGGAGCGGCTCTACCTGACGTCACTGATCCCACCACTTGTCGCCGCCGGTGCCGCGTCCGTCGGCGACAGCTGCGTGGCGGATCAGGCGAAGGGACTTGTCGAAGTCCTGCTGGACGCCCACGCCCGCGCCGCCGACCACTGGGCGAGGGAAGGGTACGAGAACCGGTACAGCAAGGACAGCGCTCGCGTCATCGTCAATCTGGCGGTCCGCGGTGACACCGAGCCGCTAAAGGTGCATGCACAGCGGCTCGCGGCCAACGGTCGCGGCCTGTACGAATTCTTCCGTGACCTCGCCGTCCTCTTTACGTACGACGACGAGCTGCGTCCCACTCTGCCGGAGGTGTGGTCCGTCGTCATGGAGGCGGCCCTCGACGCCATCGGCGACGGTAGCGAACTGCGCCGAGACCGCCACTGGGGAGACTACGCGTTGGGGGCGCTCCTGCCCGCCCCGGGGATTGACATGAGCGACGCTGACATCGACGCGACGCTTGCCCGCGCGCGAGAAGGCTGGCTGCACCCCGACACCATTGCCGACCTCGTCGTTCGCTGGTTGAGGATCGCCGGCCAGGAACCCAAGGCTTTTGACGCGCTCGCACAACTCGGCAAGTGCGCTCCGCTTGAATGGCAGCGGGACACGGGGCTGGCCTGGGCCGAGCATTTGGCCGATGGCAACTATCGCGTCATCGCCAACAAGTGCTGGTACCTCACCGACTGGCTCAAGGCACTTCACTCACGTGACGCAATGCTGTCGAATCAGATCACACGGTGGCGACGCCTCGTGGACGGGTTGGCAGCCGCAGGTGACCACCGGGCAGCCGCTTTGCAACGAATCGAGGAATGACCCCGAAGCTGACGCCCTCCCGTGCAAGTAGCTGCGGGCCACATCAGGCACGTCGGCGTGGCGGACTTCATAGTCAGGCGTGCACGCCCTTCGGCACGCCTACGCCTCAGCTCCTGGACGCGGGCGAAAGTATCAAGGCGCTCTCCGAGTACCTCGGCCACTCGGACCCGGGCTTCACGCTCCGGACGTACACGCACCTGCTGCCCTCCAGCGAGACCCGCACCCGCAAGGCGATCGACGACGCCTTCACCGAAGCTGAAGCCGAGGCGGAGGGCAACGGAGACCCGCCCGCCGCCCAGGGCACATCAGTGCCCCCACCGAAACCAATGTGCCCTCGATGTGCCCTGGCCGCCTGACGGCCCCTCCTGGCACCTGACGAGGGCGAGGCCCGAAAGCCCCGCCCAAGACCAGCGAAACCCCAGCTCAGGGCCACACCAGGCAGTACGGCTGGTGCCCCGCCTCGTGCAGCCGGTGTGAGAAGTCCTGCCACTCGTGCAGGAGCTGGTACACGTTGAAGGCGTCGCGCGGGCCGCCGCGGTCCGGGACCGTGGACCAGATGAACGCGGCCGCGCCGACGGCCTCCTCGCCGATGTCCCGGAGGGGGTCGACGACGGTCATCGGGAGCTTCACCACGGCGTAGTCCGGGTGCAGGACGACCAGCTCGAGCGGCGGCACCTTGTGCAGGGGGACGCCCTCGATGCCGGTCAGCACCATCGCGGCCATGGTCTCCGGCTTGATCTTGGTGAACATGCCGTTCATGCCGAGCTCGTCGCCGCCGAGTTCCTCGGGGCGCATCGAGATCGGGACGCGGGCAGCCGTAGCACCGTCGGGCGCACCGAAGTACTTGTACGTCACCCCCACCCGACCACCATTCCCGCTCCCTGCCCGAAGGCCTTCCACCCGGCGGTCGATCCGGTGATCGAACCGCCGGTCCGGCCGCTCGAGCTCACCCGGCACACCGTGTTCCTGACGTGTCTCGGCCGCTTCCTCCGCCTCGCGTCGGTGCCTTCCCCGCCGGGCACGTCGAGGACCCAGGTCATCAGTCCCCTCGCCCAGTCCGCCACCGCGATGCATATCTCCACCCGACTGCTTTTCTAGGACGCGTGGCCCCCGCCGCGCAACCCGATCATCGTGTCAGTGACCTCCCCCACGGCCGCCCGCCGAAACGTGCGCCGAAACATCAGTCCGCGGGGATCTTCAAGGCCCTCGACACGACCCTTCGCCTTGTCTATACGTACGCGAAGCCCAGTTTCGCAGATGGGTGCGCCACAATCCGAGTGATCCGGCTCGCGGGCCGGTCGGTTCCGCCGGACGCGACCCGTATCCGCCCCCCGGCCGCGCGCCCGCCGTACGCGCCGCGCGCCCGTCGTGTGCGCCTCGCGACCGCCGTGTGCGCCCCGCGGTCGTCGCGCCCTCGCCCCCCAGTCCGCCGCGCCCCCGCCCCCAGTCCGTCTCATGCCCCCGTCGCCGGTACGCCGTGCCCCCCGCCCCCGCCCCCGCCCCGCGGGCCCGCGCGTCCCGCTGGCCTACCCTGAACAGGTCACTGCCCGCCGGAGTCCGCCAAAGGGCCGGAATCCAGGGAAAGCCAGGAAACCCGGGACACCCCGAGACCCCCGAGAAATCGGAGAATCCGCAGGTCATGAGCGAACTGCCATATCCATACGAAGCCCCCGTCTCGCAGGCGCTGTTCGACCGTGCGGCGGCCGTGACGCCCGGCGGCGTGAACTCGCCGGTGCGTGCCTTCCAGGCCGTGGGCGGTACGCCCCGGTTCATGGTGTCCGGCAGCGGCCCCTACCTGACGGACGCCGACGGGCGGGAGTACGTCGACCTGGTCTGCTCCTGGGGGCCGATGATCCTCGGGCACGCCCACCCCGAGGTGATCGCCGCCGTGCAGGAGGCGGTCGCGCGCGGCACGTCCTTCGGCACGCCCGGTGAGGGCGAGGTCGCGCTCGCCGAGGAGATGGTGGCCAGGGTCGCGCCGCTGGAGCAGGTGCGGCTCGTCTCCAGCGGGACCGAGGCCACCATGTCCGCCATCCGGCTCGCCCGCGGGTTCACCCGGCGGTCCAAGGTGGTCAAGTTCGCCGGCTGCTACCACGGGCACGTCGACTCGCTGCTCGCCGCGGCCGGCTCCGGGCTCGCCACCTTCGCGCTGCCGGACACCCCGGGGGTCACCGGCGCCCAGGCGAGCGACACCATCGTGCTGCCGTACAACGACCTCGACGCGGTGCGCACCGCCTTCGCCGCGCACCCCGGCGAGATCGCCTGCGTGATCACCGAGGCGTCGCCCGGCAACATGGGCGTGGTGCCGCCGCTGCCCGGGTTCAACCAGGGGCTGAAGGACCTCTGCGCGGCGAACGGCGCGCTGTACATCTCCGACGAGGTGATGACCGGGTTCCGCACCAGCCGCGCCGGGTGGTTCGGCGTCGACGGGGTGGTGCCCGACCTGATGACCTTCGGCAAGGTGATGGGCGGCGGCTTCCCGGCCGCCGCGTTCGGCGGACGCGCCGACGTGATGGCGCACCTGGCCCCGGCCGGGCCCGTCTACCAGGCCGGCACCCTGTCCGGGAACCCGGTCGCCACCGCCGCCGGGCTCGCCCAGCTGCGGCTGCTCGACGAGGCCGCGTACGCGAAGGTGAACGCCGTCTCGCAGCAGATCCAGGCCATGGTCTCCGAGGCGCTGGCCAAGGAGGGCGTCGCGCACACGCTGCAGAACGCCTCCAACATGTTCTCCGTGTTCTTCACGGACCGGCCGGTGCGCGACTACGACGACGCCCGGGCGCAGGAGTCGTTCCGCTTCACCGCCTTCTTCCACGCGATGCTCGAGAACGGCGTCCATCTGCCGCCCTCCTCGTTCGAGTCCTGGTTCGTCTCCACCGCCCACGACGAGCGGGCGCTCCAGCGGATCTCCGACGCCCTTCCGGCGGCGGCACGGGCGGCGGCGGAAGCGACGGCGGAGGCGACGGCATGAGCGCGGTCAACGGCAGCCGCGACGCCGGCAGCGTCAGCCACGGCAACGGCGGCAACGGCAGCGGCAACGGCGACATCACCGTCGTCCACCTGATGCGGCACGGAGAGGTCGAGAACCCGAGCGGGGTGCTGTACGGGCGGCTGCCCGGCTACCACCTCTCCGCGCTCGGGCGGCAGATGGCCGAGCGGGTCGCCGAGCACCTCGCCTCCCGCGACATCACCTACGTCGTCGCCTCCCCGCTGGAGCGGGCGCAGGAGACGGCGACCCCGATCGCCAAGGCGCACGGGCTCGACCTCGCCACCGACGAGCGGCTGATCGAGGCGGAGAACGTCTTCCAGGGCAAGACCTTCGGCGTCGGCGACGGCGCGCTGCGCCGGCCGGGCAACTGGAAGCACGTGGTCAACCCGTTCCGGCCGTCGTGGGGCGAGCCGTACGTCGACCAGGTGGTACGCATGATGGGCGCGCTGAACGCGGCCAAGGACCAGGCACGCGGGCACGAAGCGGTGCTGGTGAGCCACCAGTTGCCGATCTGGATCGTGCGCTCCTACGTGGAGCGGCGGCGGCTGTGGCACGACCCGCGCAAGCGGCAGTGCACGCTCGCCTCGCTGACGACGTTCACGTACCAGGGCGACCGGATCGTCTCCGTCGGCTACACCGAGCCCGCCCGCGATCTGGTGCCGGCCCATCTCCTCGCGGGCGCCAAGCCGGTGAAGGGGCAGGGCAAGGCCTTCGGCGCCTGAGCCGCACGACCGGCCGGACACGAGCCCGGCGGATCCGGCGGATCATTTCGCAATAATTGTTGCGGAATTCATATAGTAGGCAGGAACCCCCGTGTCCGTCCCGTCCTCTGATGGGGTGACCACCAGTGGACGTGACGGATCGGGGATCTCATGCGCACCTTCTCCCGAAGGGGAATACTCGGCCTCGGCGCGGGCACCGCGGCCGCCGTCGGGCTCGCGGGCTGCGGCACCCTCAAGTCGTCGGACGGCGACGGCGACGGCGGCGGTTCCAAGGGCGGGGGTTCTCGCGGCGACGGCAAGGGGCAGCCCTCCGCCCGGCCCATCGGCGACGGCTCGACGTCGTACACCGGCAAGCAGCCGCACCAGCCCGCCAAGCCGGAGCCGCTGGAGCCCGGCCAGACGCCGCCGCAGTTCGTCGTCTTCTCCTGGGACGGGGCCGGCGAGGTCGGCAACGGGCTGTTCCCGCGCTTCCTGGACCTGGCCAAGCAGCACGACGCCCACATGACCTTCTTCCTCTCCGGGCTGTATCTGCTCCCGGAGTCGAAGAAGCGCCTGTACGACCCCCCGAACAACGTCCGCGGCGCCTCCGACATCGGCTACCTGACCGACGAGCACATCAAGTCCACGCTCGCCAACGTGCGCCGCGCCTGGCTCGAGGGCCACGAGATCGGCACCCACTTCAACGGCCACTTCTGCTCCGGCCACGGCACCGTCGCCAACTGGACGCCCAAGCAGTGGCAGAGCGAGATCGACCAGGCGAAGTCCTTCGTCAAGCAGTGGCGCACCAACACCGGCTGGACCGACCTGCCCTCCCTGCCCTTCGACTACGACAAGGAGCTCGTCGGCGGCCGCACCCCCTGCCTGCTCGGCCAGGACCGGCTGCTGCCCACCGCCCGCCGCCTGGGCTGGCGCTACGACGCCTCCTCGCCCGGCGGCCGGCAGGTGTGGCCGCGCAAGAAGCTGGGGATCTGGGACCTGCCGTTGCAGCAGATACCCTTCCCCGGGCGCAAGTTCGAGGTCCTCTCGATGGACTACAACATGCTCGCCAACCAGTCGGTGAACTCCACCAAGGCCCCGCCCGCCAACTACCCGGGCTGGCGGCAGCAGGCGGCCCAGGCGTACATCCAGGGATTCAAGCGGGCATACGAGACGAACCGGGCACCCCTCTTCATCGGCAACCACTTCGAGCAGTGGAACGGCGGCATCTACATGGACGCCGTCGAGGAGGCCTTCAAGCACATCGCGCGGGAGAAGGAGAAGGGCGCGGACGTGCGTCTGGTCTCCTTCCGGCAGTTCGCCGACTGGATGGACGCCCAGAAGCCCGAGGTACTCGCCACACTGCGCACCCTCGACGTCGGGCAGCGGCCGGCCGGGGGCTGGAAGGACTTCCTGAAGGACACCGGCTCGGCGGGCGCCGGTGCGGGCTCCGGCACCGGTGGCGCCGGGACGCAGAGCGCGAAGGGTGCGCAGAACCCGGCCTGAGATGCGGTTCTCCGGCCGTCAGGGGGGTGCGCAAGATCCCCGGAACGGGCATGCGAAACTTTTCACATGAGTGCCGTCAGCCGCGCCCCCCAGTGCTCGAACCGGGCGAACCGCCCGTCCCGTCCGCACCGCACGCGCACCACCCGCGTCCGCGGCCGCGCCGCCCTGCTCGCCGCGGGGAGCGCCGTCGCGGCACTCACCCTGACCGCGTGCGGCTCCGGAGGAACCTCCGGCGGCTCGGGCAACACCAACTTCATCACCGGCTCCGACGGCATCGCGACCGTCAAGAAGGGCGACCGCAAACCCGCCCCTGACCTGTCCGGCAGGACCGTCGACGGCAAGCCGCTGGACCTGGGCGCCTACAAGGGCAGGATCGTCGTCCTCAACGTCTGGGGCTCCTGGTGCGCACCGTGCCGTGCCGAGGCGCCCAACCTCGTGAAGGTGGCCAAGGACACCTCGGCCAAGGGCGTGCAGTTCGTCGGCATCAACACCCGCGACACCAGCACCCAGCCGGCCCAGGCGTTCGAGAAGGAGTTCGGGGTGCCGTACCCGAGCCTGTACGACCCCGCGGGCAAGCTGATGCTCCGCTTCAAGAAGGGCACCCTCAACCCGCAGCTCATCCCGACCACGATCGTCGTCGACCGGGACGGCAACATCGCGGCGCGCGCCCTGCAGGCGCTCAGCGAGGACAAGCTGCGCAAGATGCTCGACCCGGTCCTCGCGGAGAAGTGAGCCCCCGTGCTACTGGCCGCAGCGACCGACCCCAACCAGACGGTGTTCAGCGGAGCCCTGCTGCTCGCGCTGCCCATCGCCGTGCTGGGCGGTCTCGTCTCCTTCTTCTCCCCGTGCGTCCTGCCGCTCGTCCCCGGCTACCTCTCCTATGTGACCGGGGTCACCGGCACGGACCTGGCCGAGGCCCGGCGCGGGCGGATGGCCGTCGGCGCCTGCCTCTTCGTACTCGGCTTCACCGTCGTCTTCGTCTCCGGCGGCGCGCTGTTCGGCTACTTCGGGCAGACCCTGCAGGACTACAAGGGCGTGCTGTCCAAGGTGCTGGGCGTGCTCATGGTCCTCATGGGCCTGTTCTTCATGGGCCTGACGCCCTGGCTGAGCCAGCGTGAGTTCCGCTTCCACCGGCGGCCCACCGCGGGCCTGGTGGGCGCGCCCCTGCTCGGCGCCCTGTTCGGGATCGGCTGGACCCCGTGCATCGGCCCGACCCTCTCCGCGGTGCAGACGCTCTCCTTCCAGCAGGCCAGCGCCGGGCGCGGCGCGCTGCTGACGGTCGCCTACTGCGCCGGGCTGGGCATCCCGTTCGTGCTCACGGCGGTCGCCTTCCGCAAGGCCCTCGGCGCCTTCGGCTGGGTCAAGCGCCACTATGTGTGGGTGATGCGCGTCGGCGGCACGATGATGATCGTGACCGGCGCGCTGCTGCTGACCGGTGCCTGGGACCGCCTGGTGCAGGAGATGCAGACCTGGTCCACCGGCTTCACTGTGGGGATCTGATCCATGAGCAAGACGACAACGGGCGCCGCCGACACGCCCGCCGACGACACCGCGGCCGTACCGCCGCCGGGCGAGGACGACCTCGGCGCGGCCGGCTCGCAGCTGTCCACGGCCCCCGTGGAGACGACCGTGCCCGGCTCCTTCGGCGGCAGCCGCGCCCCCGGCGCGGCCGGCCGGCTCGCCTGGACCGGGCGCGAGGCGCTGGGCTGGGCCCGCTGGTTCTGGCGGCAGCTGACCTCCATGCGGGTGGCGCTGCTGCTGCTGTTCCTGCTCTCCCTGGGCGCCGTCCCCGGCTCGCTGATCCCGCAGACGGGCAGCGACGCCACCAAGGTCGAGGCCTTCAAGCAGGCACACCGCACCCTCGGACCGCTCTACGACCGGCTCGGACTGTTCCACGTCTACAGCTCGGTGTGGTTCTCGGCGATCTACATCCTGCTGTTCGTCTCCCTCATCGGCTGCATCGTGCCGCGCACCTGGCAGTTCGCCGGCCAGCTGCGCGGCCGCCCGCCGGGCGCCCCCAAGCGGCTGACCCGGCTGCCCGCGTACGCCACCTGGCGCACCGACGCCGCGCCGGGCGAGGTCCGCGAGGTGGCGCTGAGGATCCTCCGGCAGCGGCGCTTCCGCGCCCACACCGAAGGCGACGCCGTCGCCGCCGAGAAGGGCTATCTGCGCGAGGCCGGCAACCTGGTCTTCCACGTCGCGCTGATCGTGATGCTGATCGCCTTCGCCTGGGGCCAGCTGTACAAGACCGAGGGCAACAAGCTGATCGTCGAGGGTGGCGGATTCGCCAACACGCTCACCCAGTACGACGACTTCAAGTCGGGCAGCCTCTTCGGCGACGACGACCTGGTGCCGTTCAGCTTCGACCTGAAGAACTTCACCGGCACGTACGAGCGCAGCGGCCCCAACAAGGGCACCCCCCGCGTCTACCGGGCGGACGTCGACTACCACGTGGGTGCCGACGGCAGGGCGAGGAAGGGCTCCATCTCGCCCAACCACCCGCTGGAGGTCGGCGACGCCAAGGTCTACCTCGTCAGCCACGGCTACGCCCCGACCGTCACCGTGCGCGACGGCAAGGGGAACGTCGTCTTCCACCAGGCCGTCCCGCTGCTGCCGATGGACGCCAACGTCACCTCGCAGGGCGCGATCAAGGTGCTGGACGGCTACACGAACCCGCAGGGCAAGAGCGAGCAGCTGGCGTTCAAGGCGTTCTTCGTGCCGACCTTCGCGGGCGCCGGCAAGGGCACGATGTTCTCCCAGTTCCCCGCGCTGGACTTCCCCGTCCTCGCGCTGAACGCCTACCACGGCGACCTGGGCGTCAACGCGGGCATCCCGCAGAACGTGTACCAGCTGGACACCAAGGACCGGAACCTGAAGCAGTTCGAGGACGCCAAGGGCAGGATCCTCGCCGACCGGCTGCTGCCCGGCGAGACCATGACGCTGCCCGGCGGCGCCGGCTCCATCACCTTCGACAAGGACATCAAGGAGTGGGCCGGCTTCCAGATCGTCCAGCAGCCCGGCAACGGCTGGGCCCTGGGCGGAGCCGTCGCCGCCATCGCCGGCCTGGCCGGATCGCTGTTCATCCAGCGCCGCCGCGTCTGGGTCCGCGCCGTCCGGGGCGCCGACGGCGTGACGGTCGTGGAGGTGGCCGGCCTCGGCCGCAGCGAGTCCGCGAAGCTCCCCGAGGAGATCGGCGACCTGGCCGCCCTCGTCCACGACAAGGCACCCGCACGCACCGACGTCCCGCCCGGCGACCAGCCGGACGCCGACCCTCCCGTACCCGCCGAAGGGGCTGAGAAGAAGTGACTCTCGCCGCCGCAACCGAGCTCGCCACGGCGACCAACGAACACCTGGCGAACGTCAGCAACACGCTGATCTACTCCGCCATGGCCGTCTACACCCTGGCCTTCTTGGCCTACATCGCCGAATGGCTCTTCGGCAGCCGCAGCAAGGTCGCCCGCACGGCCGCCGCGCTGACGGCCGGGAGCGAGTCCTCCGCCACGGCCCGGGGCCCCGCGGTGACGGTGAAGTCCGCCGGCGGCACCGCCGTCCTGGAGCGGCCGAAGGTCGTCGTGCGGTCCTCCGCCGGCTCCCGTGACGTGCCCGACGGCCCCGGCGCGCACGGCGGCGACGCGCAGGGCGACCTGTACGGGCGGATCGCCGTCTCGCTCACCGTGCTCGCCTTCGCCGTCGAGGCGGCCGGCGTGGTCGCCCGCGCGGCCTCCGTGGAGCGGGCGCCGTGGGGCAACATGTACGAGTTCAACATCACCTTCTCCACCGTCGCGGTCGGGGTGTACCTCGGTCTGCTCGCGCTGCGGAAGAACGTGCGCTGGATCGGCCTGTTCCTGACCACCACGGTCCTGCTCGACCTGGGCCTGGCGGTCACCAAGCTCTACACGGCGAGCGACCAGCTCGTCCCCGCCCTGCACTCGTACTGGCTGTACATCCACGTCTCCACCGCGATCTTCTGCGGCGCGGTCTTCTACGTCGGCGCGATCTCCGCGCTGCTGTACCTGTTCAAGGACTCCTACGAGAGCAAGCTGGCGAGCGGCGGCCGGCCCGGCTCCTTCGCGACCTCCGTGCTGGAGCGGCTGCCCGCCTCGGCGTCCCTGGACAAGTTCTCCTACCGCGTCAACGCGGCCGTCTTCCCGCTGTGGACGTTCACGATCATCGCGGGCGCCATCTGGGCCGAGTCCGCCTGGGGCCGCTACTGGGGCTGGGACCCGAAGGAGACCTGGGCGTTCATCACCTGGGTGGGCTACGCCTGCTACCTGCACGCCCGGTCCACGGCCGGCTGGAAGGGCCGCAAGGCGGCGTACATCGCGCTGGCCGCCTTCCTCTGCTTCCTGTTCAACTACTACGGCGTCAACCTCTTCGTGAGCGGCAAGCACTCCTACGCCGGCGTGTGAGCCGCGGGCCCCTCGTGCGCCCCGGCGCGACACTGGAGGCATGACCGGTTCCATCGAACAGGGCACCAGCCAGACCCACGGGAACACGCACATCCTCGCGTTCCGGGTGCGGTTCCCCAGACCCATGGAGGCGGTCTGGCCGGCGCTCGCCACCGCGGAGGGCCTCGCGGGCTGGTTCACCGCCGCCGACGAGCTGGAGCCCCGGCTCGGCGGCACGGTCGCCCTGCGCGACCTCGGCCGCGGGCGGATCACCGCGTGGGACGTCGACCGGGTCGCCGAGTACACCCTGGAAGGCGCCGGCCGGATCCGCTTCCACCTGGAACGCGACGGCGCCGGCGGCTCCGTGCTCCGCTTCACCCGCGAGTTCCAGGGGGAGCGGGAGTCGGAGGCCGCCTGGCGGGCCCGCTTCGAGCAGCTGATCGAGCGGCTCGCCGACCACGAATAGCGTTGCCGGGCGGTCACTCGCCCCTCGGGTCGTCGTCCTTCTTCCGCAGGGACTCGAGGAAGGCGGGGTTGTCGTCGGGGGCGACCCACGCCGGGCCGCCCGCGCCCGCCGTGCGGCGCGGCCGGCCCGCGAGCAGCCAGGCCACCGGCCCCACCAGCACCTCGCCGAACAGCAGGATCACGAACACCCAGGCCACCTTCGGCAGCGAGCGGACCTCGTCCTCCGGGGTGTTCAGGCAGTCCACGAAGGCGTAGATCCACAGGGCCAGGACCAGCAGGAGGGGCAGGTACCTGAGCATGGCGGGGTGATCTCCCGGGCGGTCGGCGGGCGGACGGCTGCGGAGCCTTGGTCGGCCCCGGTGACGGGGCCAGGGTAGCCGGTGACAGATACTGGGACGCATGGCTTACGACGATCTTCGCTCCCTGCTCAGGGCGCTGGAGCGCGAGGGCGACCTCAAGCGCATCAAGGCCGAGGTCGACCCGTATCTGGAGGTCGGTGAGATCGTCGACCGGGTGCAGAAGTCCGGCGGTCCCGCGCTGCTCTTCGAGAACGTCAAGGGCTCCGCGACGCCGCTCGCCATGAACGTCTTCGGCACCGACCGGCGGCTGCTGAAGGCGCTCGGCCTGAAGTCGTACGGCGAGATCTCCGAGAAGATCGGCGGACTGCTGCGGCCCGAGCTGCCGCACGGCTTCGTGGGCGTGCGCGAGGCGTTCGGCAAGCTCGGCGCGATGACCCACGTACCGCCGAAGAAGGTCAAGCCCGACAACGCGCCGGTGCAGGAGGTCGTGCTGCACGGCGACGAGGTCGACCTGGAGCGGCTGCCGGCGCTGTTCACCTGGCCGCAGGACGGCGGGTCGTTCTTCAACCTGGGGCTCACCCACACCAAGGACCCCGAGACGGGCATCCGCAACCTCGGGCTGTACCGCCTGCAGCGCCACGACAAGCGCACCATCGGCATGCACTGGCAGATCCACAAGGACAGCCGCAACCACTACCAGGTGGCCGCCCGCCGCGGTGAGCGGCTGCCGGTCGCCATCGCCTTCGGCTGCCCGCCCGCGGTGACCTACGCCTCCACCGCCCCGCTGCCCGGCGACATCGACGAGTACCTGTTCGCCGGGTTCATCGCGGGCAAGCGGATCGAGATGGTCGACTGCCGTACCGTGCCGCTCCAGGTCCCCGCCAACGCCGAGGTGGTGCTGGAAGGGTGGCTGGAGCCCGGCCGGATGCTGCCCGAGGGGCCCTTCGGGGACCACACCGGCTTCTACACCCCGCAGGAGCCCTTCCCCGCCCTGACCATCGACTGCGTCACGATGCGCAGGCGGCCCCTGCTCCAGTCGATCGTCGTGGGACGGCCCCCCACCGAGGACGGGCCGCTGGGCCGGGCCACCGAACGCTTCTTCCTGCCGCTGCTGAAGATCATCGTGCCGGACATCGTGGACTACCACCTGCCCGAGGCGGGCGGCTTCCACAACTGCGCGATCGTCTCCATCGACAAGAAGTACCCCAAGCACGCCCAGAAGGTGATGCACGCCATCTGGGGGGCCCACATGATGTCGCTGACCAAGCTGATCGTGGTCGTCGACGCCGACTGCGACGTGCACGATCTGCACGAGGTCGCCTGGCGCGCGCTGGGCAACACCGACTACTCCCGCGACCTCACGGTCGTCGAAGGCCCCGTCGACCATCTGGACCACGCCTCCTACCAGCAGTTCTGGGGCGGCAAGGCGGGCATCGACGCGACCAGGAAACTGCCCGAGGAGGGCTACACGAGGGACGGCGGATGGCCGGAGATGGTCCTGTCGGACCCGGATACCGCCGAACGGGTGACACGGCGATGGAAGGAGTACGGCCTGTGAGCGGCGAGGCCATTCTGGACAACGGCAGCGCGGGGCCTCTCCGCCGACGCGGAGGTGTACCGGCGTTCCTGCGGCTCGTGATGATCGAGCACTCCGTCTTCGCGCTGCCCTTCGCCTACATCGCCTCGCTGACCGCGATGTACGAGTGGGACAGGAACATCCACTGGGGCCGGCTGCTGCTGGTCACGATCTGCATGGTGGGCCTGCGCACCTTCGCCATGGCGGTCAACCGGATCATCGACCGGGAGATCGACGCCCGCAATCCGCGCACCGCCCACCGCGAGCTGGTGACCGGCGCGATGTCGGTGCGGCACGCCTGGACCGGCGCGCTGATCGCGCTCGTCGTCTTCCTCGGCGCCGCCGCCCTGCTCAACCCGCTGTGCCTGGCCCTCGCCCCCATCGCGGTGATCCCGATGGTGGTCTACCCCTACGGCAAACGGTTCACGAACTTCCCGCAGGCCATCCTGGGCCTGGCCCAGGCGATGGGCCCGGTCGGCGGCTGGCTGGCCATCAGCGGCACCTGGTCCTGGGACGCGGTGATCCTCGGTCTGGCCGTGGGCGTCTGGATCGGCGGCTTCGACCTGATCTACGCCTGCCAGGACGTGGAGACCGACCGTGCGATCGGCGTGATGTCGGTCCCGGCCCGCTTCGGTATCCCCGCGGCCATCCGGGCGGCGCGCGTCTGCCACGCCGTCACCACGGCCCTGTTCGTCTGGTACGGGGCCGCCACCGGCGCCGGCGCCTTCTTCTGGCTGGGCCTGCTGATCGTCGCCGGCGCGTTCGTCTACGAGCACGGCATCGTGCGCCCGCACGACCTGTCCCGCCTCAACCGGGCCTTCTTCAGCGTCAACGGCTTCATCGGCATCGCCCTGTTCGTGTGCGCGCTGCTGGATCTGCTGGTACGGGGGCTGACGGTCTGATCCCCCCGCGGCCGGGAAGGGCCGCCTCGCGGTTCGATCATGAACGCCGACGGATAGGCTCGACACCATGAAGCCAGGAGAACCGCAGCGCACACCTTGGATCGTGGGGGTGTCCGGAGCGTCCGGTACGCCGTACGCGGCCGCGGTGCTGCGTGCGCTGCTCGACGCCGGCGAGAGCGTCGACCTGGTGGTCAGCCGGGCCTCGCGGCTCACCCTGCTCGACGAGACCGGCATCTCCTTCCGGGACGCCCACTGGCGGGACGACCTGCGCGAGTGGCTGGGCCGGGGGGCCGACGGCAAGCCCGGGACCTTCGAGGCGGACGTGAGCGCGGTGCGGTACTGGCCCGCGGGGGACCTGGCCGCCGGACCGTCCTCCGGGTCGTACCCCGCCAAGGGGATGATCGTCGTCCCGGCCTCCACCGCCGGGGTCGCGGGCATCGCCCTCGGACTGTCGAAGGACCTGCTCCAGCGGGCGGCGAGCGTCACCCTGAAGGAGCGCCGCCCGCTCGTCGTGGCCGTACGCGAGACCCCGCTGAACGGCCAGACCCTGCGGCACCTGGTCGCCCTGGACGACGCGGGCGCGACCGTGCTGCCCGCCTCACCCGCCTTCTACGCCGGCGCGACGCACATCCAGGACCTGGTCGACTTCGTCGCGGGCCGGGTGCTGGACGCGGCGGGCGTCGAGCACCGGCTGTACCGCCGCTGGAAGGGCGAACTCGGCGGCGGCAGCGGCACGCCGGTCCGGTAGCGCCGGCGGCAGCACCTCTCATCACTTCTGGAACTCTTCAGCGGAAGGCTTCGATCGCATGGACGCGGTGGACAGGCAGCTCATCCAGGCCCTGAGGGAGAACGGCCGGGCCTCCTACGCGGAGCTGGGGCGCCTCGTCGGCCTGTCGGGACCGAGCGTCACCGACCGCATCAACCGGCTGGAGGCCGCCGGTGTCATCACCGGCTACCGGGCCACCGTGGACGCCGCCTCGCTCGGCCTCGGCGTCACGGCGCTGATCGGCATCTCACTGTCCGACGCGGCCGACCACGAGGACGTGGCCCGCCGGCTGAAGGACCTGCCCGAGATCGAGGACTGCTGGTTCATCGCGGGCGACGACTCCTTCATGCTCAAGGTGCGCGCCACGGACGTCGACGGACTGGAGAGGATCATCCGCCGGCTCTCCGGCACCAAGGGCGTCTCCCGCACCCGTACCACGATCGTGCTCTCCACCAAGTGGGAGAACCGGGTGGGTGAGCTGCCCGAGGAGGTGTAGGGCGCGCGGCGTACGGTTGTCGGTCGGAGTCTTCCCGGAAAGAGGTATTCGCATGGACGTCGGGCTCAAGCGCGAGCTGGAGGAGAAGGTCCGCTCGGGCGAGCGGCTGACCCGTGAGGACGGCATCGCGCTGTACGAGTCGGACGACCTCGCGTGGCTCGGCGGCCTCGCCCACGAGGTGCGCACCCGCAAGAACGGCGACGTCGTGCACTTCAACGTCAACCGCCACCTCAACATGACGAACGTGTGCACCGCGTCCTGCGCCTACTGCTCCTTCCAGCGCAAGCCGGGCGAGAAGGACGCGTACACGATGCGCATCGAGGAGGCCGTCGCACTGGCCAAGGCGATGGAGGGGGAGAACCTCACCGAGCTGCACATCGTCAACGGGCTCCACCCCAGCCTGCCGTGGCGCTACTACCCGCGCTCGCTGCGGGAGCTGAAGAAGGCCCTGCCGGGCGTCTCGCTGAAGGCGTTCACCGCCACCGAGATCCACCACTTCGAGACCATCTCCGGGCTGTCCGCCTCCGAGATCCTCGACGAGCTGATCGACGCCGGGCTGGAGTCCCTGACCGGCGGCGGCGCGGAGATCTTCGACTGGGAGGTCCGGCAGCACATCGTCGACCACCGCACCCACTGGGAGGACTGGTCGAGGATCCACCGGCTGGCGCACGAGAAGGGCCTCAAGACGCCCTGCACCATGCTCTACGGCCACATCGAGGAGCCCCGCCACCGGGTGGACCACGTGCTGCGGCTGCGTGAACTGCAGGACGAGACCGGCGGTTTCCAGGTCTTCATCCCGCTGCGCTACCAGCACGACTTCGTCGACATGAAGGACGGCAAGGTCCGCAACCGCCTCCAGGCGCGCACCACGATGGCGACGGGCGCCGAGGCGCTGAAGACCTTCGCCGTCTCCCGGCTGCTCTTCGACAACGTCCCGCACGTGAAGGTCTTCTGGGTGATGCACGGCGTGCAGACCGCCCAGCTTGCGCTGCAGCACGGCGCGGACGACATGGACGGCTCGGTCGTCGAGTACAAGATCACTCACGACGCGGACAACTTCGGCACCCCGGACAAGCTGACGCGCGAGGACCTGCTGGAGCTGATCCGGGACGCCGGCTTCCGGCCGGTGGAGCGCAACACGCGCTACGAGATCATCCGGGAGTACGACGGCCCGGACGCCGACCGCCGCGAGTCCCCGCAGCCCATGCGGGTGTGAGCCCGCCCGGCCGCCGGCCGGGGTGGTGAGGAGACGGCGGTCCGGCGCGGGCACGTCGGCCCGTGCGGACACGGCGGTCCGGCGCGGGCATGTCGGCTAGTGCGACACGGCGGTCCGGCGCGGGCATGCCGGCCTGTGCGGACACGGCGGTCCGGCGTGGGCACGGCGGCTCGTGCGGACACGGCGGTCCGGCGCGGGTACGGCGGCTCGTTGGAGGCCTGGTGTGCGGGGTACCCGGCGGCCGTGAGCCCGCGAACGACCGCGCCCGAGGACGCCTACACCGCCGAGCCCTTCGTGCCGGACGACGGCGCGGACCTGGCGGCGCTGCGCGAGGCGGCCGCCGGGTGCCGGGGCTGCCCGCTTCACCGGGACGCCACGCAGACCGTGTTCGGCGCGGGCGACGCCGGCGCCCGGCTGATGCTCGTCGGCGAGCAGCCGGGGGACCAGGAGGACCGGCAGGGCAGGCCGTTCGTCGGCCCGGCCGGCCGGCTGCTGGACCGGGCGCTGTCCGAGGCCGGCCTCGACCCGGGCGAGGCGTACGTCACCAACGCGGTCAAGCACTTCAAGTTCACCCGGGCCGAGCCGCGGGGGCGCCGTATCCACAAGGCGCCGAGCCTGCGCGAGGCGGCGGCGTGCGGGCCCTGGCTCGCGGCCGAACTGGCCCTGGTCGAGCCCGAGCTGATCGTGGTGCTGGGCGCGACCGCGGGCAAGGCGCTGCTCGGGTCGTCGTTCCGGGTGACCAAGGCGCGCGGCACGGTGCTGGAGCGGGAGGTCCACGGGCGGCCCCGGCGCCTGGTGCCGACCGTGCACCCGTCCGCCGTACTGCGCGCCGAGGACCGGGAGGGTGCGTACCGGGGGCTGGTCTCGGACCTGAAGGTGGCGGCCACCGCGTTGCCGTGAGGGGTACGGAGTCGCACGGAGTCGTACGGAGTCCTGGGGGGGCAGCCTGCCGTAAGGGATACGATGGCCTCATGCCCCTTACTTTCACGCTCGATCCCTCCGTGGACCGCTCCCTGCGCGACGGCCTTCTCGACCTGTGGACCGAGGTGACGGACGCCGGGGGAGCCGTCGGCTTCGTCGCCCCGGCCTCCCGCGAGGAGATACGCGCGGAGCTGGTGCGCCACTTCGTGGCGATGGCCGAGGGCCGGGCGCGGCTGCTGGCCGGGCACGACGAGCGGGGGCGGGTCGCGGCGGCGGCCTTCCTGACGTCCAACACCCACCGGCTGATGAGGCACTGGCTGTGGCTCTACACGGTGATGGTGCACCCGCGCCACCAGGGCAAGGGGTACGGGCGCGAGCTGCTGGAGGCGGCCGCGCGGGCGGCCCGCGGCATCGAGGGCATCGAGGCGATCCGTCTCACCTGCCGGGGCGGGCTGGGCCTGGAGCGGTTCTACGCCTCCTGCGGCTACAAGGAGGTCGGCCGGGTGCCCGGAGCGATCCGGGTCGCACCGGACGACGACCGGGACGACGTGATCATGCTGCTCCCGCTGGCCTGAGCCGCCCCCGCTGCAAGATCCGGTCCCCGGCGTGCTTCACTGGACGGTGGGCCTTTGGGATCGTTCGACACGGAAGAGTGGATTGAGATGCTCCGCTACACGCTGATGCGCCTCGGAATCTTCGTGGGCTGCCTCGTGGTCGTCTGGGGCCTCGTCCACTCCGGCCTCGCCCCGCGCGGCCTGGGCGACTCCAACGGCCTGTGGATGGCCCTGCTCGCCCTGGTGATTTCGGCCCCGATCAGCTTCGTGGTGCTGCGCAAGGAGCGGGACCGCGCCTCCGAGCAGGTCGCCCGCAGGGTGGACCGCATGAAGGCGAACTTCGAGGCCAGCGCGGGTCAGGAGGACGTCGCCGTGGACAGCGCGCGGGCCCAGGGCAAGGCGTCCTGATCCGGCCGGTGCGGCGGGAGGGGAGCCCCCGGCGGGTCCGGGGCCGCCCCGGTGAACCGTAGGCTTGCCCCCATGGGTGCCGTGAAGACCAAGCGGATGCCGCGCGCGGTTCGCGAACAGCAGATGCTCGACGCCGCCGTACGGACCTTCGGCCAGCGCGGCTACATGGCCGCGTCCATGGACGAGATCGCCGAACTGGCGGGCGTCTCCAAGCCGTTGGTCTACTTGTATCTGAACTCCAAGGAGGACCTGTTCAGCGCCTGCATCCGCCGTGAGGCGGCCGCGCTGACCGAGGCCGTGAAAGCCGGGGTCCACCACGACGTGCCCGCCGACCGCCAACTCTGGGAAGGGCTGCGGGCGTTCTTCACGCACACCGCCCAGCACCCGGACGGCTGGTCGGTGCTGCACACCCAGGCCCGTACCCACGGCGAGCCGTTCGAGGCCGAAGTCTCCGCGCTGCGCGAGGAGTTCGTCGCGTTCGTCACCCAGCTGATCGCGCTCACCGCGCACAGCGGGGGCGTCGCCTGCTCGGGCGAGGCCCGGGGTGGCGAGGCTCGGGGTGGCGAGGCCCGGGGTGGCGGGGCTCGGGGCCGGGGCGGGCACCGCGACCCGGAGCTGCCCGAGCGCGAGATCTGCGGGCTGGCCGAGGCCCTGGTGGGGGCCGCCGAATCCCTCGCCGCCTGGGCCAACGCCACCCCGGGCGTCACGGCCCGGCAGGCGGCGGCGATCCTGATGAACTTCGCCTGGGCGGGCCTGGACAACCTCATGGCGGGCCGCCCCTGGACCCCGCCGGCCGCCTGAGCCGGGTGCCTGAGCCCGGGTGCCTGAGCCCGGGTGTCTGGGCCCGGGCTGGGCCCGCGTGCCTCGGCCGGCCACCTGAGCCGGGCGCCCCGGTGGCGGGGCGGGCCGTGGGGACGGCGGGCAGGTTCTCACCCGTGCAGCGGCAGTACCTCGCCCGTCAGGTGGAGGCGGCCGTCCCCGGCGCCGCGCAGTTCGAAGCGGCCGTCGCCGTCCGCGCCGTAGGCGACCGCGCCGGGCAGCGGCACGGGTGCCCGGAACCGCGCGCGGACCACGGCGGCCCCGGGTGTGCCGTGCGCGGCCAGGCAGCGGGCCACGGTCCACATGCCGTGCGCGATCGGCCGGGGGAAGCCGAACGCGCGGGCGGTGAACGCGTAGAGGTGGATCGGATTGCGGTCCCCCGACACGGCGCCGTAGCGCCGGCCCAGGTCCCCGGACAGCCGCCACTGAGCCACGGTGGGCACCGCCTCGCGCCGCTCCTGCGCCACGCCGTCCCCGGAACCTCCGTCCACGGTGTCCGGCGGGGCGGCGGCCGTGCGGTGGCGGGCCAGGTAGGTGCTGGCCGACTCCCACACCAGGTCCCCGCCGGCACCGCGCAGTTCGGTGGCGACGACGGCCTCGGTGCCCCGCCGGTGCGGCACCAGTCCGGTGACACGCACCGTCAGTTCGTACGCCGCCGTCGCGGGCAGCGCGGTGTGCCGGGTGACGGCGATCGAGGTGTGGACCAGGCCCAGCAGCGGCAGGGGGAAGCCACCGCCGCTCATCAGACGCATCGCCAGGGGAAAGCCGAGCACGTGCGGATAGGTGACCGGCAGCGTGCCGTCCCCGGCCGCGAAGCCGCACACCCGCTCGTAGGCGGCCAGCCGGGCCGGGTCGACGCGGACGGAGGGCAGCACCAGCGCGGTGCGGGGGAAGGGCGCGTCCGGGCGCGGCCGCCGGAACGGCGAGCGCACGGCGCCGCGGGCGAGGAGCGGGGCGAGCGCGGGCGGCCGGGTGAGCAGGGTGCGGGAGGCGGCCGGGCCGGTGCCGGTCAAGCGCGGACAGCGGTGTGCCATGTGCCGTCTCCCCTGGATCCCAAGTTGCTTACCTCGGAGTAAGGTTACCGCAGGTAAGGTCGCGGCGGTCCCCGAGCGGGACGGGCGGCGCGCGGCGAGCCGCCGTTGAAGATTGCACAGCCCCGGCCCCGGACCACCCCCTCATCCACCCCGAACCCCCACAAACTCCCCACGAGGGAGTCGTACGATCCCGGTTCCGGCCGGCGAACCGGCGGTAACACCCGCGCCGCACACCTTCGGTGAACGATCCGGCGCGCACCGCGCGTACAGCGAGAGCACCGCGCGTACCCGCGCGCACCGGACGCGGCAGAAGCAGTGCGCGTAGCCGCACGCCCCAGGAGCTGTCATGCCCATCTCGTACTCGTCCTCCCCGTCCGCCGCGCCCGTGCCCCCGCCGTCCCCGGAGCAGGGCCTGGACTACGACCCGGACGCCGGCCCGGTGACCGTGGCGCCGCGGACCCGGCGGCTGGACGGGGAGGTGCGGGAGGCGTACGTGCCCCCGCTGGTGGCGCCGGTGACCCATGGATCGCTCGCCGACCTGCCGTTCGAGAACGCGAGCGCGGACCCGGGGCGCCGCGTCCTCAGCCGCCGCGACGCGGACGGCGGCTGGAGCGACGTGACGGCGGCCCGGTTCGCCGGCCAGGTGCTCGCCGTGGCGAAGGGCCTGATCGCCGAGGGCCTGCAGCCGGGCGACCGGATCGCGGTGATGGCGCGCACCCGCTACGAGTGGACGCTGCTGGACTTCGCGGCCTGGGCCGCGGGCCTGGTCACGGTGCCCGTCTACCCGACGTCCTCCCTCTTCCAGACCCGCTGGATCCTCCAGGACTCCGGCGCGGTGGCCCTGGTGACGGAGACGGCCGCGCAGGCGGCGGCGCTCGGCCCGGAACGCGACCGCATGCCGGACCTGCGTCACATCTGGGTGATCGACAAGGGACATGTGGACCGTCTCGCCGAACTGGGCACGGCGGCGGTCCCGGACCAGGAGATCACCGTGCGCCGCGGCGTGCTGGGCCCCGACACCCTGGCGACGCTGATCTACACCTCGGGCACCACGGGCCGGCCCAAGGGCTGCGCGCTCACCCACGGCAACTTCCTGGCCGAAGTGGACAACGCGGTCGGACTGCTCCACCCGGTCTTCCGGGGGAAGACCTCCGAGGAGCCCTCGACGCTGCTGTTCCTGCCCCTGTCCCACGTCTTCGGCCGCATGGTCGCCGTGGCCTGCGTGCGCGCCGGAGTGCGCCTCGGGCACGCGCCCAGCCTGAAGGCGGAGGACCTGCTGGCCGACCTGGCGAGCTTCCGGCCGTCGTTCCTGCTGGCGATCCCGTACATGCTGGAGAAGATCTACAACAACGCGCGCGCGGCGGCCGAGCGCGGCGGCCGGGCCGCCTCCTTCGACCGCGCCGCGGGAGTGGCCCGCCGCTACGGCGAGGCGCTTCAGGCCCGCCGGCACGGCACCGGCCCCGGGCCCGGCACGGGCCTCAGGACGGCACGCGCCCTGTACGACCCCCTGGTCTACCGCCGCATCCGCGGCGCCCTGGGCGGCCGGCTGCGCCATGTCATCTGCGGCGGCTCCCCGCTCGGCCGCGGTCTGGCCGCCTTCTACACCGGCGCCGGCATCGAGATCTACGAGGGCTACGGCCTGACCGAGACCACCGCCGCGGCCACCGTGACGCCCCCGGACCGGCCTCGTCTGGGCACGGTGGGCTGGCCGCTGCCGGGCACCCGGGTGCGGATCGCGGCGGACGGCGAGGTGCTGCTGGCCGGGGGACAGGTGTTCCGGGGCTACTGGGACCCGAACGCCGGCGGGGTGGTCCCGGCGACGTACGACGGCTGGTTCCCGACCGGCGACATCGGCCGCCTGGACGACGAGGGCTATCTGACGATCACGGGCCGCAAGAAGGAGATCCTGATCACCGCGGGCGGCAAGAACGTGGCCCCCGCCCCGCTGGAGAACTGGCTGCGCTCCCACCCCCTGATCTCCCAGTGCCTGGTCCTCGGCGACGGCCGCCCCTATGTCAGCGCCCTGATCACCCTGGACCCCGAAGGCATCACCCACTGGCGGCGGATGAACGGCAAGCACCCGGTCCCGCCGGAACTCCTCGTCGACGACCCGGATCTGCGGGCGGTGCTGCAGCGCGCGGTCGACGAGGCCAACAAGCTCGTCTCCCGCCCGGAGTCCATTCGCCGCTTCGCCGTGCTGCCGGTGGACTTCACCGAGGAGGCGGGCCATCTGACACCGTCGATGAAGCTGCGCCGCGAGGCGATCATGCGGGACTTCGCGCGGGAGGTGCAGGAGCTGTACCGCGGCTGACCGCGGGGGGCCTCTCCGGGGCCGTTCCCGGGGCCTTCCCGGGGCTTTCCTGCGGCCTTCCTGGCCGGCCCCAGGAGCCGCCGGAGGCCCCAGGAGCCGCCGGCGGGAATTCACCCGGAATTCATGAAAGGCGTACGACTCCGGGGCGCGGCCCGGTCGCACAAAAGGCAGGAGCCCCGTGGCCGGACGGCGCGGGGCTCCTTGGGTACTGCAATCAGATCTGGTACTGCGCGAGGATCGCTCAGACCGGGGTGACGTTCTCCGCCTGCGGGCCCTTCGGACCCTGCGTGACGTCGAAGCTCACCTGCTGGTTCTCCTCGAGGGAGCGGAAACCGGTCGCGTTGATCGCGGAGTAGTGGACGAAGACGTCGGGGCCGCCGCCTTCCTGGGCGATGAAGCCAAAGCCCTTTTCGGCGTTGAACCACTTCACGGTTCCGGTAGCCATAAGCCCTCCTTGGGCCCAAAGGGTCGCCCTGCTCCAGAACCTGCAAATGTGATAACGAGATCGCCGCACAACTGCATACGTCTGAAAACGACCAGAGCCCGCGGTCACATGCTCCGCAGGCTCTGTACTGCAAGGGAAACCAAACTGCAACTTGCTGGTGAGCCTAGCATGCGGCCGACCAAATGCAATAGAGGTCAAGATCACGTCACCCGGATGTTTGAAGGCTCTGGGGAGAGGTTGACGCAGAGAGTTGGGTGGTGGATGGGCCAAGGGGGTGGCGGCGGCAGCGGCCCTGCCAGGGTCTAGCCTCCCGATGTGGACAATTCTCGCACCCGGCCGCGCGTCGGCCACATCCAGTTCCTCAACTGCCTGCCCCTGTACTGGGGGCTCGCGAGAACGGGCACGCTCCTCGACTTCGAGCTCACCAAGGACACCCCCGAGAAGCTCAGCGAGCAGCTCGTGCGGGGAGACCTCGACATCGGTCCGATCACCCTCGTCGAGTTCCTCAAGCACGCGGACGACCTGGTCGCCTTCCCCGACATCGCCGTCGGCTGCGACGGCCCTGTGATGTCGTGCGTGATCGTCTCGCAGGTCCCGCTGGACCGGCTCGACGGCGCCCGGGTCGCCCTCGGGTCGACCTCCCGCACCTCCGTCCGCCTCGCCCAGCTGCTGCTGGCCGAGCGGTACGGCGTGGCGCCCGACTACTACACCTGCCCGCCCGATCTGAGCCTGATGATGCAGGAGGCGGAGGCGGCGGTGCTGATCGGGGACGCGGCCCTGCGCGCCAATCTGCACGACGGGCCGCGCTACGGCCTCCAGGTGCACGACCTGGGCGCCCTGTGGAAGGAGTGGACGGGGCTGCCGTTCGTCTTCGCGGTCTGGGCGGCGCGGCGCGACTACCTCGACCGGGAGCCGGAGATCACCCGGCGCGTCCACGAGGCGTTCCTGTCCTCCCGCAACCTCTCCCTGGAGGAGGTCGGCAAGGTCGCCGAGCAGGCGGCCCGCTGGGAGGCCTTCGACGAGCGCGTCCTGGAGCGCTACTTCACCACCCTGGACTTCAGCTTCGGCGGGCCGCAGCTGGAGGCGGTGGCGGAGTTCGCCCGGCGGGTCGGACCGACGACCGGCTTCCCGGCGGACGTGAAGGTGGACCTGCTCCAGCCGTAGGACACCGCGGCCGGACGGACACCGCGGCGGACGGACACCGGCGGCGAGCGGATCCGGTGGACGGGTCCGGCAGGACACCGCGGGGCGGCGGGCCGTGCGGCCGCGGTGGAGCGGCGGCCCGCCGGCACTACCCTGCTGGGGAACGCGTACGGGGGAGGGGTGGGCGCCATGCAGCCGCTCGGAGCGGACGAGCCGACCGCCGTGGGGCCCTACCGGCTGCTGGGCCGGCTGGGCTCCGGCGGCATGGGCCGCGTCTACCTGGGCCGCAGCGCGGGCGGGCGCACGGTCGCGGTGAAGATCGTGCACCCGCACTTCGCGCTGGACGAGGAGTTCCGCGCCCGCTTCCGGCGCGAGGTGGAGGCGGCGCGCCGGGTGGGCGGCGCCTGGACCGCGCCCGTCCTGGACGCCGACCCCGAGGCGCCGGTGCCCTGGGTGGCCACCGCCTACGCCGCCGGGCCCTCCCTGGCGGCGGCGGTCGCGGACGCGGGCCCGCTGCCCGCCCACTCGGTACGGGTACTGGGCGCCGGCCTGGCCGAGGCGCTGGCCGAGGTGCACCGGCTGGGCCTGGTGCACCGGGACGTGAAGCCCTCCAACGTGCTGCTGACCCCCGACGGCCCGCTCCTGATCGACTTCGGCATCGCCCGCGCCACCGACGGCACCGCCTCCCTGACCTCGACCGGCGTCTCCATCGGCTCGCCGGGCTACATGTCGCCCGAGCAGATCCTCGGCAAGGGCGCCACCGGCGCGGCCGACGTCTTCTCCCTGGGCGCGGTGCTGGCGTACGCCGCCGGCGGCCGGCCGCCGTTCCCGGGCGACTCCTCGGCGGCACTGCTCTACAAGGTGGTCCACGAGGAGCCCGAACTGGACGCCCTGTCCGGTGACATACGGGATCTCGTCGAGGCCTGTCTGGCGAAGGACCCCGGGGCCCGCCCGGCGCCCGCCGGGATCGCCCGCCGCCTCGCCCCCGAGGGCGCCGCGCACCTGGCCGCCGGCGGCTGGCTCCCCGGCCGGCTGGTCGAGCAGGTCAGCCGAGGTGTCGTACGGCTGCTGAACCTGGAGGCGGCGGGGGAGGCCGCGGGGACGGGCCCCGGCCCCGGGGACCCGGCGGGACCCGGGTCCGGACCGGTCGGGTTCAGCCGGGCGTCCGTCGCCGCCGCCCCGGAGGCGGGCGCCGCACCCCGGGAGACGGCCGGGTCCCGGGAGACGTCCGGGTCCCGGGGCGCGCCCGGCGACACACCGCACGCGCCCGGCGACACACCGCACGCGGCCGGCGGCGGGCCGCACGCGGCGTCCGATCAGCCGCACGCGGCGTTCGGCGGACCGGACATGCCCTCCGGCGCACCGGACGTGACGTCAGGCGGCCCGCGCGCGGCCTCCGGCGGCCCGGACACGGCTACCGAGGGAACGCCCGGGACCGGGCGGGACGACGGGAAGTCCGGTCCCGGACTGCCCGGCCCCGGGCAGTCCGGGACCGGCCGGGAGGATGCACGGTCCGGTCCCGGACCGTCCGGCCCCGGGCAGTTCGGGCCGCCGCCCGTGATGCCCCCGGCGTCCGCGCCGGGCACCCCCGCCCTCTCGCTCAACGGCCCGCGGGACGCGGTACCCCCGCCGTCCTCTCCCCCACAGGCCGCGCTCCCGGCCGCCGGCCCCCTGGACGCGGCCCCCGGCGCGCTCCCGGCCGCCGCCGCCACCGCGCCCGGCGTCCCGGCCGCCCGCACGGCGGGGGACGGACCCGGGCGGGGCGGACCCGGGCGGTTCTCCGTCACCGTGGCGGCCGGCGCGGCGCCCGGTGCCGAGGGGCGCGGGCGCCGGCTGAGCTGCAGCGTGGTGCTGGCCGTCGCCGGGGCGCTGGCCGTGGCGACGACGGTGGGCGGGGTGCTGCTGTCCCAGCTGCACGGCGGCCGCGACGGCGGGGCGGCGAGCGGCAGCGCCCCGGGGGACTCCGGGACCCGCCCGACGGCGGCGGCCACCGCCGGCGAGGTGCCCTCGGTGTACCTCGGGACCTGGCGGGGCGAGGGCACGGTGACCGCGCTCGGGCAGGACCTGCCCGGCGGCACCTACGACGTCGTCGTCCGCCAGGGGCACAAGGGCGCCGCCATCGGCTCGGTCACCCAGACCGACGCCCTCGGCGGCGCGTGCGTCGACGTCCTCACCCTGAAGTCGGCCACGGACAGGGAACTCGTGGCCGTCGGCCGCGGCCGGAAGGACAACCCCGCGCACTGCGTCCCCGACGCGCACGAGGTGCGGCTGCGCCCCGACGGCGACGCGCTGCGTCTCACCTCGGCCGATCCGAAGGCGGGCGACCCCAAGGCCCTGCTGCGCAAGGTGGACTGAGGTCGGCTCGGGAAAACGGCTGGCGTAGGCTGGTCCAGCCCGCCCACCCGTCTGTCCAACCCCCAACGAACCTTGCGAAAGGGACGCCGGTGACCGAGAAGGCCGACCTCCAGTCCGTCCTCGACCGTGCCGCCGCGGGCGGACGGATCACCCCCGGGGAGGCGCTCGACCTGTACCGCGACGCGCCGCTGCACGCGCTGGGCGCCGCCGCCGACGCGGTACGCCGGCGCAAGTACGCGGGCACCGAGCACATCGCGACGTACATCATCGAGCGCAACATCAACTACACGAACGTGTGCGTCACGGCGTGCAAGTTCTGCGCCTTCTACGCGGCCCCCAAGGACACCGCCAAGGGCTGGACCCGCGACCTGGACGACATCCTGCGCCGCTGCGCGGAGACCGTCGAGCTCGGCGGCACCCAGATCATGTTCCAGGGCGGCCACCACCCGGACTACGGCGTGGAGTACTACGAGAAGCACTTCCGGGCGATCAAGGAGGCGTTCCCCCAGCTGGTGATCCACTCGCTGGGCGCCTCCGAGGTCGAGCACATGGCCCGGATCAGCGGCGTCTCCGTCGAGGAGGCCATCACCCGCATCCACGAGGCCGGCCTCGACTCCTTCGCCGGCGCCGGCGCCGAACTCCTCCCCGAGCGGCCCCGCAAGGCGATCGCCCCGCTCAAGGAGTCCGGCGAGCGCTGGCTGGAGATCATGGAGACCGCGCACCGGCTGGGCGTGGAGTCCACCTCGACCATGCTGATGGGCACCGGCGAGACCAACGCCGAGCGCATCGAGCACCTGCGCATGATCCGGGACGTGCAGGACCGCACCGGCGGCTTCCGCGCCTTCATCCCGTACACCTACCAGCCCGAGAACAACCACCTGAAGGGCCGCACCCAGGCCACCGTCTTCGAGTACCTGCGGATGATCGCCATCGCCCGCCTGTTCCTCGACAACGTGAGGCACATCCAGGGCTCGTGGCTGACCACCGGCAAGGACGTCGGCCAGCTCACCCTGCACTACGGCGCGGACGACCTCGGCTCGATCATGCTGGAGGAGAACGTCGTCTCCTCCGCCGGCGCCAGGCACCGCTCCAACCGCATGGAGATCATCGAGCTGATCCGCAGCGCGGACCGGGTGCCCGCCCAGCGGTCCACGACGTACGAGCACCTCGTCGTCCACGACGACCCGGCGAACGACCCGGTCGACGACCGGGTGATGTCCCACATCTCCTCCACCGCCATCGCGGGCGGCACCGCGCACCCCGAGCTGAAGCTCCTCGCCTCCAACTGACCCGCGCGTGCTGACGATCCACTGCGCCGAGGAACTGCGGCGCACCTGGGACGACCCGCGGCCCGTACGGGACGGCGCCGTCGCCGTCGAGGGCGCGCGCATCGCCGCCGTGGGGACGCTCGCCGAGCTGGAGCAGCGATTCCCCGGCGCCCGGGTGCGGCGCTGGCCGGGGGTGCTCGGGCCCGGGCGGGTGCACGAGGGCCCGCTCCCGGACGCGCCCACCCCGCGCGAACGCGTCCACGCGGTGCTGAAGCTCGGCGCCACCGCCGTGCTCGCCGAGCACGCCGGCGCGCCCGGACTGCGGTCCGCCGCCGGGCGCAACGACGTCGAGGTCGTGCCGGGCCCCCGGCCCGCGGCCGTGGTGGAGGGCGGCCGGGCGGACCTCGCCGCCTTCGACGAGGCGGGCGCCTGCGTGGCCACGGTGTGCGCGGGCCGCCTCGTCCACCGCCGCCGCTGAACGAGCCGCCTCGCCGCGTGGCTTGCCCCGCTCAGCCGGTGAACGCCCGCCCGAAGGCCCCCGGTTCCTGCGCCACCCCGCTGCAGTCCGCCGCCGCCTCCGTCGCCGCCCCGGGCGCGGAGTCGTCACCGGGCGCGGACTCGTCGCCGGGCGCGGAGTCGCCACCGGACGCCCCGTTCCCGTCCCCGCCCCCACCGCCGTTCTCGTTCTTGCCGCCGCCGCCTTGCGCGCACGGCTGGTCGCGGAAGGCCGACCACATCGACACCCAGGCGATCCCCTTCTCCTCGGCGAAGGAGCGCACCCGGGCCGCGTCGGAGAGCGTGAAGGTCTCCCCGGCGATGTCGTTGACCCCGATCATCGAGGTGAGCGCCATGCCCCGCCAGGCGGCCGCGTCGGACAGCGCGAGGAGCTTCTTCAGCTGGGTATGGGCGGACCGGGCCGCGGTGACGGCGTAGTCGCCCATGTCGCCGGTGTACGACTCGGCGTAGTTCATCGTCATCAGGTTGACCGTGGAGACCTGGACGCCGTACGCGTTCGCGGACCGCAGCAGGGCCAGGCCCTCGGGGTCGAGCCCCGAGGGCATCACCGGGAGCGTGAAGGAGACCTTCAGGTCCGGCCGCTCCTTCTGCAGGGCCGCGACGGCCCGCGAGCGCAGGGCGACGGAGTCCGGGTCGGACAGTTCGTCGCCCTCGATGTCGAAGTCGGCCAGGGACGCACCGGCCGCGTCCAGCGCCCTGCCGTACGCCCCGGCCAGCGCCGAGGCGCTGCCGCAGACGGCCGCGAGCTCCTTGCCGGCGGCGCCGCCGAAGGAGACGCGCACCGCGGCGCCGGTCGCCTTCAGCCGTGCGATCCGGCCCTTCACGGCCTTGTCGCCGATCGGGTGCGTACCGCCCCATACGGGGGTGCAGCCGCTGCCGCGGGAGACGACGAAGGCGAGGTTGTAGGCGGCGGGGGAGCCCGCCGTGTCGTTCGGGGACGCCGTCGTGGCGCTCACGTAGGGCGCGTAGGAGGTGCCCGACGCGGCCGGCCGGGACGGCGCGGCACCGGAGGCGGCCGTGGCGTGCGGCGCCGCGTCCGCGGCGGCGCCGGAGCCGGCGGAGCACCCCGTGACGGCCAGGGCGCACAGACAGCCCAGGGTGGCCGCGGCCTTCGCGGAACTCCTCATGGCGGTGCACCGGCTCTCGTGTCGTCCGTTCCCGGACGGAATCGCTGCGGGACGTCAGGCCGGGAATCTCTCACACCGGGCCGGGTCCGCGCCGCGCATGAACGACACAGGCGACACCTGGCCGGAAGTGACCGGATCCGGCGATCCGGTTGCGTGGGGCGGCGCGGAGGAAACCGAGGCTGCTGCCGTGCCGCCGTACCCCCGCCTGCCACAATGGGCCGGTGACCCGCGCATCCCTGGACAAGCAGCCGCACGATGTCGCCTCGATGTTCGACGACGTGGCGGAACGGTACGACCTGACCAACGACGTACTGTCCCTGGGGCAGGACCGGCGGTGGCGCAAGGAGGTGGCCAGAGCGGTCGACGCCCGGCCCGCGCAGAAGGTCCTCGACCTCGCCGCCGGTACGGCGACCTCCTCGCTGCCCTTCACCCGCGCCGGCGCCTACGTCGTCCCGTGCGACTTCTCCCTCGGCATGCTGCGGGTCGGCAAGCGGCGGCACTCCTGGCTCCCGTTCACCGCCGGGGACGCGACGCGGCTGCCGTTCCGGGACGACACCTTCGACGCCGTGACCATCTCCTTCGGACTGCGCAACGTGCAGGACACGGACGCGGCCCTGCGCGAGATGCACCGGGTGACGCGGCCCGGCGGGCGGGTGGTGATCTGCGAGTTCTCGCACCCCACCTGGGCGCCGTTCCGCACCGTCTACACCGAGTACCTGATGCGCGCCCTGCCGCCGGTGGCGCGCGCGGTCTCCTCCAGCCCCGACGCCTACGTCTACCTCGCCGAGTCCATCCGGGCCTGGCCCGACCAGGCCGGGCTGGCCGCACGGCTGAGCGGCGCGGGCTGGTCCAAGGTGGCCTGGCGCAACCTCAGCGGGGGGATCGTCGCCCTGCACCGCGGCTTCAAGGCCTGACGGACGGCCAGGGCCCGTTCGTGCCGGGGCGGTTCGTGCTCCGGGCCCGTCCGTGCCCCCAGCCGTTCGCGTCCGGGCAGTACGCCCCTTCGCGCGGGCCGTACGCGCCGAGCCCTGCGCGCCGGGCCTACGCGCCGAACCGTACACGCCCGCCGAGCCCTGCGCGCCGGACCGCCTCACACCAGGCTGGTCGCGTACGGGCCGCCCGGCTCGTCGAGTTCGCGCTGGAGGCCGCCCGTGGGCGGCCGCGGGACGCGCGGCTCGCGGACGCCTCCGCCGCCCTCTCCCGCGCCGAGGTCGAACCACACGTACACCATCGAGTCCCGCGGCACCTCGGCCCCGGGCTGCGGATACTGGCGCACCACGTAGTCGACCACGGTGAGATGGAAGTCGGGGCGGTCCGGCGCGTTGAGGAACAGGCCCCGCGCCCGGGCCGTCTCGCGCGCGTCCACGGCCATCAGTCCGATCAGACGCGGTACGCGCACTTCGGGTGTCTTGGGCGTTATGTACACAGACGTCACCCCCAGCGGTACTGGCAGGGTAGCCGCACGGGGTGCCGACCGGAAGCGTCAGATGTCTTTCCGTGACAGGAAGTTACGGTCCGTAGTCGCCGGCGATCACAGGTCGAGGCGGTAGCAGTGGCCCTCCCGCCGCGACTCCGGCGTCACGAAGGTCTCCGCGAGACGCATGCCCAGGCGCCGGGTGACCGCGATGGAACGGGCGTTGCGCGCGTCGACCATGGCCACCACGCCCGGCAGACCGGCCGCGCGCAACCGCTCCAGGGTCATGTGGGCGGCGGCGGTGACGTAACCGCGGCCCCAGTGCTCCCGGGCCAGCCGCCAGCCGATCTCGATCTCCCCGGTGGGGCCCCAGGGGCGGTCCCAGGGCTGGGCGCCGGTGAAGCCGATGACGCGGCCGGACTCGTCGAGCATCGTCCACAGGCAGAAGCCGCGCTCGGCGTCGTGCCGGCGCTGGCGGGCGGTCAGTTCCTCGTACAAGGACAGCTCCGCGGCCCTGCCGCCGTGGAACTCCATGACCTCCGGGTCGTCGAAGATCCGGTGCCAGGCCACGGCGTCCTCGTCGGTGGGGACGCGCAGCCGTACGACGGGCAGAGCTCGGTTCACGGGGGCAGCCCTTCAGCCGGGTGATCAATTCTGCTGCATAGACTGCCCATGTCCAGTGCCGGTCGGCACGCAGATTTCGAACTTGGGGAGATCCCGCCGTGACCGTCGAGACTGAGCCCCTCTCCGAGAACACCGCCGATGTGATCGTCGTGGGCGCCGGGCCGGCCGGGTCCACCACCGCCTACCACCTGGCCCGGGCCGGACTCGACGTGCTCCTGCTGGAGAAGACGGAGTTCCCGCGCGAGAAGGTCTGCGGCGACGGTCTGACGCCGCGCGCCGTGAAGCAGCTCGTGGCGATGGGCATCGACGTCTCCGAGGAGGCCGGCTGGCTGCGCAACAAGGGCCTGCGGATCATCGGCGGGGGCGTCCGGCTCCAGCTGGACTGGCCGGAGCTGGCCTCCTTCCCGGACTACGGACTCGTGCGCAAGCGCGACGACTTCGACGAGCAGCTGGCCCGGCAGGCACAGAAGGCCGGCGCGCGGCTGTACGAGCGCTGCAACGTCTCCGGGCCGATCGTCGACGACCGCACCGGCCGCATCACCGGTGTGCGGGCCAAGCTGGGCGAGGAGAAGCGCGAGGTCTCCTTCCACGCCCCGCTCGTCGTCGCCGCCGACGGCAACTCCACCCGGCTGTCCCTGGCGATGGGCCTGCACCGCCGCGAGGACCGCCCGATGGGCGTCGCGGTCCGGACGTACTTCACCTCCCCCCGCCACGACGACGACTACCTGGAGTCCTGGCTGGAGCTGTGGGACCGGCGCGGCCCGCAGGACCGGCTGCTGCCCGGCTACGGCTGGATCTTCGGCATGGGCGACGGCACCTCCAACGTCGGCCTGGGCGTGCTCAACACCTCGGCGGCCTTCAAGGAGCTGGACTGGCGCGAGATCCTCAAGGCCTGGTGCGCCTCCATGCCGGAGGACTGGGGCTACACCCCGGACAACATGACCGGCCCGATCCGCGGCGCCGCCCTGCCCATGGCCTTCAACCGCCAGCCGCACTACACGCGCGGGCTGCTGCTCGTCGGCGACGCGGGCGGACTGGTGAACCCCTTCAACGGCGAGGGCATCGCCTACGCCATGGAGTCCGGCGCGCTCGCCGCCGACGTCATCGTCCAGGCCCACGGCCGGGCGACGCCCGCCCAGCGCGAACTCGCCCTCCAGCGCTACCCGCGCGTGCTGAAGGACACCTACGGCGGTTACTACACGCTGGGCCGCGCCTTCGTGAAGCTCATCGGCAACCCCAAGGTCATGCAGATCGCCACCCAGCGCGGACTGAGCCACCCCGTGCTGATGAAGTTCACCCTCAAACTCCTCGCCAACCTGACCGACCCGACCGGCGGCGACACGATGGACCGCATCATCAACGGCCTGAGCAAGGTGGCGCCCAAGGCGTGAGTGCGCCCCGGATGCGGTACGACTGAGGCCGGCTCAGGAATGGGCCGGCCTCAGTCGTGTCATCCGGGGCGAATGGGGCGAAGTGCCCCGTGTGTGCCGGGTGGGCCGCCGACGCGGCGAGGGCCGCGGCCCCCGAGCGGCCGCGGCCCTTCAGTCCGTACGGCTGTCTCTGCGCCTCAGAGCACGCGGACCGCGCCGGTGGGCGGGTCGTAGGACAGCGGGCGCTCCACGACGCCGGAGGACGGGTTCTGGGCCCCGACGAACATGCCGTCGCCGACGTACACCGCCACGTGGTACGCGCTGCCCGCGCCGCCCCAGTAGAGGATGTCGCCCGGCTGCAGGTTGGACAGCGACACCTGGGTGCCGGCGGTCGACTGGTCCTGCGAGACGCGCGGCAGGCTGATGCCCACCTGCTTGAAGGCGGTCTGCACCAGACCGGAGCAGTCGTAGGCGGAGGGGCCGGTGGCGCCGGAGACGTACGCCTTGCCGACCTGGGCCTTGACGAACGAGATGACGGCCGCGGCGGAACCCGTCGCCGTGGACGTGCTCGTGGAGGTGGAGGTGGAGGTGGAGGTCGCCGGGGCGGCGAGGGTGGTCCGCTGGGTGCTGCGCGAGGCTCGGGCGGCGGCCTCCTTGCGCGCGGCCTCCTCGGCGGCCTTCTTCCGGGCCTCGGCCTTCTTCTTCGCCTGCGCGAGGTCCGCCTTGGCCTGCTTCGCGGCCTTTGCGGCGGCCGCGTCACGCTCGGCCTGGAGCTGGTAGTTCGCGGCGGCCTGCTGCGTGGCGTCCGCGGACTGGGCGACCTGGGCGGCCAGGTCGGCCGTCAGGGTGGGGAGTTCGAGGGTCTGCGTCACCGGCTCGGCGGCGTTCGCCGACGAGGCCGATGCGCCGGCCACTGCCAGGGTGCCGAGGACGCCGCCGGCAACACCGGCCCGCATCGCGATCTTCGACGCGCTACGGCGGGGCTTCCGGTGGCTGCGTATGTGAGCGGTGTGGGACATGGGAACAACCGGTACCAGGGGCTCCTTCATATCTTCAAGAAACGTGTGGTGCGCCACATTTACTCAATGGCCGCCCCGAACACCCGGTGCTTCGTTCTTTATTGACGCCGTAACGGACAATGCGGACACCAGTGATCATGCCTGTGATCATGGGGTTTCGCTGTTACGCCCGAATTGCCCCGCGCCTACCATCCGTTGGGACCGTTGGCCAAGCCCGGCTCTCATCGTCCTCTCATGGATGTGGCGGAGGTCACGGAACGGTCACCGCACCGCCGGGCGTCCGTACCTGAGGCCTCCTGCCGCGCCTGGAGGGTGACTTGTCCGATTCGATCACCTGGAATCCCATTTGCCTCGGGGCCGGGGAGGCGCCGGTCCGCGGGTGGGCGCCCGGAAGGCCGGTGGCGGGCCGCTCGCGCCGCCGGGCGACCGCCGTGCCGTGTCGCCCGGCGTGCGCCGTCCGAACCGCTGGGCGCATCGCCGGGCGCATCGCCGGGCACGTCGACGGACGTGCCGCCGCCGTGTCGCCCCCGTGCTGCCCACGCCGCGCGGCGAGCCGTCGGAGCGCCGCTGGGGAAAGTCGCCGCCGTGCCGCCGGCGCCGCCCGGCGAGCCGTCGGGGTGCCGCCGGACGACCCGCCCCGGGCGCGCCACCCCGCCGCCCGACGCGCCGCCCCGTCCACCCCCGCCGCCCGACACGCCGCCCCGTCCGCCCCCGCCGCCCGACGCGCCGCCCCGGCCGCGTCCCGCCCGCGCCGCTTCCGGGCGGTCTTCGCCCGCCCCTTTCCCGCCTCTTTCCCGCCCCTCTCCCGCCCCGCCTCCCCTCCCTCTCCCGCCCCTCGCGTCCCCGGCGTGGGCTTGTGAAGGGACGAACGTGTCCACTTACGGTTCCGCGGTCCCCCCGATGTGTGAAAAGCAGGCCTATACCAAGGGCTTGACGTCCACTGCGACTTTGCGCCGGACGCCGGGCATCTGATAGTGGACGCCCCCTCTGACCAGCAAAGACGTGGTCAAATGTCACCGCTCGTGATCGCTTCGGAGCTTCGAGTGTGAAGATCACCGCTCATCCGACTTCATGATCGTTCGTCAGGTGGTGGAGATCACAAAGCTTCTGGAATACCCCGTGTCGCAGATCACAGAGCGTCGGGCATAAGATGCGAGGCAGTTGGGCTTGTGACCTGCTTCACATGTTCTCGATCTTCGCCGCGACGGGTGGGGTCAAGGGGGCTGCCGAGGCGGTTGTGAGTCCGGCGATCCGCCAGCAGTCAGTGCCGACTGAGAGGAGCGAGGAGCGGTGAACGCGTATGCGCCCATCCTCGTACTGGGAGCCCTCGGGGCAGGCTTTGCGATCTTCTCCGTGGTCATGGCCACCTTGATCGGGCCGAAGCGGTACAACCGCGCCAAGCTCGAGGCGTACGAGTGCGGTATCGAGCCGACCCCCACGCCGGCCGGCGGCGGGCGCTTCCCCATCAAGTACTACCTGACGGCGATGCTCTTCATCGTCTTCGACATCGAGATCGTCTTCCTCTACCCCTGGGCCGTCACCTTCGACGCCCTGGGTGTTTTCGGGCTCGTGGAGATGCTGCTCTTCGTGCTCACCGTCTTCGTCGCCTACGCGTACGTGTGGCGGCGCGGCGGCCTGGAATGGGACTGAGGGGCCTTAGGACATGGGACTCGAAGAAAAGCTGCCGAGCGGATTCCTGCTGACGACCGTCGAGCAGGCCGCGGGCTGGGTGCGCAAGGCGTCCGTCTTCCCGGCCACCTTCGGCCTCGCCTGCTGCGCGATCGAGATGATGACCACCGGCGCCGGCCGCTACGACCTGGCGCGCTTCGGCATGGAGGTCTTCCGCGGCTCGCCCCGGCAGGCGGACCTGATGATCGTGGCCGGCCGGGTCAGCCAGAAGATGGCACCGGTGCTCAGGCAGGTCTACGACCAGATGCCCAACCCGAAGTGGGTGATCTCCATGGGCGTCTGCGCCTCCTCGGGCGGCATGTTCAACAACTACGCGATCGTCCAGGGCGTCGACCACATCGTCCCCGTCGACATCTACCTGCCCGGCTGCCCGCCGCGGCCCGAGATGCTGATGGACGCCATCCTCAAGCTGCACCACAAGATCCAGAACTCCAAGCTCGGCGTGAACGCCGAGGAGGCGGCCCGCGAGGCGGAGGAGGCGGCGCTCAAGGCCCTGCCGACGATCGAGATGAAGGGGCTGCTGCGGTGAGCGAGGCACACGGCAAGGGTGCCGCCGGCGGGAACGGGACCAACGGGGTCAACGGGACCAACGGCGTGAACCCCGAGAAGGACCTCTCCGCGGAGAACCTGCCGGGGCAGCGCGGTCAGGGCGGCGAGGAGATCCGCGTCCAGCGCGGCATGTTCGGCGCCAACAACGGCGGCGACACCTCCGGCTACGGCGGCCTGGTCCGCTCGGTCCGGCTCCCGGGACCGGCGAGCAGGCCCTACGGCGGGTGGTTCGACGAGGTCGCCGACGAACTCGAGGGCGCGCTGGAGGAGCAGGGGCTGCTCCCGGACAACGCCATCGAGAAGACGGTCGTCGACCGCGGCGAGCTCACCTTCCACATCGAGCGCGAGCACCTGGTCCGTGTGGCCCGCACCCTGCGCGACGACCCCGCGCTGCGCTTCGAGCTGTGCACCGGCGTCAGCGGCGTCCACTACCCGCACGACAAGGGCCGCGAGCTGCACGCCGTCTACCACCTGCGCTCGATCACCCACAACCGGCTGATCCGCCTCGAGGTGAGCGCCCCCGACAGCGACCCGCACGTGCCGTCACTGATCCCGGTCTACCCGACCAACGACTGGCACGAGCGCGAGACCTACGACTTCTTCGGGATCGTCTTCGACGGTCACCCGGCCCTGACCCGGATCATGATGCCGGACGACTGGCAGGGCCATCCGCAGCGCAAGGACTACCCCCTCGGCGGCATCCCCGTCGAGTACAAGGGCGCCCAGATCCCGGCTCCGGACCAGCGGAGGTCGTACTCGTGAGCACGCAGTCAGCATCCGCCGCGTCGGCCGCCTCCGGCCGCGAGACCACCGAGGGCACCGTATATACGGTCACCGGTGGCGACTGGGACGAGGTCGTCCAGTCCGCGGCCCGCGCCGACGACGAGCGCATCGTCGTCAACATGGGTCCGCAGCACCCCTCCACCCACGGGGTGCTCCGCCTGATCCTGGAAATCGACGGGGAGACCGTCACCGAGGCGCGCTGCGGCATCGGCTACCTCCACACCGGCATCGAGAAGAACCTCGAGTACCGGACGTGGACGCAGGGCACCACGTTCGTGACGCGCATGGACTACCTGACGTCCTTCTTCAACGAGACCGCCTACTGTCTCGCCGTCGAGAAGCTGCTCGGCATCGAGGACCAGGTCCCCGACCGCGCCACGATCATCCGGGTGCTCCTGATGGAGCTGAACCGGCTCTCCTCCCACCTGGTGTGCATCGCCACCGGCGGCATGGAGCTCGGCGCCACCACGATCATGATCTACGGATTCCGCGATCGTGAAATGATTCTCGACATCTACGAGCTCATCACGGGCCTGCGGATGAACCACGCGTACATCCGGCCCGGCGGACTCGCCCAGGACCTGCCGCCCGGCGCGGTGGACCAGATCCGCGAGTTCGTGAAGAAGATGAAGAAGAACCTCCCGGAGTACGACAAGCTCGCCACCGGGAACCCCATCTTCAAGGCCCGTATGCAGGACATCGGCTACCTCGACCTGGCCGGCTGCATGGCTCTGGGCGCCACCGGTCCCATCCTGCGCTCCACCGGCCTGCCGCACGACCTGCGCAAGGCGCAGCCGTACTGCGGATACGAGACCTACGACTTCGACATCCCGACCGCCGACACCTGCGACGCCTACGGCCGCTTCCTCATCCGCCTGGAGGAGATGCACCAGTCGCTCAGGATCGTCGAGCAGTGCCTGGACCGGCTCCAGCCCGGCCCGGTCATGGTCGCCGACAAGAAGATCGCCTGGCCCGCCCAGCTCGCCCTCGGCCCGGACGGCCTGGGCAACTCCCTGGACCACATCAAGAAGATCATGGGCACCTCCATGGAGGCCCTGATCCACCACTTCAAGCTGGTCACCGAGGGCTTCCGGGTCCCGCCCGGCCAGGCGTACGCGGCGGTCGAGTCGCCCAAGGGCGAACTCGGGGTGCACGCCGTGTCCGACAGCGGCACCCGCCCCTACCGGGTCCACTTCCGCGACCCGTCCTTCACCAACCTGCAGGCCATGGCGGCGATGTGCGAGGGCGGCCAGGTCGCCGACGTCATCGTCGCCGTCGCGTCCATCGACCCCGTGATGGGAGGCGTCGACCGGTGAGCACCTCTTCCTCGGAGCGCGGCGTCAGCCTGGGCATGCCCGAACTGCCCGCGCCCGACTACCCGGACGACGTCCGCGCCCGCCTGGAGGCGGACGCGCGCGAGATCATCGCGCGCTACCCGGACTCCCGGTCCGCCCTGCTGCCGCTGCTGCACCTGGTGCAGTCGGAGGAAGGACACGTCTCGCGCACCGGGATGCGGTTCTGCGCGGACGTGCTCGGCCTGACGACGGCCGAGGTCGCCGCGGTCGCCACCTTCTACACCATGTACCGGCGCAAGCCCGGCGGCGACTACCAGGTCGGCGTGTGCACCAACACCCTGTGCGCGGTGATGGGCGGCGACGCGATCTTCGAGACGCTCCAGGAGCACCTGGGGGTCGGCAACGGCGGCACCACCGACGACGGCAAGGTCACCCTGGAGCACATCGAGTGCAACGCGGCCTGCGACTACGCGCCGGTCGTGATGGTCAACTGGGAGTTCTTCGACAACCAGACCCCCGGCAGCGTGACGCGGATGGTCGACGACCTGCGGGCGGGCCGCCCGGTGTCCCCGACCCGCGGCGCGCCCCTGTGCACGTTCAAGGAGACCTCCCGCATCCTGGCCGGCTTCCCGGACGAGCGGGAGGGCGCCACCGAGGGCGGCGGCAGCGCCGGACCCGCCTCGCTGGCGGGCCTGCGCCTGGCCAGGGGAGAGACCGCGCCGGCCCGCGTGGTCCACCCGCGGGAGGGCGGCCCGCACGACGAGCCCCGCGACGCCACCGGGCGGGACGCGTCCGCCACCAAGCACCTGAGCTCGCACGACGCGCCCCAGGACACATCGGCCTCCGACCCGTCCCACCCGGCCGGGCCCGTCGCCGAGGAGGGGGAGGAGTCATGACCTTGGCACCGGAGAACGGCGGCACCGCCCGCCCGGGCGGCTTCGAGGACGGGACGGCGAGCAGCCCGGAGAAGCTGCTCGCACCCGTGCTGTCGGCCTTCTGGGACGAGGACAGGTCCTGGACGCTGGACGTCTACCGCCGGCACGAGGGGTACGAGGGACTGCGCAAGGCCCTCGCCATGTCACCGGACGACGTCATCGCGTACGTCAAGGACTCCGGTCTGCGCGGGCGCGGCGGCGCGGGCTTCCCCACCGGAATGAAGTGGCAGTTCATTCCCCAGGGCGACGGCAAGCCGCACTACCTCGTCGTCAACGCCGACGAGTCGGAGCCGGGAACCTGCAAGGACATCCCGCTGCTGTTCGCGAACCCGCACAGCCTCATCGAGGGCATCGTCATCGCCTGCTACGCCATCAGGTCCTCGCACGCCTTCATCTATCTGCGCGGCGAGGTCGTCCCCGTGCTGCGGCGGCTGCACTCCGCCGTGCGCGAGGCCTACGCGGCGGGCTACCTCGGCAGGAACGTCCTGGGCAGCGGGCTCGACCTGGACATCACCGTGCACGCGGGCGCGGGCGCGTACATCTGCGGCGAGGAGACCGCGCTGCTGGACTCGCTCGAGGGCCGCCGCGGCCAGCCCCGGCTGCGTCCCCCCTTCCCGGCCGTCGCGGGCCTGTACGCGTGCCCCACTGTGGTGAACAACGTGGAGTCGATCGCGTCGGTTCCCGCCATCCTGAACAACGGCAAGGAATGGTTCCGGTCGATGGGCAGCGAGAAGTCCCCGGGCTTCACGCTCTACTCGCTCAGCGGCCACGTCGCGAACCCCGGCCAGTACGAGGCCCCGCTCGGCATCACCCTGCGCCAGCTGCTCGACATCAGCGGCGGGATGCGGCCCGGGCACCGGCTGAAGTTCTGGACGCCGGGCGGCTCCTCCACCCCGATGTTCACCGAGGAGCACCTGGACGTCCCGCTCGACTACGAAGGGGTGGGCGCCGCCGGCTCCATGCTCGGCACCAAGGCCCTGCAGTGCTTCGACGAGACGACCTGCGTGGTGCGGGCCGTGACCCGGTGGACCGAGTTCTACGCCCACGAGTCCTGCGGCAAGTGCACCCCGTGCCGCGAGGGCACCTACTGGATGGTGCAGCTGATGCGGGACCTCGAGGCCGGCAAGGGCCGGATGTCCGACCTCGACAAGCTGTACGACATCGCCGACAACGTCAACGGCAAGTCCTTCTGCGCCCTCGGCGACGGCTCGGCGCAGCCGATCTTCTCGTCCCTGAAGTACTTCCGCGAGGAGTACGAGCAGCACATCACGGGCCGGGGCTGTCCCTTCGACCCGGCCAAGTCCACGGCCTGGGCCGACCGCACGGAGGTGAACGCATGACTGTGACCACCAACGCTCCCTCCGGCGGGGGAGAGGCGGCGGTCCCGCCGGAAGACCTGGTGACGCTGACCATCGACGGCGCCGAGATCAGCGTGCCCAAGGGCACCCTGGTCATCCGGGCCGCCGAACAGCTCGGCATCGAGATCCCCCGGTTCTGCGACCACCCGCTGCTCGACCCGGCCGGCGCCTGCCGCCAGTGCATCGTCGAGGTCGAGGGCCAGCGCAAGCCCATGGCGTCGTGCACCATCACCTGCACCGACGGGATGGTGGTGCGGACCCAGCTCACCTCGCCGGTCGCCGAGAAGGCCCAGAAGGGTGTGATGGAGCTGCTGCTCATCAACCACCCGCTGGACTGCCCGGTGTGCGACAAGGGCGGCGAGTGCCCGCTGCAGAACCAGAGCATGTCCCACGGCAGTGCCGAGTCCCGCTTCGACGGCAGGAAGCGGACGTACGAGAAGCCCGTGCCGATCTCGGCCCAGGTGCTGCTGGACCGGGAGCGGTGCGTGCTGTGCGCCCGCTGCACCCGGTTCTCCAACCAGGTCGCCGGCGACCCGATGATCGAACTGCTGGAGCGGGGCGCGCTGCAGCAGGTGGGCACCGGCGAGGGCGACCCGTTCGAGTCGTACTTCTCCGGCAACACCATCCAGATCTGCCCGGTCGGCGCGCTCACCTCGGCGGCGTACCGGTTCCGCTCCCGCCCCTTCGACCTCGTCTCCTCGCACTCGGTGTGCGAGCACTGCGCGGGCGGCTGCGCCACCCGCACCGACCACCGGCGCGGCAAGGTCATGCGGCGGCTCGCCGGCAACGACCCCGAGGTCAACGAGGAGTGGATCTGCGACAAGGGCCGGTTCGCCTTCCGCTACGCCCAGCAGAAGGACCGGCTGACCACGCCCCTGGTACGCAACCCGGAGGGCGAGCTGGTCACGGCGTCCTGGCCGGAGGCGCTGGAGATCGCCGCCCAGGGGCTGCTCGCCTCGCGCGGCCGGACCGGCGTCCTCACCGGCGGGCGGCTCACCGTCGAGGACGCCTACGCGTACAGCAAGTTCGCGCGTGTCGCCCTCGACACCAACGACATCGACTTCCGCGCCCGCGTGCACAGCGGCGAGGAGGCCGACTTCCTGGCCGCCCGGGTCGCCGGGCGCGGCCGGGACCTCGACGGCACGGGTGTCACGTACACCTCGCTGGAGAAGGCGCCCGCCGTCCTGCTCGTCGGGTTCGAGTCCGAGGAGGAGGCACCCGGGGTCTTCCTGCGGCTGCGCAAGGCCTGGCGCAAGCACGGTCAGAAGGTGTTCTCGCTGGCCACGCACGCCACCCGGGGCCTGGCCAAGGCGGGCGGCACCCTGCTGCCGGCCGCGCCGGGCACCGAGAACGAGTGGCTGGACGCGCTGGCCGGCGGCGTCGGCCTGGTGGAGAGCGGAGCGCGGGCCGCCGAGGCGCTGCGCGCCGAGGGCGCGGTGATCGTCGTCGGCGAGCGGCTGGCCTCGGTGGCCGGCGGTCTCAGCGCCGCCGCCCGGGCCGCCGCCGCGACCGGCGCCCACCTGGTGTGGATCCCGCGCCGGGCCGGAGAGCGCGGCGCGATCGAGGCCGGGGCGCTGCCCTCGCTGCTGCCGGGCGGTCGTCCGGCGACCGACCCGCGCGCGCGGGAGGAGGTCGCCGCCCTGTGGGGCGTCGCCGGACTCCCGCACCGCTACGGCCGTGACACCGGCCAGATCGTCGAGGCCGCCGCCGCGGGCGACCTGCAGGCACTGCTGGTCGCCGGTGTGGAGGTGGCCGACCTGCCCGACCCGGCACGCGCGCGTGCCGCGCTGTCCGAGGCCGGCTTCGTGGTGTCGCTGGAACTGCGGCCCAGCGAGGTCACCGAGCACGCGGACGTCGTCCTGCCGGTGGCCGCCGTCGCCGAGAAGGCCGGCACCTTCCTCAACTGGGAGGGCAGGGTGCGCTTCTTCGAGGCCGCGCTCAAGCCGGACCAGATGACCCGTCCGGTGGCGCCCACCGATCTGCGGGTGCTGCAGATGCTGGCCGACGCCATGGACGTGCACCTGGGCCTGCCGGACCTGCGCACCGCGCACGCGGAGCTGGACCGGCTCGGCGCCTGGACCGGGCCGCGCGCCGACGACCCGCGGGAGACCGCGGGCGTACTGCCCCGGCCCGCGGCCGGCGAGGCCGTGCTCGCCGGGCACCGGCTGCTGCTCGACCAGGGCGTCCTCCAGGACGGCGACGAGGCGCTGGCCGGGACCCGGCACGCCGCGCACGCCCGCCTGTCGGCCGCCACGGCCGCCGAGGCGGGTGTCGCGGACGGCGAGACGGTCGCCGTGACCGGCCCGGCCGGAGCCGTCGAACTCCCCCTGGAGATCACCGAGATGCCCGACCGGGTGGTGTGGCTGCCGCTGAACTCCGTCGGCGCGGGCGTCGCCTCCGACACCGGGGCGCTGCCCGGCTCCCTGGTCCGCATCGGCCCGGCGCCGCGCGCGACCGAGGCCCCCGAGGAGGTTGAGGCATGAGCACGTACCACGCCGCGGAGAACCTCTCGATGTTCGGCACCGACCCCTGGTGGCTGGTCGTCGTCAAGGCGGTGTTCTGCTTCGCCTTCCTGATGGTGACCGTGCTGTTCTCCATCGTCTGGGAGCGCAAGGTCGTCGCCTGGATGCAGCTGCGCATCGGCCCCAACCGGCACGGCCCCTGGGGCATGCTCCAGTCGCTCGCCGACGGTGTGAAGCTGATGCTGAAGGAGGACCTCGTCGTCAAGCGCGCGGACAAGGTCGTCTACGTCCTCGCGCCGATCGTCGCGGCCATCCCGGCCTTCATGGCGATCGCGGTGATCCCCTTCGGACCCGCCGGCAACGAGATCTCGGTCTTCGGCCACCGCACCGCGATGCAGCTGACCGACCTGCCGATCGCGATGCTCTACATCCTCGCGGTCGCCTCCGTCGGCATCTACGGCATCGTGCTGGCGGGCTGGAGCTCCGGCTCCACCTACCCGCTGCTGGGCGGCCTGCGCTCCTGCGCACAGATGATCTCCTACGAGATCGCCATGGGGGCCGCGTTCGCCTCGGTGTTCCTCTTCTCCGGTTCGATGTCGACGTCGACGATCGTCGAGCAGCAGCACGACCGCTGGTACATCCTGCTGCTGCCGGTCTCCTTCATCCTCTACGTCGTCACCATGGTGGGCGAGACCAACCGCGCCCCGTTCGACATGCCGGAGTCCGAGGGCGACCTGGTCGGCGGCTTCAACACCGAGTACTCGTCGATCAAGTTCGCGATGTTCATGCTCGCCGAGTACGTCAACATGGTGACCGTCTCGGCCGTGTCGACCACGCTGTTCCTGGGCGGCTGGCGGGCCCCGTGGCCGATCAGCACCTTCTGGGAGGGCGCCAACCACGGCTGGTGGCCGCTGCTCTGGTTCACGATCAAGGTGCAGCTGCTGCTGTTCTTCTTCATCTGGCTGCGCGGCACGCTCCCGCGGGTCCGCTACGACCAGCTGATGAAGCTCGGCTGGAAGGTGCTCATCCCGGTCTCCGTCGTCTGGCTGATGCTGGTCGCGACCGTGCGCACCCTGCGCAACGAGAACTACGGCTTCGCCGACGTCGCCCTCTACGTCGGCGGCGGCGTCCTCGCCCTGCTGCTCCTGTCCTTCGTCGCCGACCTCTTCCGGGAGAAGGCGAAGAAGGAGGAGGGTGCGGCTCCGGAACCGGCCGCCTTCGACCCGATGGCCGGCGGATTCCCCGTACCGCCGCTGCCGGGGCAGGAACTGCCGCCGGTGCCGCGCCGCCGCCCGCGCGGAGAGCGGCAGTTGATTGTCAGTGGCGGACCCGATACTGCCAGTGACGGATCTCTGGATGGAAAGGAGGCGTCCGATGGCTGAGGAGCCCAAGGAGACCAAGCCCGGTTTCCTGAACCCCGTGGCCGGCTTCGGCGTGACCTTCAAGGCCATGTTCAAGAAGCGGCTGACCGAGCAGTACCCGGAGCAGAAGAAGACCACGGCTCCGCGCTTCCACGGACGGCACCAGCTCAACCGCCATCCGGACGGCCTGGAGAAGTGCGTCGGCTGCGAGCTGTGCGCCTGGGCCTGCCCCGCCGACGCCATCTATGTGGAGGGCGCCGACAACACCGACGAGGAGCGCTACTCGCCGGGCGAGCGCTACGGCCGCGTGTACCAGATCAACTACGCCCGCTGCATCCTGTGCGGCCTGTGCATCGAGGCGTGCCCCACCCGCGCGCTGACGATGACCAACGAGTTCGAGCTGGCCGACTCCAGCCGGGCCAACCTCATCTACACCAAGGAACAGCTGCTGGCCGGCCTGGACGAGGGCATGGTCGACACGCCCCACGCCATCTACCCGGGCACGGACGAACAGGACTACTACCGGGGCCTGGTGACCGAGGCCGCGCCCGGCACGGTGCGCCAGGTCGCCCGCTCCAAGGGCGAGGTGCCGCAGGAGGCCGCCACCACCTCCGGCGAGGACGAGCCGGCGTCGGAGAAGGTGATCGGCCGATGACCGCTCAGCTCGCCGCCTACTCCACCTCCACCGGAGAGGCCTTCCAGTTCTGGGTGCTCGGCACCGTCGCGGTGATCGGCGCCCTGTGCACCGTCTTCATGAAGCGGGCCGTGCACAGCGCGCTGTGCCTGGCCGGCACCATGATCGTCCTCGCGGTGTTCTACCTCGCCAACGGCGCCTACTTCCTGGGAATCGTGCAGATCGTCGTCTACACCGGCGCGATCATGATGCTGTTCCTGTTCGTGGTGATGCTGGTCGGCGTGACGGCCGCGGACTCGCTGAAGGAGACCATCAAGGGCCAGCGCTGGCTGGCCCTTCTGTGCGGGGCCGGCTTCGGCGTCCTGCTGATCGCCGGGATCGCCAACGCCTCCCTGAAGGACTTCAACGGCATCGGCCGGGCGAACGCGGGCGGCAACGTCGAGGGCCTGGCAGCACTGATCTTCACCAAGTACGTCTTCGCCTTCGAGCTCACCGGCGCCCTGCTCATCACGGCCGCCGTCGGCGCCATGGTGCTCACCCACCGCGAGCGCACCGAGCGCGCCAGGACCCAGCGCGAGCTGTCCGAACAGCGCGTGCGCGAGGGCACGTACGTACCGCCGCTGCCCGCCCCCGGCGTCTACGCCCGGCACAACGCGGTGGACATCGCCGGCCTGCTGCCCGACGGCACCCCCTCCGAGCTGACGGTCAGCAAGACGCTGCGCGAGCGCGGCCAGGTCCGTGACGTCTCGGCCGAGGCGCTGAACGACCTGAAGGCCCTGGAGCAGCGCGCCCAGGAGCGGCTGGAGCGCACCGCGATCGAGCCGGCGACCTTCCAGCGGCCCGAGGAGGCGTCCAAGTGAACCCCGTCAACTACCTCTACCTCGCCGCCCTGCTGTTCACGATCGGCGCCACGGGAGTGCTGATCCGGCGCAACGCCATCGTCCTCTTCATGTGCATCGAGCTGATGCTGAACGCCTGCAACCTCGCGTTCGTCGCCTTCTCCCGGATGCACGGCAACCTCGACGGCCAGATCATCGCCTTCTTCACGATGGTCGTCGCCGCAGCGGAGGTCGTGGTGGGGCTCGCGATCATCGTGTCGCTGTTCCGTTCCCGCCACTCGGCCTCGGTCGACGACGCCAGCCTGATGAAGCTGTAAGGGGTCGGAAGAATCGTGGAGAACCTGATTGCGCTGCTGATCGCGGCGCCCCTGCTCGGAGCGGCCGTCCTCCTGGTCGGCGGCCGGCGCCTCGACGCCGTAGGCCACTGGCTCGGCACGCTGCTGTCGACCGCATCCTTCGTGATCGGCCTCGTCCTCTTCGCCGACATGCTCGGCAAGAACGCCGAGCACCGCACGATGATCCAGCACCTGTACACCTGGATCCCGGTGGAGAGCTTCCAGGCGGACGTCGCCTTCCGCCTGGACCAGCTGTCGATGACGTTCGTGCTGCTGATCACCGGCGTCGGCTCACTGATCCACCTGTACTCGGTCGGGTACATGGAGCACGACGAGCGCCGCCGCCGCTTCTTCGGCTATCTGAACCTGTTCCTCGCGGCGATGCTGCTGCTCGTCCTCGCCGACAACTACCTGCTGCTGTACGTCGGCTGGGAGGGCGTGGGCCTCGCCTCCTACCTGCTGATCGGCTTCTGGCAGCACAAGCCCAGCGCGGCGACCGCGGCGAAGAAGGCCTTCCTGGTCAACCGGGTCGGCGACATGGGCCTGTCGATCGCCATCATGATCATGTTCGCGACGTTCGGGTCGTTCGCCTTCGGGCCGGTGTTCGCCCAGGCGGGCGCCACCTCCGAGGGCAAACTCACCGCCATCGGCCTGATGCTGCTGCTGGCCGCGTGCGGCAAGTCCGCCCAGGTGCCGCTGCAGTCCTGGCTCGGTGACGCCATGGAGGGCCCGACCCCGGTCTCCGCCCTCATCCACGCCGCGACCATGGTGACCGCGGGTGTGTACCTGATCGTCCGCTCGGCGGCGGTCTTCAACGCGGCCCCCGACGCCCAGCTGGTCGTCACCGTGGTCGGCGCGGTCACGCTCCTGTTCGGTGCGATCGTCGGTTGCGCGAAGGACGACATCAAGAAGGCACTGGCCGGTTCGACCATGTCGCAGATCGGCTACATGGTGCTGGCCGCGGGCCTCGGCCCCATCGGCTACGTCTTCGCGATCATGCACCTGGTGACGCACGGCTTCTTCAAGGCCGGCCTCTTCCTCGGCGCCGGCTCGGTCATGCACGGCATGAACGACGAGGTCGACATGCGCCGCTACGGCGGACTGCGCAAGTACATGCCGGTCACGTTCATCACCTTCGGACTCGGCTACCTCGCCATCATCGGCTTCCCGGGCCTGTCCGGCTTCTTCTCCAAGGACAAGATCATCGAGGCGGCCTTCGCCAAGGGCGGCACCGAGGGCTGGATCCTCGGCGGCACCGCCCTGCTGGGCGCGGCCATCACGGCGTTCTACATGACGCGCGTGATGCTGATGACGTTCTTCGGCGAGGAGCGCTGGCGCAACCGGCCGGCCCCGTCCCCGGCCGAGCCCGACGTGGAGCCGGCCGCCGGCGAACACGGCGGGGCGGCCACCGGGCACGCCACGGGCGAGCCGCACCCGCACGAGTCGCCCAAGGTCATGACGATTCCGATGATCGTGCTGGCCGTCGGGTCGGTCCTCGGCGGCGCGTTCTTCAGCATCGGCGACCGCTTCCTGCACTGGCTGGAGCCGGTCACCGGGCACAGCGAGGGCGACTCGCCGGTCAGCGCCTGGACGGTCACCGGAGCCACCATGGTCTGCCTGGTCGTCGGCGTCGCCATCGCCTGGGCGCAGTACGGCCGCAGGCCGGTCCCGGCCGTGGCCCCGCGCGGGTCGCTGCTCACCCGGGCCGCCCGGCGCGACCTGCTCCAGGACGACTTCAACCACGTGGTCCTGGTCCGGGGCGGCGAGCACCTCACCCGGTCCCTGGTCTACGTCGACCACACCCTGGTCGACGGGGTCGTCAACGGCACGGCGGCCTCGATGGGCGGCCTGTCCGGGCGGATGCGCCGGCTGCAGAACGGCTTCGTGCGCTCGTACGCGGTCTCGATGTTCGGCGGTGCGGCGCTCCTGGTCGCCGCGACCCTGCTGATGAGGGCGGTCTGATACCGATGTCCTTTCCCCTGCTGACAGCGACGGCGGTGCTCCCGGCCGCGGGAGCCGTCGCCACGGCCGCCGTGCCGGCCGCCCGGCGCACCGCCGCCAAGTGGCTCGCACTGCTCGTCTCCCTGGCCACGCTCGCGCTGGCCGGCACCGTCCTGGTCCGCTTCGACCCCGGCGGCGCGCGCTACCAGCTCACCGAGTCCCACTCCTGGATCGCTGCCTTCGGCGTCCGCTACGAGCTGGGGGTGGACGGCATCGCGGTGGCGCTGATCGCGCTGACCGCCCTGCTCATCCCGTTCGTGATCCTCGCGGGCTGGCACGACGCCGACCCGCTGGAGACGGGAAGCCGCCGCTGGCGGCCGACGCAGGGCTTCTTCGCGCTGATCCTGGCCGTCGAGGCGATGGTGATCATCTCCTTCGAGGCCACGGACGTCTTCCTCTTCTACATCTTCTTCGAAGCCATGCTGATCCCGATGTACTTCCTCATCGGCGGCTTCGGGGACCGCGCCCACGAGCACGGCGAGGAGGCGGCCTCCACCCAGCGGTCGTACGCGGCGGTGAAGTTCCTGCTGTACAACCTGGTCGGCGGTCTGATCATGCTGGCCGCGGTGATCGGCCTGTACGTGGTCGCCGGGAACTTCTCCCTCACCGAGATCGCCCAGGCCCGGGCCGACGGCTCGCTGCACTTGGCCACCAGCACCGAACGCTGGCTGTTCCTCGGCTTCTTCTTCGCCTTCGCGGTGAAGGCGCCACTGTGGCCGCTGCACACCTGGCTGCCCAACGCCATGCAGGAGTCGACCGCCCCGGTCGCCGTCCTCATCACGGCGGTGGTCGACAAGGTGGGCACCTTCGCGATGCTCCGCTACTGCCTCCAGCTGTTCCCCGAGGCCAGCAAGTGGGCCACCCCGGTCATCCTGGTCCTCGCCCTGATCGGCATCATCTACGGGGCGCTGCTCGCGGTGGGCCAGCGGGACATCAAGCGCCTGATCGCCTACGCGTCGATCTCGCACTTCGGCTTCATCATCATGGGCATCTTCGCGATGACCAGCCAGGGCCAGTCCGGCGCCACGCTGTACATGGTCAACCACGGCATCTCGACGGCCGCGCTGATGCTGGTCGCCGGCTTCCTGATCTCCCGGCGCGGCTCCCGGCTCATCGCCGACTACGGCGGGGTGCAGAAGGTCGCCCCGGTGCTCGCCGGCACCTTCCTGATCGGCGGTCTCGCGACGCTGTCCCTGCCGGGACTCGCGCCCTTCGTCAGCGAGTTCCTGGTCCTGGTCGGCACCTTCACGCGCCACCCGGCCATCGGGATCATCGCCACCTTCGGCATCGTGCTCGCCGCGCTCTACACCCTGGTCCTGTACCAGCGGACGATGACCGGGCCGGTGAAGCCGGAGGTCTCGGCCATGCCGGACCTGCGGGTGCGGGAGCTGGTCGTGGTGGCCCCGCTGATCGTGCTGCTGATCTTCCTGGGCGTCTATCCGAAGCCCGTCACGGACATCGTCAATCCGGCGGTCAAGCAGACCATGTCCGACGTACACCAGACCGACCCCAAGCCCGAGGTGGAGGCGGCCAAGTGAGCGCAGCAGCCGTCCACAGCCTGTGGACAACCGCGGCCGACCCGATCTCGAAGATCGACGCGCCGAAGATCGAATACGGGCAGTTGTCGCCCACGCTGATCGTCGCGGGCGCGGCGCTCATGGGCGTGCTCGTCGAGGCGTTCGTGCCGCGCAAGTCGCGTTACTACGCGCAGGTGTTCGTCTCCGTCGTCGCGCTGTGCGCCGCCTTCGCCGCGGTCGTGGGGCTCGCGGCGGACGGCTACGGCACCACGAAGGCCCATATCGCGGCCATGGGCGCCATCGCCGTGGACGGCCCCTCGCTGTTCCTGCAGGGCACGATCCTGCTGGCGGCGCTGGTCGGCCTGTTCACCTTCGCCGAACGGCGCCTGGACCCCGAGGCGCACGGCAACCGGGTGGACTCCTTCGCCGCGCAGGCGGCGTCGGTGCCGGGCAGCGACGGCGAGAAGGCCGCGGTCAAGGCCGGTTTCACCACCACCGAGGTCTTCCCGCTGCTGCTCTTCGCGGTGGCCGGCATGCTGGTGTTCCCCTCGGCCAACGACCTGCTGACGCTGTTCGTGGCGCTGGAGGTCCTCTCGCTGCCGCTGTACCTGCTGTGCGCCCTGGCCCGCCGCAAGCGGCTGATGTCGCAGGAGGCCGCGGTCAAGTACTTCCTGCTGGGCGCCTTCGCCTCCGCGTTCACCCTGTTCGGCATCGCCCTGCTGTACGGGTACGCGGGCTCGGTGTCGTACGCCAGGATCGCGCAGGTCGTCGACGGCAACGTGCCCGACATCGACCCCGCCCTCGCCAACACCATGGGCAACGACGCGCTGCTGCTCGTCGGTGTGGCGATGGTCGTGATGGGCCTGCTGTTCAAGGTGGGCGCGGTGCCCTTCCACATGTGGACGCCGGACGTCTACCAGGGCGCCCCGACCCCGGTCACCGGGTTCATGGCGGCGGCGACCAAGGTGGCCGCGTTCGGCGCGCTGCTGCGGCTGCTGTACGTGGTGCTTCCGGGCATGCGCTGGGACTGGCGGCCGGTCATGTGGGCCGTCGCCGTCGTCACCATGCTGGGCGGCGCGATCGTGGCCATCACCCAGACCGACATCAAGCGCCTGCTGGCGTACTCGTCGATCGCCCACGCCGGTTTCATCCTCGCCGGTGTGATCGCGACCACCAGGGACGGCGTCTCGTCCGTGCTGTTCTACCTGGCGGCGTACTCCTTCGTGACGATCGGCGCGTTCGCCGTGGTCACGCTGGTGCGCGACGCGGGCGGCGAGGCGACGCACCTGTCCAAGTGGGCCGGCCTCGGGCGGCGCTCGCCGCTGGTGGCGGCCGTGTTCGCGGTGTTCCTGCTGGCCTTCGCGGGGATCCCGCTGACCAGCGGTTTCGCCGGGAAGTTCGCCGTGTTCAAGGCCGCGGCCGACGGCGGGGCGGTGCCCCTGGTCGTCATCGGTGTGATCTCCTCGGCGATCGCGGCGTTCTTCTACATCCGGGTGATCGTGCTGATGTTCTTCAGCGAGCCGCGTCCGGACGGGCCGACGGTGGCCGTGCCGTCGCCGCTGACCATGACCGCGATCGGCGTGGGAGTGGCGGTCACGGTGGTGCTGGGTGTGGCCCCGCAGTACTTCCTCGACCTGGCGAACCAGGCGGGGGTGTTCGTGCGCTGAGGCGCCCGTGGAAGCGGGGGGGGGGGGGGGGCCCCCCCCCCCCCGGGGCGCCCCCCCCCCCCCCCCCGGGCGCCCCGCCCGCCCCCCCCCCCGCGGGGGGGCGGGGGGGGGGCCGGCGGGGGAC
>NZ_JBJDQT010000001.1:526640-735161 GCF_044903565.1 Streptomyces sp. NPDC004065 | reverse complement strand
CGGGCGTGGGCGGGCGGGCGCGGGGCCGCCCCCCCCCCCGCCGCCCCGCCCCCCCCCCCCCCCCCCCCCCCCCCCCCCCCCCCCCCCCCCCCGCCCCCACGGGTCCGCCGCTGTTCGCCCTTGCCGTGCCGGGTCCTGATCGCGGTCAGGTCCAGGTCCACGGAGAACGGGGCGTCCACCTTCATCCGCTCCCGGAAGATGCCGACGCTGGTGTAGGCGCCCGTCGTGGGCTCCAGCTCGAAGGCGTGCACCACGGCGCGTCCCTGCTCGTTCTCCACCCGCCAGTGGTGGGGGATCTTCGCCCGCGCGTACTTCAGCGGCTTCGTCTCGCGGTCCCGGGAGACGGAGTCCTCGGAGACGACCTCCACCGCCAGCACGACGGCGTCGGCCGGGAAACGGGTCTGCTCCGGGCCCCCACCACCTCCGCACGACGACGACGTCAGGCTCGGGGCGGTTCTGGTGGTCGATGTCGACGGTGAACTCGCGGAAGACCTCGTAGTCCTCCGGTGCCAACGACTGCAACTGCCACTTGAAGAAGTCGACAGCGCGCTCATGAAAAGCGGTTTGCGGACTCACGAAGACCAGGCTGCCGTCGATCAATTCCGTGTGCGGAGGAAGATTCGGGAGGCGGTCCAGGTCGTCGGCGGTCTCCAGCCGCCTTCCGGCGGAGTCGGCCAGATGGGCTTGGACGCCTTCGGTGCGACGCTCATCAGTGCTCCCATGGGACGGAGTCTCACCGGTGCGTCCAGGGTATCGGCCGGAAACGCGCGAGGTCCCCCGCGTACGTGTGAACGACTGCCGTGTCGTTGACCGGGTCCTCTGCCGGGGGGCCTGTGGAAAACTCCGGGCCTGTCGGCGCGGCCCCCTATCGTGGAGGCAGTGGTCGAGGGACGACGTACGGGGGACGAGACGATGGGCGGGACGGGCGGTGTCACCGACATGCCAGTGACGGAGGGCGAGACCAGCGAGGCCCTGGCCACGCTGCACCGGGTCTTCGGGTACGAGGCCTTCCGGGGCGAGCAGGAAGCGGTCGTCGAGCACGTACTGGCGGGCGGCGACGCCGTCGTCCTCATGCCCACCGGCGGCGGGAAGTCCCTGTGCTACCAGATCCCGGCCCTGGTCAGACCCGGCACGGGCGTCGTGGTCTCCCCGCTGATCGCGCTGATGCAGGACCAGGTGGACGCGCTGCGGGCACTGGGCGTGCGGGCCGGCTTCATCAACTCCACCCAGGACTTCGACGAGCGGCGGGTGGTCGAGGCCGAGTTCCTGGCGGGCGAGCTGGACCTGCTCTATCTCGCACCGGAGCGCCTGCGCGTGGACGCCACCCTCGACCTGCTCTCCCGCGGCAAGATCTCCGTCTTCGCCATCGACGAGGCGCACTGCGTGTCCCAGTGGGGCCACGACTTCCGCCCCGACTACCTGGCGCTGTCGCTGCTGGGCGAGCGCTGGCCGGACGTGCCGCGGATCGCGCTCACGGCCACGGCCACCCGTGCCACGCACCAGGAGATCACCCAGCGGCTGGACATGCCGCGGGCCCGGCACTTCGTGGCGAGCTTCGACCGGCCCAACATCCAGTACCGGATCGTGTCCAAGGCCGACGCCAAGAAGCAGCTGCTCGCCTTCCTGAAGGAGGAGCACCCGGGCGACGCGGGCATCGTGTACTGCCTGTCGCGCAACTCGGTGGAGCGGACCGCCGAGTTCCTCTCCCGCAACGGGGTCGAGGCGGTGCCGTACCACGCCGGCCTGGACGCGGGCACCCGTGCGGCGCACCAGTCCCGGTTCCTGCGGGAGGACGGGCTGGTGGTGGTCGCCACCATCGCCTTCGGCATGGGCATCGACAAGCCGGACGTGCGGTTCGTCGCCCACCTGGACCTGCCCAAGTCGGTCGAGGGCTACTACCAGGAGACGGGCCGCGCCGGACGTGACGGCCTGCCGTCCACGGCCTGGATGGCCTACGGGCTCAACGACGTGGTGCAGCAGCGCAAGCTGATCCAGTCCGGCGAGGGCGACGAGGCGTTCCGCCGCCGGGCCGCCGCCCATCTGGACGCGATGCTCGCGCTGTGCGAGACCGCCCAGTGCCGCCGCGGACAGCTCCTCGCCTACTTCGGCCAGGACCCGCAGGACGAGCGCTGCGGCAACTGCGACACCTGCCTGACCCCGCCGCAGACCTGGGACGGCACGGTCGCCGCCCAGAAAGTGCTGTCCACGGTGGTGCGGCTGCAGCGGGAGCGCGGGCAGAAGTTCGGTGCCGGCCAGATCATCGACATCCTGCTCGGCAAGCGCACCGGCAAGGTGATCCAGTTCGACCACGACCAGCTCTCCGTGTTCGGCCGGGGCCAGGAGCTCACGGAGGGCGAATGGCGGGGCGTGGTCCGGCAGTTGCTGGCGCAGGGCCTGCTCGCCGTCGAGGGCGAGTACGGCACGCTGGTGCTGACCGGCGCGAGCGCCGCCGTGCTGCGCGGCGAGCGCGAGGTGCCGCTGCGCAAGGAACCGGAGCGGCGGGCCGCCTCGCGGGCGGGAGCCTCGTCCTCGTCGTCCGCCTCCGGCCGGTCCAGGGGCCGGGCGGCCGCGGCCGAGCTGCCCGAGGAGCTGCTGCCCGCCTTCGAGGCACTGCGCGCCTGGCGCGCCGAGCGGGCCAGGGAGCAGGGCGTGCCCGCCTACGTCATCTTCCACGACGCCACGCTCCGGGAGATCGTCACCGTCGGGCCGGCCTCCGTGGAGGAGCTGGGCACGGTGGGCGGCGTCGGCGAGAAGAAGCTGGCCACGTACGGGGAGGGCGTACTCGAGGTGCTCCGGTCGCTGAACGGGGCGGCGGACGGGGCGGAGGCCGCCCCGGCGGACGGCGGGCCCGGGCCGGACGCGGAAGCCGGGCGGGACGCGGAAGCCGGTTCCGGGCCGGATGAGCCGTACGTGCCGGACGATCCGGACGGCGACTGGATATAGAAGATCCCACCGTCCGGGCAGGTCCGTCTCCCGGCGCCCGGGACGAGCGGAGCCGCCGACGTCGCGGTCAGGCCGGTGCGGTGAGTCCGGTGTGGCGAGTCCGGTGCGGTGAGCCCCGGGCGGTCAGCCCAGTGCGGTGAGCCCCGGGGCGAAGGTGATCAGGAGCGGCAGCAGCGGCACCAGGGCCGCCGCCGTGGTCGTCAGGGCGCGGCGCCCGCGGTCCAGCCGGGGCGGCGGCTCGAGGAGGCGGTCCACGCGCTCGCCCAGCAGCCGGTGGCTGGAGGCGCAGGAGAGCACTCCGCGGTGCTGGTTGAGCTCGATCAGGGCCAGCGCCGTGGTGAGGTGACCGTGGCGGCGGGAGGCCGTGTCGTCGGCGGCCAGCTCGACCAGCCGGTGCGTCTGGTCGCAGAAGTGGGCGAACAGCGGCACGCGCGGGAAGCCGGTCGCCAGCGCGGTCGCCAGGTGCAGCAGCCAGTCGTGGTGGGCGCGGGCGTGGCCGCGTTCGTGGGCCAGGACGGCGTCCAGCTGATGACGTGTGAGGCGGTGCAGGGCGCCGGTGGTGACGACCAGTTGCGGGGGATGGCCCGGCATCCACCAGGCATCCGGGTACTCGTCCTCCAGCACCAGCAGGGGGCCGCGGGCGGCCGGAAGCCCGGCGGGCAGCTCGGGGGCGCGTTCGCGCAGATGCGCGCGGGCCCGGCCGCGGCGGCGGCGCGCCTCGGCGAGCTCGCGGGCCAGCATCGCGGTGGTCCAGGCGGCGCCGCAGGCCAGCAGCAGGGTGAGGACCGCGGCCCAGACCGGCGCCGCCGACAGGTCGTAGGCGGCCGTCACGGCGGGCGGCGCCGGGGCGAACACCCGGTCCCGCACGGTGTGGAAGACGGCGGCCGCGCCCAGGACCAGGGCGGCGAGGCAGCACAGCAGGACCGTGGCGACCAGGCACTGCCACGCCCACAGCCCGACGACGGGTTCCCGTTCGGGCCACACCGCCCGGGTCAGCGCGCGGGGTACCGGCACGGCGGCCGTCAGGGCGACGGCGCTGAGCAGGAGCAGGCAGACGGTCATGCCACGGACTCCGGTTCCTGAGCGGAGGTGGGCGGTGCGGGTGGTGCGGGTGGTGCGGGGACGTGGTGCGGGGGGATGCGGTGCGGGGAGTGCCGGACGGTGCGGCGCCGCGCGGGGGCGTGGTGCGCACAGCGGTGCGGGGATCGCCGCCGCGGGGCGGCGGGGGTGGTGCGGTGCGGCCGGCCCGCGTGGTGCGCGCGCACGGCCCACCGGTCAGTATGACGGCGCGGGGCGGCGGGAGTCAGTCGTCCGGCGGCAACCGGTTCCCGCTTCCGCCCCGCCCGTCGGTGGTCCGTCAGCCCGCGACGATGCGGCCGCTCACCTCTCCGAGGCCCACCCGGACGCCGTCCGGGCCCGGCGCCCACGCCGACAGCGTGACGACGTCCCCGTCCTCCAGGAAGGCCCGCTTGCCGTCCGGGAGTTCCAGCACATCGCGCCCGTTCCAGGTCAGTTCCAGCAGCGAGCCGCGCTGGGCCGGCTCGGGCCCGCTCACCGTCCCGGAGCCGTACAGGTCGCCCGTGCGCAGGGAGGCGCCGTTGACCGTCATGTGGGCCAGTTGCTGGGCGGCCGTCCAGTACATGGTGGCGAAGGGCGGCTCGGACACCACGTGCCCGTTGATCGCGACCGAGATCCGCAGGTCGTAGCCGCCGGGCTCGTCCTTGGAGTCGTCCAGGTAGGGCAGCAGCGGGTGGGTGCGCTCCGGCGGGGCCACCCGCGCCTGCTCGAGCGCGTCCAGCGGGGTGATCCACGCCGACACCGACGTGGCGAACGACTTGCCGAGAAACGGGCCGAGGGGGACGTACTCCCAGGCCTGGATGTCCCGCGCGGACCAGTCGTTGAGCAGGCACAGCCCGAACACGTGCTCGCGGAAGTTCTCCAGCGCCACCGGGTGCCCCAGCGAGGAGGGCACGCCCACCACGAAGCCGACCTCCGCCTCGATGTCCAGCCGCACCGAGGGGCCGAACACGGGCGCCGGGTCGGTGGGCGCCTTGCGCTGCCCCGAGGGCCGTACGACGTCGGTCCCCGACACCACCACCGTCCCCGAGCGGCCGTGGTAGCCGATCGGCAGGTGCTTCCAGTTGGGGGTCAGCGAGTCGGGGGCGTCCGGGCGGAAGATCCGGCCGACGTTCCGCGCGTGGTGCTCGGAGGAGTAGAAGTCGACGTAGTCGGCGACCTCGAAGGGCAGGTGCAGCGTCACCGAGCCGAGCGGGTGCAGGAACGGCGCGACCGTCTCCTGGTGGGACGGGACCGTCACCCACGCCGTCAGGGCCCGCCGCACGTCCGACCACGCGGTGCGGCCCGCGGCCAGCAGCGGGTTCAGGGTGGGCCGCGCGAGCAGGGCCGCGTACGGGGAGCCGAGCGCGTGCGCCGCCGCCCCCGCGTCGAGGACGTGGTCGCCGAGCCGGACACCCACGGTCCGCTCCTGCGAACCGGCGGGCGAGAAGACGCCGTAGGGAAGGTTGTGCGGACCGAAGGGGTCGCCCTCGGGGACCTCGAAGGGGGGCATGGGGTGCTGCCTTCCGTTTCCCGTGTTCCATGTGGTCGCGCCACACGTTACGGCCGAGTCGGCCCTCTTGGGCAGTGTCTAAAGAGTTTGCAATGTCCGAATTGGTCTTGTCGGAGCGTCCAATTCCGGCTTAGCGTCCTTTGGGGGACGCGGACGGGGTGGGTCCGCTCCATAGGGGGGACACGTGGGGGGACCCGTGGCCAGGAATGCCGTCGGCGCGCCGTTCGCGGCGGACCGCGACGTGCCGGGCCTGATCGTGAAGTTCGGCGACTATCCACTGCACCACGGCGGCGTGGGCGCGATCCGCAGCCTGGGCAGGCTCGGCGTGCCCATGTACGCCATCACCGAGGACTCCTGCACACCGGCGGCCTCCTCGCGCTATCTCCGGCGCGCCTTCGTCTGGCCGACGAAGGGCACCGAGGAGGCGGACCACCTGGTGGAGGGCCTGCTGCGGATCGGCCGCCGCATCGGCCGCCCCGCCGTCCTGGTGCCGACCGACGAGGAGGCGGCCGTCCTGATCGCCGAGCACCAGGACGAGCTCGGCGGCCACTTCCTCTTCCCGCCCGTCGCCCCCGGCCTGCCGCGCCGCCTGGCCAGCAAGCAGGGCCTGCACGAACTGTGCGTGGAGCACGGCATCCCGAGCCCCGCGGCCGCCTTCCCGCGGACGTACGAGGACATCGTGGCGTTCGCGGAGAAGGCGCGCTTCCCGGTGGTGGCCAAGAACCGCGAGGCGTTCGTCCGCCGCAGCCGGCCCGCCGTCGGGGGCACCACCCGCATCACCACCCGCGAGGGCCTGCTCGCGCTCGCCCGCGACTGGGGGGAGCGGCCCGCGGTGATCCTCCAGGAGTACCTGCCGCGGGAGGAGGCGGAGGACTGGATCGTGCACGCCTACTTCGACCGGGACGCCACCCCGCTCGCGATGTTCACCGGCGTCAAGGTCCGCTCCTGGCCGCCGCACGCGGGCATGACGGCGAGCGCGTACGTCGTGGACAACCCGGAACTCGCGGACATCGCCGCACGTTTCATCAAGCAGATCGGCTTCACCGGCATCATCGACCTCGACCTGCGCTTCGACCGGCGCGACGGGCAGTACAAGCTGCTCGACTTCAACCCGCGCATGGGCGCCCAGTTCCGCCTCTTCGAGAGCGAGTCCGGGGTGGACGTCGTGCGCGCCATGCATCTGGACCTGACCGGGCGCCCCGTTCCGGAGGGGGAGCAGCGGGCCGGGCGCCGGTTCGTCGTGGAGAACATCGACCTGCCCGCGCTCCTCGCCTACCGCCGCAGCGGCTATACGACTCCGCACGCGCCGGCCAGGGCGAGCGGGACCGAGCTGGCCTGGCTGGCGGGTGACGACCCGCTGCCGTTCCTCACCATGCTCGCGCGCTTCGTGCGGCCGGGCGCGAAGCACCTGTACCAGCTGTGGCGGACCAACCGCCGCGGCAGCACCGCCGGTTAGGGCGCCGGCCGCCCCGCCCGGACCGGCGCCGCACCGGTTCCGGCGGCGGCCGTCCCGTCGTCCGGCCGGCCCACGAAGTGACGCATCCGCACGTCGTACGTCCTGGGGAGGGACTTCGTGAACCATCCGGTAACAGTCATCGGTGCCGGGCCGTTCGGCCTGTCCACCGCGGCCCATCTGCGAGCGCGCGGCATTCCCGTCCGCGTCTTCGGCGAGCCCATGGTCAGCTGGCGCGACCACATGCCCGCCGGGATGGTGCTGAAGTCGACCCCGGCCGCCTCCACCATCGACTGCCCGCAGCCCGGCCACACCCTGGCCGACTACTGCGACGCGGCCGGCATCCGCAGGCTCGTGACCGACGAGGACCTCATCCCGGTCGAGACCTTCATCGCCTACGGCGAGTGGTTCCAGGACAGGCTGGTGCCCGGGCTGGAACAGGTGCGGGTGGTGTCCGCCGACCGGCGGCCGGGCGGGGGCTTCGAGCTGAAGCTGGACTCCGGTGAGCAGTTCGCCGCACGGGCGGTGGTCGTGGCCACGGGCCTGTCGGGCCTCGCCCACCTGCCGGCCGAGCTGGCCGCGGCGGCGCCGGACGGCCCGGCGCCCACCGGACCCGTCTCGCACAGTTCCCAGCACCACGACCTCTCCGTGTTCGCCGGCAAGGAGCTCATCGTCGTGGGCGCCGGGCAGTCGGCGCTGGAGACGGCGGTGCTCGCGGCGGAGGCCGGCGCGCGGGTGCGGGTGGTGTCGCGGGGGCGCGGCAAGGTGGCCTTCGGCGCCCCGCCCTGGCGGCAGCCCCGGCTGCGCCCCGAGTCGCCCTTCGGCCGGGCCTGGTCGCTGTGGGCGCTGAGCTACTACCCCCACCCCTACCGCCATCTGCCCGCCCGCACCCGGCACTACCTGGTCCGCCGGGTGCTCGGCCCGCTGGGCGCCTGGTGGCTGCGCGACCGCTTCGAGGGCACGGTCGCGGTCCAGGAGGTGAGCCGGGTCGTCCGCGCCGAGGCCGGGGCCGGAGGCGGCGGTGCGGCGCTGACCGTGCGGACCCTGGGGGGCCGCACCCAGGAACTGACCGCGGACCATGTCATCGCGGCGACCGGCTACCGGGTCGACATCGCCGCGATGGGGTTCCTCGGCCACGAGCTGCGCACCGAGCTGGCCGTCAGCCGGGGCGCCCCGGAACTCGGCGCCGGCTACGTCTCCTCGGTGCCCGGCCTGTACTTCACTGGCCTGCCCGCCGCGGCCTCCTACGGTCCGGTCATGCGCTTCGTGTGCGGCACGGAGTTCGCCTCCCCGAGGCTGGCCCGGCACCTGGCGGCGGCACACGGCTGAAGTTCCCGCGGCGGGGCGGCGGGTGGCCGGCCCGCGCGCCCCGGCGGACCGGCCGGGCGGTTCGGCGGACCGGTGGACCGGCGGGCTGGGCGGACCGGCCCGGCTGGGCGGGCGGTTCTGGAGGGCAGGCCCGGCTGGGCGGGCGGTTCTGGAGGGCGGGGTGCGAACCCTGCGGCGGGAGGCGGTGGGGAGGAACGGGGTGCGAACCCCGCGGCGGGCGGCGGTTGGGGGCGGTGGGGTGCGGACCCCGGGCGGTGGGAACGCGAACGTCCGGTTCCCGACGGGCCGGTGCGGGCGGGTCCGTATTCTCTGATCATGGCCGCTCCCCTCGCATATGCCCTCATCGCCACTGACCTGGACGGAACGCTGCTGCGCGCCGACGACACGGTGTCCGAACGGTCCCTCGCCGCGCTCGCGCGGGCGGCCGCGGCCGGTGCCCGGCACCTGGTGGTCACCGGCCGTCCGGCGCCGCGCGTACGGGAACTGCTCGGCGCCCTGGGCGCCACGGGGCTCGCGGTGTGCGGCCAGGGCGCGCAGCTCTACGACGCCGGCGCCGACCGCATGCTGTGGTCGGTCACGCTGGACCGGGAGCAGGCCGAGACCGCGCTCGGCAAGATCGAGGCCGAGGTGGGGGAGGTGTACGCCGCCGTGGACCAGGACGGGCTCGACGGGCTCACGCTCATCGAGCCGGGGTACCGCATGCCGCACCCGACGCTGCCCGCCGTGCGGGTCGAGCGGCGCGACGACCTGTGGCGCGCACCGATCAGCAAGGTGCTGCTGCGCCATCCCGTGCTGTCCGACGACGAGTTGGCGGCCGCCGCCCGCGGTGTGGTCGGGTCCCTGGTGTCGGTCACCATGTCGGGCCCGGGGACCGTCGAACTCCAGCCATGCGGGATCACCAAGGCGACCGGGCTGGCGCTCGCGGCCGCGCGTCTGGGGCTGGGCCGCGAGAGCGCCCTGGCGTTCGGGGACATGCCCAATGACATCCCCATGTTCCAGTGGGCCGCGCGGGGCGTCGCGATGGCCAACGCGCACCCCGAACTGAAGGCGGTGGCCGACGAGGTCACGACGTCGAACGAGGACGACGGCATCGCCGTCGTCCTCGAACGACTGTTCGCCTAGGGCCGCTTGTCAGGGCGCGGCCCCGGGCGGGGCCGGTCAGTAGGCGCCGAAGACGTTGTCGATCGAGCCGTACCGGGCGGCGGCGTAGTTGCAGGCGGCGGTGATGTTCGCGACCGGGTCGTAGATGTCCCACGAGGTGCCGGACACGTGGTACGCCTTGAAGGTCGGGTCGATGACCTGGAGCAGACCCTTGGAGGGAATGCCCTTGGCGGCGTTGGAGTCCCAGAGGTTGATGGCCCGCGGGTTGCCCGAGGACTCGCGCATCACGTTGCGGTGGATGCCGTTGTAGGTGCCCGGGATGCCCTTCTTCGCCATGAGCGCGAGGGAGGCCCGGATCCAGCCGTCGAGGTTGTTGGGGTAGCCGACGGTGGCGGCCGTCTTGGTCGCGGCCGGGGTGGCCGCGGCGGCGCTGGTCGCGCCGACGAGCGGCATGGCGAGAACGGCGGCACCCGTGCCGGCGACGGCGAGGGTGCGGATGAGACGAGCGGGACGGGTACGGCACAGGCCGAGTGCAGACATGGTCTTCCTCTCCGCCGCCTGCGAGGTGAGCTGTCGGGTTCGGGCGGGGAGGTGCCCGGCCGCGTCCCTGGGGACGCGACTTCACCCCGAGCCTTTCCGGACGGCGCACGGCACGGGTGTGCACCGGCCGGTCCAGCGGCTTACCTGGGTCCCCCGCTCCTGCCGTGAACGGTTCATTCGATGGGTTGTCGGGCGGCGGCAGGATTCGGCGTCCACCCGACGGCCCGGAACGTATGCGAGAGCACATGTCCGGAACAAGTGGCTGACGCACAGCTCGTCCCTATTGACCTTGATCAACCGTGTATGAGGCGCTTGATCCTTTGCGTTTGCCAAGGGTCAACTGGCTTGCGCGCAAAGGGTTGCGGAGGTGAGGGGATGAGGGTGGCGCCAGGGAGTGGGCGTGACCCAACTCACGGTTTGGCGTGCGGGAGAGCATTTACCGCCAACGGGAATTCGAGTGCTAATAGGGGTGAATCGGACTCCCGTATGTCCGGGAAAGGGAAACGGGGCCGGCGTGCGTGACAGTCGTCACGTCGCGCGGCCCGGTGGAGTGTTCGTACGTGTGTAGGTGTGGGTGTGTGTGCGAAGAGGGAGGGGAGGGAGAGGGAAGGGGAAGGATGGCCGGGGAGCGATAAGTCGATAAATATCTACTCATATAGGTTGATCAAAAACATATCGGCCGTGTTTCGATACCGCCTGGCCTGTATCGGTGGGCGCTGGTGGTGATCGAAAGGTGACCGGATACGCTGACTCGAGTGATGGCAGCGACCTATCGACAAACCGTGTAGCCGCAGCAGACACCAGCAGACAGGAGACCCCTCGTGACCGTCGTCGGGCCGTTCGGGCTGAGCGTGCGGGACCAGGCTCTCGAAGCCGATGTCCAGGCCGGGTTGGCGGCTGTCGAGGAAGGGCTGCTCGAAGCCACCAAGAGCGAGGTCCCCTTCATCACGGAGGCCGCGCAGCACCTCGTGAGGGCAGGCGGGAAACGGTTCCGGCCGCTGCTCGTGATGCTCGCGGCCCAGTTCGGCGACCCCTACGCGCCGGGGGTCGTGCCGTCGGCCGTGGTCGTGGAGCTGACCCACCTGGCGACGCTGTACCACGACGACGTGATGGACGAGGCCGCGGTGCGGCGCGGCGTGGCCAGCGCCAACACCCGCTGGGGCAACTCGGTGGCCGTCCTGACCGGCGACTTCCTCTTCGCCCGGGCCTCGCAGATCCTCGCCGACCTCGGGCCGGAGGCCGTCCGGGTGCAGGCCGTGGCGTTCGAACGGCTGGTCACCGGGCAGATCCTGGAGACCGCCGGGCCGCAGGACGGCCGGGACCCCATCGACCACTACCTGGACGTGCTCAGCGGCAAGACGGGCTCGCTGGTGGCCGTGTCGTGCCGTTTCGGCGCCATGATGTCCGGCGCCGACGAGACGGTCGTCGACGTGCTGACCCAGTACGGCGAGCGGCTGGGCGTCGCCTTCCAGCTCGCGGACGACGTGCTGGACATCGCCTCCGACTCGCACGAGTCCGGCAAGACACCGGGCACCGACCTGCGCGAGGGCATCGCCACCCTCCCGGTGCTGCGGCTGCGCGAACGCGCGGCGCGGCTCGGGCTGGCCGAGGACGTCGCCCTGTGCGAACTGCTGGGCTCCGACCTGAGCGACGACGCGCGGCACGCCGAGGCCCTGGCCGCCCTGCGCGCCCACCCCGCGCTGGAGCAGGCCCGGCGGGACACCGTGCGCTACGCGGAGGAGGCGCGCGCCGCGCTCGCCCCGCTGCGCGAGTGCGAGGCCAAGGTGGCACTGGTCCAGCTGTGCGACGCGGTGGTGCACCGGGCGGGATAGCCGGGTAGCCGCAGGGGACGCCCCCGGTTCCGCCCCCCCGGGTCCTCCGGTCCCGGGCACCCTCCGGTTCCCCGGCCGGCGGGCCTCCGGACCGTGAGCCTTGAGCCTTCCGGACCGTCAGCCTTCCGGACCGTCAGCCTTCCGGACCGTCAGGTTCGCGGAAGCCGGCGTTCTGGGGCTCTCGGGACCCCGGGCCCTCAGGACCCCGGGTCATCAGGGTTCCGGAAGCGTCGGCTCACCCGGTCGTCCCGCGCCGGGCGACCCGTCCCCTACGGGACGGGTGGGGGCACCTCGCCGTCGTGTCATACCCCAGGCGTACATGGAGTTGGCTCCGCGGTCTGACGCTTCCCGACGCGCGATTTGGTCAGATGGAAGCACGGACAACACCAATCGTCACCGATTCGGGTGAGAATGGCGGCTGGGGTGGGACCCCGTGCAGAGGACCGCCGCCGCCGACGACGGAGGTAGGGCACACATGGCACCGTACGAATCCGACGACAGCGTGCACACCGGGGACGCAGACGGCCTGCCCTCGGGACGCCGCAGGGCCGCGCGTTATGCCGTCCCGGTCGCGGTGGTGGGAGTGGCGGCGGCGACCATCGGGCTCGTCCCGGCCCTCGCCGACTCCGGCGACCCCGACCTGCCGAAGATCACCGCGCAGCAACTCATCGAGAAAATCGCCCAGTCGGACGTCCAGCAGCTCTCCGGCACGGTCAAGGTCAGCGCCGACCTCGGTCTGCCGGACCTCGGCGGCCTGGAGAGCGGCCTGATGTCCGGCGCCGCCCGCGGCGGTGACGGCTCGTCGGCCGACCCGGGCACCAAGCTGACCGAGCTGGCCGCCGGCACGCACACCCTGCGCGTGGCGGCCGACGGCGAGGACCGGCAGAAGATCTCGCTGATCGAGAGCGCCGCCGAGTACAGCCTGGTCCACAACGGAAAGGACGTCTGGGGCTACGACAGCAAGTCCAACGAGGTCTACCACGGCACCGCGGCCGAGAGCGGCGGCAAGCACCGGGACCGGATGCCGGCCACGCCCAAGGACTTCGCCGACGAGGCCCTGAAGGCGGCCGACGACACCACCTCGGTGAAGGTCGACGGCACCGCGCGGGTCGCCGGCCGCGACGCCTACAAGCTGGTCCTGCGGCCCAAGCACGCCTCCGGCACCACGGTCGGCGCCATCAGCATCGCCGTGGACGCGAAGACGGGGCTGCCGCTGAAGTTCACGCTGACCCCCGCGAGCGGCGGCGCCGCCGTGGTGGACGCGGGCTTCACCCGGATCAGCTTCGCCCGGCCGGCCGCCTCCACCTTCGACTTCACCCCGCCCAAGGGCGCGAAGGTCACCGAGGAGAAGGACGCCCGGGGCGGGGGCGGCAAGGGGGCGGAGCGCTCCTGGAAGCCCGGGGCGGGCCCCGGCGCGGGCGCGCGGCAGGGGCTCGCCGGGGCGGGCCCGAAGGTCCTCGGCAAGGGCTGGAACTCCATAGCGGTCCTCGACTCCGGCAGCAAGGGCGGCATCCCGTCCTCCTCCGGCAAGGGCGACCTCGGCGGCTTCCTCGGCTCGCTCGGCGACAGCGTGTCCGGCAAGTTCGGCAAGGGCACGGTCTTCTCCACCCGCCTGGTCAACGCGCTGATCACGGACGACGGCAAGGTCTACGTCGGCGCCGTCACCAAGGGCGAGCTGGTGAAGGCGGCGAACTCCGGGCAGTAGGCGGCCACGGGCACGACGAATCGAGGGAGCCGATGGACGAGGCCTCCGCCACGGAGCCGCAAGGGGAACGGCGCCCGGCCGCGGAGCCGGAGCCGGGACGCCGGGCGGCCCCGGAACGGGAGCCGCTCCGGGACCCGCGGACGGCCCCGGCCGCACGGAGCGCGGACCACGCGGACCACGCGGACCACGCGGACCACGCGGAGGAGGCGGACGACAGCGTCATCCGCACCCGTGCGCTGACCAAGCGGTACCGCGGCGGGCAACTGGCCGTGGACGGTCTCGACCTGACCGTCCCGGCGGGCAGCGTCTTCGGCTTCCTCGGCCCGAACGGCTCGGGCAAGACCACCACCATCCGCATGCTGATGGGGCTCATCGAGCCCACGTCCGGCACGGCGCGCGTGCTCGGCCGTCCCGTGCCCCGCTCGGCGCGCGCGGTGCTGCCGCAGGTCGGGGCGCTCATCGAGGGGCCGGCCCTGTACGGCTTCCTCTCCGGCCGCGACAACCTCCTGCGCTACGACGCCGCCGACCCGACCGCCGACCCGCGCACTCGCCGGGCCCGGGTCGCCGCGGCGCTGGACCGGGTGGGTCTGACGGCGGCGGCGGGCAAGAAGGCCAAGGCGTACTCCCTGGGCATGAAACAGCGTCTCGGCCTGGCCGCCGCACTGCTCCAGCCGCGCCGGCTGCTGGTCCTGGACGAGCCGACCAACGGCCTGGACCCGCAGGGCATGCGGGAGATCCGGTCCCTGGTCCGGGAGCTGGCCTCCGACGGCACCACCGTCTTCCTCTCCTCCCACCTGCTCGACGAGATCGAGCAGGTCTGCACGCACGCCGCGGTCATGACGCGGGGCAGGCTGGTGATCCAGGGCGCGGTGGCCGAGCTGGCCGCCGGAGCGCGCGGCCGGCTCGTGGTGACCACACCGGACCCGGGGGAGGCGGCACGGGTGCTGAAGGAACAGGGGGTCGGCGACCTCGTCGTCACCGGTGACCGGGTGACGGGTGAACCACCGGAGCGGGAGCTCGCCGACGTCAACGCCGCGCTGGTGACGGCGGGCGTCCGCGTCCGCGGCTTCGGGGTGGAAGGCGCCTCGCTGGAGGACGCGTTCGTGGCGCTGACGGGGGAGGGCTTCGATGTCGCAGGCTGACACCGCGGTACGCGCCCCGAGCCCGCTGTGGACCTTCGGACTGCTGCGCAGCGAGCTCTCGGTCACCTTCCGGCGCTGGCGGACCCTCGCGCTGCTCAGCGTGCTGGCCGCGGTGCCGGTGCTGGTCGGGGTGGCCGTGCGGATCGAGACCAGGGACGGCACGCCGGCCGGGCGTGGGGGCGGCGGCCAGGGACCGGCCTTCATCGCGCAGGTCACCAACAACGGGCTCTTCCTGGTGTTCACCGCCCTCGCGGCGACCCTGCCGTTCTTCCTGCCGATGGCCGTGGGCGTGGTCGCGGGCGACGCGGTGGCCGGCGAGGCCAACGCCGGCACCCTGCGCTATCTGCTGGTCGCCCCGGCCGGCCGCACCCGTCTGCTGCTCACGAAGTACACCACGACGATGGCCTTCTGTCTGGTCGCCACCCTCGTCGTCGCCGTCTCGGCGCTCGCGGTGGGAGCCCTGCTCTTCCCGCTCGGCGACCTGACGACCATCTCCGGGACGCGGATCGGCTTCGCCGAGGGCCTGGGGCGGGCGCTGCTCATCGCGCTCTTCGTCGCCGTGTCCCTGACCGGCCTGGCCGCCCTGGGCCTGTTCGTCTCGACCCTGACCAACTCCGGTATCGCGGCGATGGCCACGACCGTGGGCCTGCTGATCACCGTCCAGATCCTCGACCAGATACCCCAGCTGCACGCGATCCAGCCGTATCTCTTCCCGCACTACTGGCTGTCCTTCGCCGATCTGATGCGCGAGCCGGTCTACTGGGACGGTCTGGTCAAGAACCTGGAACTGCAGGCGCTGTACGCGGCGGTGTTCGGCTCGGCGGCCTGGGCGCGGTTCACCGCGAAGGACATCACCGCGTAGCCGCGCGGCCCGGTGGCCGCGTGGTCAGCGCGGCCGCCCGGCCGCTCCCGTCAGACGGGCCAGCGCCTCGGTCTCGCGCGGGGGCCGCCCGCCGAGATCCCCGAGCCGCCAGGCCGGCACCCAGGGGACGCGGTAGACGTCGATGACGGCCTCCAGCGGCTTCACCCGCTGGGCGAGAGGCCGTGGCAGCCGGCCCGGAGCGTCCGCGACGAGGACCACGGCGTCCAGGTCCAGCCCCGCCGGGGCCTCACCCCTGCGGAACGCCGCGAGGGCCCGGGTGACCGCGTCCAGCCCGGCCGCGTGCGTCCGGGCGACCAGCAGCACGGACGACGGGGCGCCCGGTCCGGGCCAGTCGTGTCCGCAGTCGTGGCCGCCGTAGACGGCCGCGAGGGTGGTGGTGCCCGCCCCGCCGTGCGTGGCCACCCAGGAGAAGCGCCGGGGGGTCACAGGCATGCCCACGGGCCGTCCGGGCATACGCTCCGGTGCGTCGGCGACGGCGCCCGGGGCCGCCTCGGCCACCGGTCCGCGGATCCAGATCTCCGGTCCTCGCTGCACGCCTGTCCGCATGCCCGTTCCCACCCCTCGTCATCCCGGCGGTCCTCGCGCCCGGAGCGTTACCCGCGACACGAAGGCGCGGTTCCTGGTGCGAGTCTGTGACGTCGCGGTGACGCGGGGAACGCAGGCGAGCGGAGAGACTCGACAGTACGCGTAGGACCGGATGGCACGCATCCGAGTGAGGGAGCCGATGTCTCGACCGAGCCGCGAGAAGAAGCGGGAACACCAGCCCACCGCGACCGGTGCGGCGACCGCGGCGACACCGATCCCCGTGCACGTGCCCGTGGACGGCGCGGCGGCCTCGGTCGGCGGTGAGCGGGTGCACTCGGCCCCCGGCGAGGAGATCCAGCAGGCCGTCCTGAACCACCTGCACCGTCTCGCCCAGGCCGCCGGCCGCCCCGTCCTCGCCACGGTCACGGACGAGCGCATCGGCTATGTGGTCCCCCTCCGGGTGAGCGGCGACGGCTCGAGCGCCTTCACCGCGCAGCCCCTGCGCACGGCGCCGCCCGAGCCGCACGCGGGCCCCGCGCGCGTGGGCGAGCCCGGCCACGCCCCGTCCCCTGCCCCGTCCCACGCCCCGTCGCCGCCGCCCGCGCCGCAGGGCGAGCCGGGGCGGCAGCGGCAGGAGCCGGCGGACCCGGGCGCACCGGACAAGCCCCGGGACGTCTCGACGCACGTACTGCGGAAGGTGCCGGAGCCCGTCCGGGAGACCGCACCCACCTTCCCGCTGCGCGCGGTGCCCGAGCCCGGGCAGGACGCCGTCCCCACCCCGCCCACGTTCGCCCTCCGCGCGCTGCCCGCACCCGACGACGCACCGCCCCCCGGCACGGCGAAGGCCCCCACGGGGGTGTTCGGCCCGCCCCCCGCGATGGACACCCCGCCGCCGGCGGCGGACACCCCGCGGCCATGGACGGACACCCCGTCCGGTCCGGCCACGCCCCCCGCGACACCGGCCCCGCCCACCACGGACGCCGGCCCCACCACGGACGCCGCACCCCTGAGGGACGCACCTCCGGCGGGCGTCGAGCCCGCGGCCGGGCCGGCCGCCGGCGCCCCGGACCCCCACCCGCACCCGCGGCCGGCCGAGGCGTCCCCGCCCCCACCCCACCCGGTCCTCGGTTCGCCCGCCGAGCCCGAGCCCGACCCCAGGCCCACTCCCGCCCGCGGGTTCGACGCCGTGGCGGAGGCCGTGCTCGGGGAGGACCCGCGCAGCGTGGCCGGTGAGGGCGGTGCCGTTCTGCTGGCCGAGCCCCTCGCCCAGGTCAACGAGGCCGTGAAGGCAGGCCGTATCCAGGAGGCGGCGACGCTGGCGGAGCGCACCGTCGCCCAGGCCTCGGGCACGCTGGGCCCGGAACACCCCGAGGTCCTGCGTCTGCGCGAGCTGACCGCCTACATCGCCTACCTGGCGGGCGACCCGCTGCGTGCCTTCGGCCTCTCCCTCGACCTGGCCCGCATCCACCGCCGCGCCGGGGACGCGGAGGGCGCCTACGGCAACGTGCAGAGCGCGGCCACCGCCTGGCGTGCGGTGCGCGACCCCGAGCAGGGCCTGCGGCTCGGCGGCGACCTGATCGGCCTGTGGACGGAGCTCGCCGCCGAGGACGGCCCGGCCACGGACGACATCGAGCAGCTGGAGTCCGCCCGCGCCCGCATGGGCCGGCTCGCCGAACGCGCCCGCAGGCAGACGCCCCCTCCCACGGCCTGACGGGAGGCCCCCGGCCCTGGGGGTCCCCCGGCCTGCCCCGCGCCGTCCTCAGCGGCCGGCCGACCGCGGTCCCGCTGCTACGACACGCAGAACTCGTTGCCCTCCGGGTCCGCCATCACCACCCACTCCCCGCCCGGCTCCTTCACCTGGCGCAGCACCGTCGCGCCGAGTGCCTCGAGCCGTTGCACCTCGCTCTCGCGCCGGACCTCGCCGGGGTGCAGGTCGAGGTGGAGACGGTTCTTGCCGGTCTTGGCCTCCGGGACGCGCTGGAAGAGCAGCCGCCGCCCGAGCCCGGTGCCGCTCTCCTCGTCGTACGGGTCGTCGGGGTGCCGTACGGCGACCAGGTCCCGGAAGGCCGGGCGGCCGTGGTACTCGACGGTGGCCGCGGCCGGCAGCGCCCCGAGCTCCAGCAGCCGTTCGACCAAGGCGCTGTTGTCCTCGGCCTCGTAGTGCAGCGCGGCGGCCCAGAAGTCGGCCTGGGCGTGCGGGTCGGCGGCGTCGACGACGAGCTTCCAGTGCAGCGGTGCGGCCACGGCGGCCTCGGATGTCCGTGTCATGCGACCAGTCGTATCGGCACCCGGGCGGTCCGGGCAACGCGCACGCCCGGACCGGCCCACCACCCGGACCGGGCTTCACCCATACCCATGCACCGCCCGGACCCCCCGCCACCCGTACGACGGACTCGGCTGCGCGGCGTGGCGCGGCAGGCGTTCGGCAGGCGTGCGGCCGGGGTGCGGCGGGTGTCAGGCCTCGATCGGGTCCGAGTCCTGTCGCGCGGTCTCCAGTGGTGCGGAGCCGGTGACGGTGGGCCGGGGTGCGCCGAGGCGTGCCCTGAGGACCGCGGCCCGCCGCGCGGTGCGCAGTCCGTCCCAGGTCAGCAGCGTCAGCGCGAGCCAGACCAGGCCGAACCCGGCCCACCGCTCGGCCGGCATGGACTCGTGGAAGTACACCACCCCGAGCAGGAACTGGAAGACCGGCGCCAGGTACTGCAGCAGCCCCAGCGTCGACAGCGGCACCCGGATCGCCGCCGCGCCGAAGCAGACCAGCGGCAGCGCGGTGACGACGCCGGTCGCGGCGAGCAGGGCGGCGTGCCCGGCGCCCTCGGCGGCGAAGGTGGACCGGCCCTGCGCGCCCAGCCACAGCAGATAGGCGAGCGCGGGCAGGAACTGCACCATGGTCTCGGCGGCCAGCGACTCGACGCCCCCGAGGCCGACCTTCTTCTTCACCAGCCCGTAGGTCGCGAAGGAGAAGGCCAGGCACAGCGAGATCCACGGCGGCCGGCCGTAGCCGATGGTGAGCACGAGCACGGCGGCGGCGCCCGTGCCGACCGCCGCCCACTGCACGGGCCGCAGCCGTTCCTTGAGGATCAGCACGCCCATGGCGATGGTGACGAGCGGGTTGATGAAGTAGCCGAGCGAGGCCTCGACGACGTGGCCGCTGTTGACGGCCCAGATGTAGACGCCCCAGTTGACGGTGATGACCGCGGCGGCGACCACGACCAGCGCGAGCCTGCGCGGCTGCCGCAGCAGTTCGCCGGCCCAGGCCCAGCGCCGCACGGCGAGCAGGGCCACGGCGACGAACGCCAGCGACCACACCATCCGGTGGGCGAGGATCTCGATCGCCCCGGCGGGCTTGAGCAGGGGCCAGAACAGGGGCACCAGGCCCCACATCCCGTAGGCCGCGAAACCGTTCAGCAGTCCTGTGCGCTGATCGCCCCGGGACGTCTCGCTCACGGGCCCTCCTTCGTACCGTGCCTGGCCGCCGTTTCGTGCCGGCAGGGTCGAAGGTAGCGCCGCGGAACCCCGTCTGTCATGCCCGTATCGCCATACGGTCATGACAGGCGGGGCGTGCGGGGCGGGAGGCGGTCCGCCGGGCGTACGACGAGGCCCGGGCGCTCGGCGCCCGGGCCTCGTGAACGACCGCGCCGTTGTGCGCGGCGCGCCGGCTCAGCCGACGACCGTCCAGGTGTCCCCGCCGGCCAGCAGCGCGGCCAGGTCGCCCTTGCCGCGCTGTTCGACGGCGGTCTCGAGCTGGTCGGCCATCTCGGTGTCGTAGACCGGGCGGTCGACCGAGCGGAAGACGCCGATCGGGGTGTGGTGCAGGGTGTCCGGGTCGGCCAGCCGGGACAGCGCGAACGCCGTCGTCGGGGACGCCGCGTGCGCGTCGTGGACGACGATGTCGGCCTCGTTGCCGGGGGTCACGTCGACGACCCGCAGATCGCCGGTGGCGCGGTCGCGGACCACGCCGCGGGAGCCGTCGGCGCCGAAGCGGATCGGCTGCCCGTGCTCCAGGCGGATCAGCGCCTCCTGGGCCTGCTGCCGGTCCTTCAGGGCGTCGAACGCGCCGTCGTTGAAGATGTTGCAGTTCTGGTAGATCTCGATCAGCGCGGTGCCGGGGTGGGCGGCGGCCTGGCGCAGCACCTCGGTGAGGTGCTTGCGGTCGGAGTCGATGGTCCGGGCCACGAAGGACGCCTCGGCGCCGATCGCCAGCGACACCGGGTTGAACGGCGCGTCGAGGGAGCCCATCGGCGTCGACTTGGTGATCTTGCCGACCTCGGAGGTCGGGGAGTACTGGCCCTTGGTGAGACCGTAGATCCGGTTGTTGAACAGCAGGATCTTCAGGTTGACGTTGCGCCGCAGGGCGTGGATCAGGTGGTTGCCGCCGATGGACAGCGCGTCGCCGTCACCGGTGACCACCCACACGCTCAGGTCGCGCCGCGAGGTCGCCAGGCCGGTGGCGATGGCGGGGGCGCGGCCGTGGATGGAGTGCATCCCGTAGGTGTTCATGTAGTACGGGAAGCGGGAGGAGCAGCCGATGCCGGAGACGAAGACGATGTTCTCCCTGGCCAGGCCGAGCTCCGGCATGAAGCCCTGGACGGCGGCGAGGATCGCGTAGTCGCCGCAGCCGGGGCACCAGCGCACTTCCTGGTCGGACTTGAAGTCCTTCATGGACTGCCTGGCCTCGGCCTTGGGCACCAGCGAGAGCGCCTCGACCGCACCCGTGCCTTCCGTGGACGTCTCAGCCATCGATGGCCTCCTTCAGTGCCGTGGCGAGCTGCTCGGCCTTGAACGGCATGCCGTTGACCTGGTTGTACGAGTGCGCGTCCACCAGGTACTTCGCCCGCACCAGGGTGGCGAGCTGCCCGAGGTTCATCTCGGGGATCACCACCTTGTCGTAGCGCCTCAGGACCGCGCCGAGGTTCTTCGGGAAGGGGTTGAGGTGGCGCAGATGCGCCTGCGCGACGGCTTCCCCGGCCGCGCGCAGCCGGCGTACGGCCGCCGTGATCGGGCCGTAGGTCGAGCCCCAGCCCAGCACCAGCGTGCTCGCCTCGCCGGGGTCGTCGACCTCGACGTCCGGGACCTCGATGCCGTCGACCTTGGCCTGCCGGGTGCGGACCATGAAGTCGTGGTTGGCCGGGTCGTAGGAGATGTTGCCCGTGCCGTCCTGCTTCTCGATGCCGCCGATGCGGTGCTCCAGGCCGGGCGTGCCCGGGATCGCCCACGGGCGGGCCAGCGTCCGCGCGTCCCGCTTGTACGGCCAGAACACCTCGGTGCCGTCGGCCAGGGTGTGGTTGGGGCCCTGCGCGAACTGCACCCCGAGGTCGGGCAGCTCGTCCAGCTCGGGGACGCGCCAGGGCTCGGAGCCGTTGGCCAGGTAGCCGTCGGAGAGCAGGAAGACCGGTGTGCGGTAGGTCAGCGCGATCCGCGCCGCCTCCAGCGCGGCGTCGAAGCAGTCGGCCGGCGTGCACGGGGCGACCACCGGGACCGGGGCCTCGCCGTTGCGCCCGTACATCGCCTGCAGCAGGTCCGCCTGCTCGGTCTTGGTCGGCAGACCCGTCGACGGGCCGCCGCGCTGGATGTCGACCACCACGAGCGGCAGCTCCAGGGAGACCGCGAGGCCGATGGTCTCCGACTTCAGGGCCACACCGGGCCCGGAGGTCGTGGTCACCGCCAGCGAACCGCCGAACGCGGCGCCGAGCGCGGCGCCGATGCCGGCGATCTCGTCCTCGGCCTGGAAGGTGCGCACACCGAAGTTCTTGTGCTTGCTCAGCTCGTGCAGGATGTCCGAGGCCGGGGTGATCGGGTACGACCCCAGGAACAGCGGCAGGTCCGCCTGCCTGCTCGCCGCGACCAGGCCGTAGGCCAGGGCGAGGTTGCCGGAGATGTTGCGGTACGTGCCGACGGGGAAGGCCTTGGCGGCCGGGGCGACCTCGTAGGAGACGGCGAAGTCCTCGGTGGTCTCGCCGAAGTTCCAGCCCGCGCGGAAGGCGGCGATGTTGGCCGCCGCGATCTCCGGCTTCTTGGCGAACTTGGTTTTGAGGAACTTCTCGGTGCCCTCGGTCGGCCGGTGGTACATCCAGCTCAGCAGGCCCAGCGCGAACATGTTCTTGCTGCGCTCGGCCTCCTTGCGGGAGAGCTCGAACTCCTTCAGCGCCTCCACCGTCAGCGTGGTCAGCGGCACCGGGTGCAGGTTGTACCCGTCCAGCGAGCCGTCCTCCAGCGGGGAGGCCTCGTAGCCGACCTTCTGCATGGCGCGCTTGGTGAACTCGTCCGTGTTGACGATGATCTCCGCGCCGCGCGGCAGGTCGCCGATGTTCGCCCGCAGCGCGGCCGGGTTCATCGCGACCAGCACGTTCGGCGCGTCGCCGGGCGTGAGGATGTCGTGGTCGGCGAAGTGCAGCTGGAAGGAGGACACGCCCGGCAGGGTCCCTGCGGGGGCCCGGATCTCGGCCGGGAAGTTCGGCAGCGTCGACAGGTCGTTGCCGAAGGCCGCCGTCTCCGAGGTGAAACGGTCGCCGGTGAGCTGCATGCCGTCGCCCGAGTCGCCCGCGAACCGGATGATCACCCGGTCCAGACGGCGGACGCCCTTGGCTCCGGCCGCCCCGCGCTGCTCTCCTACGACGGCTCCGTCGGCCTGCTCCGCTGGACTGCTGACCTGGCTGGTCACTGAACTGGACCTCCTTCGAGGCGGCTGTGTGGGAGCGGCCTTCCCGAAGACCTTCCCCAAGACCTTCCTGTTTTCGACCTTCCCGATTTCAACCCTACGACCGTGGGGGTCGCCTTCCCGGGGCCGTTCGCATACTGGACGCGGTGGTGAGACGGGCCGGCGGCCCGACGCCCCGGACCGCGCGGACGGCCGTCTTCGACCCAGTTTCAGCCCATCAGGAGTTCAGATAGGTGAGCACGGCCAGAACACGCCGGTGATCCCCGTCACTCGGTGACAGGCCGAGCTTCAGGAAGATGTTGCTGACGTGTTTCTCGACCGCGCCGTCGCTCACCACCAGCTGCCGGGCGATCGCGGAGTTGGTGCGGCCCTCGGCCATCAGCCCCAGGACCTCCCGTTCCCGCGGGGTGAGCCCCGCCAGCACGTCCTGCTTGCGGCTGCGGCCCAGCAACTGGGCGACCACCTCCGGATCGAGGGCCGTGCCGCCCCGGGCCACCCGCACCACCGCGTCCACGAACTCCCGCACCTCGGCCACGCGGTCCTTCAGCAGATAGCCCACCCCGCGGCTGGATCCGGCCAGCAGTTCGGTGGCGTACCGCTCCTCGACGTACTGCGAGAGCACCAGCACACCGAGTCCCGGGTGCGCCTTGCGCAGCCGCACCGCCGCCCGCACGCCCTCGTCGGTGTGCGTGGGCGGCATCCGTACGTCCGCCACCACGACGTCGGGCAGCGCCTGCCGGTCGTGCAGCTCGGTGATCGTCTCGACCAGCGCCTCGGCGTCGCCCACGCCCGCCACGACCTCGTGCCCGCGGTCGGTCAGCAGCCGGGTCAGGCCCTCCCTGAGCAGCACTGAGTCCTCGGCGATGACCACCCGCACCCTGTCCTCCACGATCTCCGGCCCCCCACAGCCTCGGTCCACGGCCGCCGGCACGCGTTCCGGCGGCAGGGTCCAGCATCCCAGCATCCGGACGCCTCCGCGCCCGGGCCGGGGAAGTGGGGGAGGGCCTTACGCCTTCGTACGCACGCCTCCGGGGCCGGCGGGCACGCTCCGGGGCCGGAGGCCGAAGGGGCTCGCGGCGGGCGCCGGGCGTGACCCGCGGGCGCGGAGCTGCGCGCGCGGCGGGCGGGATCCGCTCAGCGCCGCCAGGGCAGTTCCGCCGTCACCCGGGTGGGCCCGCCGGGCGGCGAGTCGACGACGAGGATGCCGTCGACCGCGTCCAGCCGCTCGGCCAGCCCCGCCAGGCCCGACCCGGCGGCCGCGTCCGCGCCGCCGACCCCGTCGTCCGTGACCTGCAGCATCAGCCGGTCGTCCGTCCGCCACACGTCCACCGTGGCGGACCGGGCCCCGCTGTGCTTGCTGATGTTCTGCAGCAGCTCCGAGACGGTGAAGTAGGCGATCCCCTCGATGGCCGGCGCCGGCCGCTCGGCCAGGTCCACCTCCATCCGCACCGGCACCGTGCAGCGCGAGGCCACCGAGGACAGGGCCGCGTCCAGGCCGCGGTCGGTCAGCACGGCCGGGTGGATGCCCCGCGCCAGGTCCCGCAGCTCCTGGAGGGCGGTCTTCACCTCGCCGTGCGCCTCGTCCACCATCCGGGCCGCCTCCCGCGGGTCCTCGGCGAGCTTCTCCTTCGCCAGGCCCAGGTCCATGGCCAGGGCCACCAGCCGGGCCTGCGCCCCGTCGTGCAGGTCCCGCTCGATGCGCCGCAGGTCCGCCGCCGCCGTGTCGACCACGACCCCGCGGTCCGACTCCAGCTCCACCACCCGCGCCGACAGCCGCGACGGCCCGAGCAGTCCGTGGACCAGCACCCGGTCCACCATCGTCAGCGCCCGCACGATCCACGGCGTGGCCAGCGTGAACAGCAGCCCCACCAGCCCGGTCACCGCGATCTCGAACGGGTTGTCGAGGAAGATCCGGTGGTGCTCGTCCCCGTAGAGCTGGACGCCGCCCTGGCCGGCCCACAGCGGGAAGACCCAGAACCACAGCGGATACGTCAGCAGCGTCCACCCTGTCGACCACACGGTCACGGCCACCACGAACGACAGCACCGACCAGGGGAACTGCAGGACCGCGTAGAGCAGGGCCCGCCACGAGGCGCCGCTCTTCAGCACCGCCCCGGTCCAGGCCAGCACGCCGTGCCGCCGCATCCGCAGCGGCTCCGGCTCGCCCACCTCCAGGCCCAGCAGTCCGCGCGCCCGGGCCCGCTCCAGCGCGCCGAGCCCGCGGCAGCCGGCCAGCGCGCCCGCCAGCACCGGGATCCCCAGGAAGGTCACCAGCAGGCCGACGCCGAGCGAGACCATCGTGACGGCGTACGTGAACAGCAGGATCCCGATCGGCAGACTCAGCAGCACGTACCCGAACTCGCGCCAACTGCGCGCCTCGAACGGCGCCCGCAGCCCGGCCGGCAGCCGGTGCCACCCCCCGCCGTGCCCGGCGCCGCGGGATCCGGTGCCACCGGTGCCACCGGTGCCGCGGAACCCGTTCCCCTGCCCGTGCTCCGGCCGGTACTCGCGTCCGTACCCGATTCCGTACTCGGTGGCCATCGGCGTCGTCCCGTTCCCCTCGTCGTGCTGCTCGACCGTCGTGTCCGCGGCTTCCTTCCGCCGTACCCCCAGCTTGCTCGGCCGCAGGTCACCGGGCCATGGAGCGCGTCGGCGTCTTCGGGCGGGGGTTTTCCCCACCCCGGAGACCGGAGATCCGGAGACCGGAGATCCGGAGACCGGAGACCGAGACCCCTGGAGAGCACACCGGCGCACACCGGCATCAGGTGTGGGCGCCGTTCCTCACCGGCGGGCGCCGATGCTCAGCGGGGGCGCCGCTCCTCACCGGCCTGCGCCGTCCGTCCGGTCGCGCCAGGGGAGCTCCGCCGTGACGGTCGTCGGGCCGCCCGGCGGGGAGTCGACGACGAACAGGCCGTCGACGGCGTTCAGCCGCTCGGCCAGACCGCGCATGCCCGTCCCGCCGTCCAGGCTCGCCCCGCCCCGGCCGTCGTCCCACACCTGGATGAGCAGCCGCTCCTCCGCGCGCCACACGTCGACCGAGGCCGACCGGGCCCCGCTGTGCTTGCTGATGTTCTGCAGCAGCTCGGAGACCGTGAAGTAGGCGATCCCCTCGATGGCCGCCGCCGGACGCGCGTCCAGGTCGGCGGTCACCTTCACCGGCACCGTGCAGCGCGAGGCCACCGAGGACAGGGCCGCGTCCAGGCCGCGGTCGGTCAGCACGGCCGGGTGGATGCCCCGCGCCAGGTCCCGCAGCTCCTGGAGCGCGAGCTTCACCTCGCCGTGCGCCTCCTCGACCATCGCGGCGACGTGCTCGTCCGCCCGGCCCTCCAGCAGCTTCTCCTTGGCCAGGCCCAGCCCCATGGCCAGGTTCACCAGCCGGGCCTGCGCACCGTCGTGCAGATCCCGCTCGATACGGCGCAGATCGGCGGCGGCCGTGTCGACCACGACACCCCGGTCGGACTCCAGTTCGGCGATGCGCCGCTCCAGGTCGTCCGAGGGCGACAGCAGGGCCCGCGCCATCGCCCGGTCCACGTTCGCCAGACCCCGGGCGAGGAAGGGCAGCACCGGCCACAGCACGAACAGCGAGGTCAGGATGACGGAGAAGGTGAAGACGCCCCACGGCATCCGGATGAGGCCGTACAGCGCGGACCGCCAGCCCACCGGGTCCTTCAGCATCAGCCACAGCCCGTCGAGCACGCCCTTGGTGCGGCGCAGCGGCAGCGGGCTCGGCTCGTCGATCTGCGTCCCCAGCGCCGCCCGGACCCGGGCCCGCTCCAGCCGGCCCAGCAGCCGCGCGCCCATCAGCCCGGCCGCCAGCAGCGGGAACCCGATCACGGTGAGCGTCATCGCGGCGCCGGTGCTGAGCACCGTCACCACGTAGACGAAGCCGAACAGCGACACCGGCAGATTCATCAGGAGATGCGTGATCTCCTTCCAGGTGGGCAGGTCGTAGGCGAAACGGGGCGGAGGCAGGGGCCGGCTGTCCTCGGCGCAGGCCACCGCCGGACCGTCGGAGGAGATGCGTGCGGTCATGTGCGCCAGCGTGCCGCTTGACGGGGATCCGCGCCATGAGGTCGGCCGCACGGGCCGGCGGGGGAAAACCCCACCCCCGCCTCCCGCGGTGCGGCCGTGCGGCCGCCCCGGCCGTGCGGCGGTGCGGCGGGCCGGTCACCCGGGCTGCTTACCGTGTCTTTATCAGGGCCTAGACTCCCGTGCGTACAGATCGTCGAACACGATGAGGCCAGGAACGAGGGACGGACGGTGCCTGAGACGTTGCGGGAGACGCTGCGGGAGTCGACCGTCGTCGTCGCGGCGGACTACTTCCACTCCTACTCGGTCGTCGGACTGCTCGCCGTGGTGGGCGTGCTGTTCGTGGCCGTCGCCTTCGCAGCGGGCCGCCTGCTGCGCCCGGTGGTCCCCACGCCCGAGAAACTCCTGACCTACGAGTGCGGGGTCGACCCCGTGGGCGAGGGCTGGGCCCACACCCAGGTCCGCTACTACGTCTACGCGTTCCTGTACGTCGTCTTCGCCGTCGACTCGATCTTCCTGTTCCCCTGGGCGACCGTCTTCGCCGCTCCCGGCTACGGCGCCGCGACGCTCGTGGAGATGTTCATCTTCCTCGGCTTCCTGGCGGTGGGCCTGCTGTACGCCTACAAGAAGGGCGTCCTGACATGGACGTGAATCCCGAGCCCGTCCTGCTGCCCGAGCCGAGGAGGCTGGGCGCGCTCGCCCGGCTGGCTCCCGAGCCGATGAAGGTCGTCCTGAACTGGGGCCGCCGCTACTCGCTCTGGGTCTTCAACTTCGGCCTGGCCTGCTGCGCGATCGAGTTCATCGCCGCGTCCATGGCCCGCCACGACTTCATCCGGCTCGGCGTGATCCCGTTCGCGCCCGGACCGCGCCAGGCCGACCTGATGGTCGTCTCCGGCACGGTCACGGACAAGATGGCCCCGGCCGTCAAGCGCCTGTACGAGCAGATGCCCGAGCCGAAGTACGTCATCTCCTTCGGCGCCTGCTCCAACTGCGGTGGCCCGTACTGGGACTCGTACTCCGTGACCAAGGGCGTCGACCAGATCATCCCGGTGGACGTCTACGTCCCCGGCTGCCCGCCGCGCCCCGAGGCGCTGCTCCAGGGCATCCTCAAGCTCCAGGAGAAGATCGCCCGGGAGTCGCTGGGGGAGCGGTACGCGAGCGAGCCCGCCCGCCCTTCGGCGGCGGCGCTGCGGAGCGGGCTGGTGCGGCCGCCCGCCTCCGGCCCGGCCGAGGGGGAGGGACGATGACGGGGGCCGGCTGGCTGCCCGCGCCCGCCGAGGAGCTGTTCGGTCCCGGGGCCACGGCGGCGGAGTCCTACGAGGTCCTGACGGTCGACGTGCCGCCGGCCGCGTGGGTGCCCGCGCTGCGGACCGCCCGCGACGAGCTGGGCTGCACCTACTTCGACTGGCTGAGCGCGGTCGACGAACCGGGCGCGGGCTTCCACGTCTGCGCCCATGTCGCGGCCCTCGCGCCGGTGCGGCGGCTGCTGCTGCGGACGACCGTCCCGCACGAGGCTCCGGAGCTGCCCACCGCCGTGGACGTCTACGCGGGCGCGGCCTGGCACGAGCGCGAGACCCACGAGATGTTCGGCGTCCGCTTCGAGGGCCACCCCGGCCTGGAGCACCTGCTGCTCCCGGAGACCTTCGAGGGCCACCCCCTGCGCAAGGACTTCGTGCTGGCCGCCCGGGTGGCCAAGGCGTGGCCGGGCGCGAAGGAGCCGGGCGAGTCGGAGCACGGCGGCCCCAAGCGCCGCCAGATGCTGCCGCCGGGCGTCCCCGACCCCAACGAGTGGGGCCCGCTCAAGGGCCAGCTCCCGCCCGCGCCGGCCCGCCCGGCCAGGGGCGCCGGCCGGGCGGCGGGCGAGCGTCCGGCGCGCGCGGCCGGCGACCGCCCGGTGCGCCGCGCGCGTACGGCGGCGGAGGGCTCGGCGAGCCAGACGGGCGCCGGTGAGGCGGCGGGCGCCGGTGAGGCCGCACCGCGGGCAGGGGCGGCGGACGCCCCCGCTGCCGCCCGCCCGCGGCGGATGCGGAGCGCGAGCCAGGGCTCGGTGAGCCAGAGCGCGTCCCGCGCCGGCGACACGCCCGAGGAGCAGGGAGCCCCGGCACGGCAGCGGGCCGCGGCGGAAGGCACCCCGCCGGGGAGCCCGGCCGCCGGCGAGCCGGGCGCGGAAACCGCGCGGACCCGGCAGCCCGCGCAGGCAGCCGCGGAGGCCGGGCGGGGCGGGCAGGCCGCCGGGCAGGCCGGTGAGCGCGCGCAGGCGGCGGCCGAAGGCCCGGCCGCGGAGGCGTCCATCGCCCACGAGCCCACCGCCCAGAGGCCAGCCGCCCACGAGCCGGCGGCCGATGAGTCGACCGCCCACGAGCCGGCCGCCGGTGAGACGGCTGCCCACGAGCCGGCCGCTCCGGCCGAGCGGGCGCCTTCCGCCCCGCCCACGGCTCGCCCCCGGCGGGCGCGCAGCGCGTCCGAGGGCTCGGCCTCGCAGAGGGCAGGGGCGGACGCGCCCGGAGGGCCTGCTCCGTCCCGTGCCCCGCGCAGTTCGGACGCCCCCTGGCACCACGCCCGCCCGGCGTTCGACGAACCCGGGAAACCGGCCGGACCCGGCCACCCCGAGCCCGAACCCGAGCCGGAACGGAAGCGCGAGGACGGCCACCCCGGGACCGGCACCCCCGGCACCCCGGACCGGACCCCGGACACCCCGGACCGGACCCCGGACACCCCGGACCGGACCCCGGACAGCGAGCAAACCGACAGCGCACACACCGACAGCGAGCAAACCGACAGCGAACGCACCCCCGGCAGCGAACCCACCGAAGGAGGCCCGCAGTGAACGACGCGGTCGACGTCGCCCTGCGACTCCTGGTCGTCTTCGCGGTCTTCCTCTCCTTCCCGCTGATCGTCGGCCAGACCGAGCACAAGGTGATGGCCCATATGCAGGGCCGCCTCGGCCCCATGTACGCCGGCGGCTTCCACGGCTGGGCGCAGCTCGTCGCGGACGGCGTGAAGTTCGCGCAGAAGGAGGACGTGGTCCCGGCGGGCGCCGACCGCCGGGTCTTCCAGCTCGCTCCCGCCGTGGCCCTGCTGCCGTACCTGCTGGTGCTGCTCGCCATCCCGATCGGGCCCGGCGAGGGCGCCGTCGGCCAGGTGCTCGACGCGGGCGTCTTCTTCGTGCTCGCCGTCATGGGCGTCGGCGTCCTCGGCTCGCTGATGGCCGGGTGGGCCTCCGCCAACAAGTTCTCCCTGCTCGGCGGACTGCGCACCGCCGCCCAGCTCCTCGCCTACGAGCTGCCGATGCTGCTCGCCGCCGCCTCGGTGGCGATGGCCGCCGGCACGGTCTCCCTGCCGGGCATCCTGCACGCCTTCCACTGGTGGTGGCTGCCCTGGCAGATCGTCGGCGCGGTCGTCTTCTTCGTCGCCGGGCTCGCCGAACTGCAACGCCCGCCGTTCGACATGCCCGTCGCCGACTCGGAGATCATCTTCGGCGCGTACACCGAGTACACCGGTCTGCGTTTCGCGCTGTTCCTCCTCGCCGAGTACGCCGGGATCGTCGTCCTGTGCGGTCTGACCACGGTGCTGTTCCTCGGCGGCTGGCACGGGCCCTGGGGCGCCGACGGTCTCGGCTGGGTGTGGACGCTGCTGAAGACGGCCGTCCTCGCCTTCGTCGTGATCTGGCTGCGCGTCACCTACCCGCGTCTGCGCGAGGACCAGCTGCAGAAACTCTCCTGGACCCTCCTCGTCCCCCTCTCCCTCGCCCAGATCGCCCTCACCGGCGTCGTCAAGGTGGTGTTCCAGTAGCCATGGCTCCGATTCCCGGCAGCGGCCTGGCCAAGGGCCTGGCCGTCACCCTGCGCACGATGACGAGGAAGACCGTCACCGAGCAGTACCCGGACGCCCAGCCCGAACTGCCGCCCCGCACCCGCGGCGTGATCGGCCTGTTCGAGGAGAACTGCACGGTCTGCATGCTGTGCGCCCGCGAGTGCCCGGACTGGTGCATCTACATCGACTCCCACAAGGAGACGGTGCCGGCGGCCGTCCCCGGCGGCCGTGACCGCAGCCGCAACGTCCTCGACCGCTTCGCCATCGACTTCGCGCTGTGCATGTACTGCGGCATCTGCATCGAGGTCTGTCCTTTCGACGCGCTGTTCTGGTCCCCGGAGTTCGAGTACGCCGAGACCGACATCCGCGACCTCACCCACGAGCGCGACAAGCTCCGCGAGTGGATGTGGACCGTTCCGGCGCCGCCCGCCCTGGACCCGGCCGCGGAGGAACCCAAGGAACTCGCCGCCGCCCGCAGGACCGCGGAGAAGCTCGCCGCCGCCCGCACCGAGCCCGAGGAGGGGAACGCGTGAGCCCCGCCGCCGCAGCACCCCACGGCTTCCTCTCCCCGACCGGCGTCGAGGTCGCCTTTCTCCTGGTCGGCCTGGCCACCCTCGGCGCCGCGCTGGTCACCGTCACCACCCGGCAGCTCGTGCACGCCGCCCTGTGGCTGGTGGTGGCGCTCGGCGGCCTCGCCGTCGAGTACCTCCTGCTCACCGCGGAGTTCATCGCCTGGGTCCAGGTCCTCATCTACGTCGGTTCCGTCGTCGTCCTCCTCCTGTTCGGTCTGATGCTCACCAAGGCCCCCATCGGCCGCTCCCCGGACGCCGACTCCGGCAACCGCTGGGCGGCCCTCACCGTCGCCGTGGCCGCCGCGGCCGCCCTGGTCTGGGTGGTCGTCGACGCCTTCCGCACCACCTGGATCGACCTGGACGGGGCCGCGGCCGGCTCCACCGAGGTCACCGGCGCCGCCCTCTTCCAGAACTGGGTGCTGCCCTTCGAGGCGCTCTCCGTCCTCCTGCTGGCCGCCCTGGTCGGCGCGATCGTCCTGTCCCGCAGGGCCGGGACGGCCGGGGCGGCCGGGGCGGCCCGCACCCTGCCGGACGCCCCCGCCGCGCGGGACGAGCGGGAGGAGGTCCGCTGATGCACCTCGCCTACCCCGCCGTGCTCTCCGCCCTGCTGTTCAGCACCGGCCTGTACGGAGTCCTCGCCCGCCGCAACGCGATCCTGGTCCTGATGTCGGTCGAGCTGATGCTGAACGCCGTCAACCTCGACCTGGTCGCCTTCGACGTCTGGCTCAGCCGGACCGCCACCGAGACCCTGCACTCCGGCCAGGCACTGACCCTGTTCACCATCGCCATCGCCGCCGCCGAGATCGGCATCGGACTGGCGATCGTCCTCGCCGTGTACCGCAACCGCGGCACCTCGGACATCGACCGTCTCCGCGACGCCGCCGAGGGCCCCGACGACGACGGCGACACCGCCGCGACCGCGCGGGCCGCCGAGAAGGCCGAGGCCACCGCGTGACCACGACCACCCTCGCCGTCCTCGTCCCCCTCCTGCCGTTCCTGGGCGCCGCCGCCGGCCTGCTCCTCGGGCGCACGGCACCCGGCTACGTACGGCCCCTCGCCGTCCTGCCGACCCTCGCCTCCCTGGTCCTCGCCGTACTGGTCGCCGCCCGGCAGGCCGGCGGCCGGGCGATCGACTCCGCCACCGAGCTCACGCCCACCGGCTCCGTCCCGATCGAACTCGCCCTGCACATCGACGGCTTCGCCGCGCTCGTCGCCGTCCTGGTCGGCGTCGTCGCCACCTGTGTGCAGATCTACTCGACGGGCTATCTGCGCGACGACCCGCGCTACCCCTCGTACGCCGCCCTGGTCTCCCTGTTCACCTCCGCGATGTTCCTCGTCGTCTACTCCGGCGACCTGATCGTGCTGCTGGTCGGCTGGGAAGTCATGGGCATCTGCTCCTACTTCCTGGTCGGCCACTACTGGGAGACCCCCGAGGCCCGCGCCGCCTCCCTGAAGGCCTTCCTGGTCACCAAGCTCGGCGACGTGCCCTTCCTGATCGGCCTGTTCGCGCTCGGCACCGCCGCCGGGTCGTTCCGGATCACCCAGGTCCTCGGCACCGTCGCGAGCGGCGGCCTGCACCACCCCACCGTGATCGCCCTGCTGCTCCTCGCGGGCGTGGCCGGCAAGTCCGCGCAGTTCCCGCTGCACACCTGGCTCCCCGACGCGATGGCGGGCCCCACGCCCGTCTCCGCGCTGATCCACGCCGCGACGATGGTCGCCGCCGGTGTCTACTTCACCGCCCGTCTCCTCCCCGTCTTCCAGGCCTCCTCGGCCGCGATCGTCGTCCTGGCCTGCATGGCCGCCGTGACCATGGCCGGCTCCGGCCTCGCCGCGCTCGCCCAGGACGACATCAAGCGCGTCCTCGCCTACTCGACGATCGGCCAGCTCGGCTACATGACCGGCGCGCTCGCCGTCGGCGACCGCGGCGCGGCCGTCTTCCACCTGCTGTCCCACGGCGCCTTCAAGGCGCTGCTCTTCCTCGCCGCCGGCGTGATCATCCACGCCTCCGGCACCAACTCCCTGGCCGCCATGTCCCGGATGAGCGGCCTGCGCGACCGGGTCCCGGACGCCTACTGGACGATGACCGTGGCCCTCCTCGCGCTCGCCGCGATCCCTCCCTTCAGCGGCTTCTTCTCCAAGGAGTCCGTCCTGGGCGCCGCCGAGGACGCCGCCGCCGGACACACCGCCCACGTGCCCGGCGCGGCCGGCTGGACCGTCCTCGTCGCCGGCCTGGTCACCGCCCTGCTCACCGCCGCGTACGCCACGCGCCTGTGGCTGCTCGCCTTCCGCGGACGGGGCGCCGAGGCCCCCGACCACGGCAGGCAGCCCCTGGCCATGAACGCCGTGCTCTGGGTGCTCGCCGTACCCTCCCTCGCCTTCGGCGGCCTCGCCTTCCGCCTCCTGCCCGACTGGTTCGACGGCCACGGCCTCGGCCCCACCACGACCACCTCCGTCCTCGGCACCGGCCTCGCCCTGGCCGGCGGCGTGCTCGCCTACGGCGCCTGGAAGCACACCACCGCGCTCGCCGCCCGCACCCCCCTCGGCGCCGTCGCCGCCCACCCCGAGGCCGACGCCGGAGTCGTCGAGGCCGAGGCCATCGCGAGCCACGAGCCCGCCTACGGCGACATCGCCCACGCACCAGACCCCGCCGACCCCGGACGGCTGCTGCTCGGCCCGCTGCACCGGCACGCCGCGGCCGGCTTCCACCTCGACGCCGTCTACACGGCGCTCTTCGTCCGGCCCGTCCTCGCCGGGGCGAGCCTCGTCCGGTTCCTCGACCGGGAGGTCGTCGAGACCTACGTACGCGGCGCGGGGGCCCTGCCCCGGCTGCTCGGCGCCGCCGTACGGCGCGCCCAGACCGGCAATGTGCAGACCTATGTGAGCGCCCTGCTCGCCGGCACCGTCGTCCTCGCGGTCGCCGCCGTCCTCGTCGCCACGGGAGCGTGAGCAGGCGTGATCGATATCAGCGAGTCCGTGATGCAGTTCCTCCTGGCGTTCACCGTCGCCGTCCCGCTCCTCGGGGCGCTCGCCGCTCTGCTGCCCGCGCCGCCCGGGCTGAAGGGGAAGTCACCCGAGCAGGCCGTGCTCCGGCACGGCGTGACCGTCACCGCCGCCGTCCTGATCGCCGCGATCGTCCTCGCGCTCGGCTTCGACCGCGCCCAGCCGTCGACGATGCAGGCCACCACCGACATCAGCTGGATCCCCGCACTCCACGTGCGCATCCACCTCGGCATCGACGGCATCTCCCTCCCCCTCCTCGTCCTGACCGCGCTGCTGACCTTCCTCTGCGCGCTGTACTCCTACTTCAAGCCGCCCGCGGGAGGCGACCCGAAGGCCTTCGTGGCCCTGCTGCTCCTGCTCGAGACCGGCACCCTGGCCACCTTCGCCGTCCTCGACCTGCTGCTGTTCTTCCTCGCCTTCGAGACGGTGCTCGTCCCGATGTACTTCCTCATCGCCCGCTGGGGCGGCGAGGGCCGCCGGCGGGCCGCCTGGCGGTTCATCCTCTACACCCTGCTCGGCTCGGTCGTCATGCTGCTCGGCCTGCTCCTGATCGGCATCAGGGCCGGCACCTTCGACATGGTGGCACTCGCCACTGACAACGGCCGGTCCCTGACCACGTCCGTGCAGGTCATCGCCGTTCTGGCGATCGGGATCGGGCTCGCGGTCAAGACGCCGATGTGGCCGCTGCACAGCTGGCTGCCCGACGCCCACACCGCCGCGCCCACCGTCGGCTCGGTGCTGCTGGCCGGAGTGCTGCTGAAGATGGGCACCTACGGATTCGTACGGATCCTGCTGCCCGCCGCGCCCGACGGCTTCCGCACCTTCGCGCCGTACCTCGCCGCCTTCGCCGTCGTCGGCATCGTCTACGGGTCCCTCGCCTGCCTCGCCCTCGCCAGACGCGGCGCCAAGGGCGACCTCAAACGGCTCATCGCCTACTCCTCCGTCGGCCACATGGGCTTCGTCCTGCTCGGCATCGCCACCATGACCCCGACCGGAGTCAACGGCGCGCTGTTCGCCAACATCGCCCACGGCCTCATCACCGGCCTGCTGTTCTTCCTGGTCGGCGCGGTGAAGGAGCGCACCGGCAGCACCGACCTCGACACCCTCGCCCTCGCCTCGCCCGGCCGCCGCGCCCCCACGGGCGGCCCCGCCGGACCCGCCCGGACCGGGACCGGCGCCGCCCTCTACGGCAGGGCGCCCCGCCTCGGCGGACTGCTCGCCTTCGGCGCCGTCGCCTCGCTCGGCCTGCCGGGCCTGGCCGGGTTCTGGGGTGAGATGCTCGCCCTGTTCGGCTCCTTCCGGCCCGCCGCCGGCCTCAGCCGCCCCGCCTTCCTCACCTTCATGGCGATCGGCGCCTTCGGCACCCTGCTGACGGCCGCGTACATGCTCGTCGTGGTCCGCCGCGTCTGCATGGGCGAGGCACCCCAGGAGGCCCCCCGGCTCGGCGACGTCCGCGGCTACGAGTTCGCCGCCTGGACACCGCTCGTCGTCCTCACCGTCGTCGCCGGGCTGTGGCCCAGGGCCCTGCTCGGGCTCACCGACCCCGCCGTGCAGCAGCTCCTGGCAGGAGGCACCCGATGAGCGCCCTCGCCCAGCCGCTCGCCCAGCCGGCGGTCCAGTCGGCGGTCCAGTCCGTCGACTGGCTCGCGATCGCTCCGCCCACCCTCACCGCGGTCGTCGCCCTCGCCGTCCTGGTCGCCGACCTCTTCGTGCCCGCGGCGCGCAAACCGCTCCTCGGCTGGACCGCCGTCGCCGGCCTCGCCGCCTCCGCCCTGCTGCTCCTGCCGCTCCTGGACGGCGACCGCAGCACCTTCTGCCTGCCGCGGCAGGCCGGCGTGTGCAGCTACACGGCCGACCACTTCACCCTCGTCATCCAGTTCCTGGTCCTCGGCGGCGCCCTCCTCGCGGCGCTGCTGTCCGTCACCGCCCTGAAGGACGCCCGCGGCGGGCTCCCCGCGGGCGAGTACTGGTTCCTGCTGCTCTCCTCCGCCGCCGGAGCCGCGCTCCTGCCCGCCGCCCGCGACCTGGCCACCCTGGTCGTCGCCCTGGAGGTGGCCTCGCTGCCCGCGTTCGCCCTGGTCGGCCTCCGGCACGGCGACCGCAGGTCCTCCGACGCGGCCCTGAAGTTCTTCCTGTCCTCGGTGACCGCCACCGCCGTCAGCCTCCTGGGCATCAGCTTCGTCTACGCCACCACCGGCACCCTCTACCTCATCCAGATCGCCCAGCGGATCCAGCACGTCGACGGCCAGTTCCACACGCTCGCCCAGACCGGCGTCGTCCTCACCCTCGTCGGCTTCGCGTTCAAGACGGCCGCCGTCCCCTTCCACTTCTGGGTGCCCGACACCTATGTGGGCGCGCCGCTGCCGATCGCCGCCTATCTGTCGGTCGTCGGCAAGGCGGTCGGTTTCACCGGCCTGATCCTCGTCACCGTCGTCGCCTTCCCCGCCTACGCCGGAGCCTGGGGCCCCGCGCTCGCCGTGCTCGCCGCGCTCACCATGACCGTCGGCAACGTCGGCGCCCTGCGCCAGCGGGGCACGCGCGCGTACAGCGCGGTCCGCCTGCTCGCCTGGTCCTCCGTCGGCCAGGCCGGCTACCTCCTGGTCCCCATCGCCGCCGCCGGCTACGCCAAGGACCCGCAGAAGGCGATCGGCTCCACCGTCGCGTACGCCCTGATGTACGCCGCCGTGAACCTCGGCGCCTTCGCCGTGGCCGCGCTGGTGGGCCGCACCCGGCGGCACAACCGCGTCGCGGACTACCGCGGCCTGTACGCCACCAACCCGCTGACCGCCCTGGCCCTGGCCTTCTTCCTGCTCTGCCTGGCCGGGCTGCCCCCCGGCGTCATCGGCCTGTTCGCGAAGGTCACCGTCTTCTCCGCGGCCGTCGACGCCGGACTGGGCTGGCTCGCCGTCGTCATGGCCGTCAACGTCGTCATCGCGCTGTTCTACTACCTCCAGTGGACCGCGCTGCTCTTCCGCGCCCCCGAGGGCGAACCCGTGCGGCACCGGCTCCCCGGCCCCCTGACGGCGGCCCTCGCGCTGACGGCCGTCCTCGGCATCGCCCTGTCCGGCGCGCCCCAGCTGGTCCTGCGGTTCGCCGGCACCGGCCTGTTCTGACGGGCCTTCCGACGGAACCTTCCGACTGACCCTCGCGGGCCCCGTCCGAGCGGCGGACCATCTGCGGGCCCCGTCCGACCGGACCACCCGCGGGCCCGTTCCGGACGTCGCCCCGGGACATCGTCCCCGTACATCGCCGCCGCGGGGCTTCGGCCCGCGCGTGCGGGGCACCCGTCCTGCGCGCGCGTCCGTCCGGTGTCCCGCTCACCCGGACGGCCGCGCGTCCTCGCAGGCACCGGGGAACCCGCGGCCTCCGCCTCGCGTTGACCGGTACAGAAGGGTCCACCGGACAGGGCGCGACCCGCGCCGCGTGACCGGTGACCCGGTGACAGCGAACAGCAGCAAGCGAAGGGTTCCCCTGCCGCACCACTTGGAGGGCGTACCGTGCACCGCCGGCACAACGGGCTCAGGACCGCAGTACTCCTCGGGGGACTGTCCGCACTCATCATCGTCATCGGCAGTTTCTTCGGCCGCAACGGTCTGATCGCCGCCGTCCTCGTCGCCCTCGGCACCAACGCCTACGCGTACTGGAACAGCGACAAGCTGGCCCTGCGCGCCATGCGCGCCCGCCCCGTCAGCGAGTTCGAGGCGCCGGCCCTGTACCGCATGGTCCGTGAGCTCTCCACCCAGGCCCGCCAGCCCATGCCGCGCCTGTACATCTCCCCGACCGAGGCGCCCAACGCCTTCGCCACCGGCCGCAACCCGCGCAACGCCGCCGTGTGCTGCACCGAGGGCATCCTGCGCCTCCTGGACGAGCGGGAGCTGCGCGGCGTCATCGGCCACGAACTCAGCCACGTCTACAACCGCGACATCCTCATCTCCTCCGTCGCGGCCGCCCTCGCCTCGGTGATCATGTTCCTGGTCAACTTCGCCTGGCTGATCCCCGTCGGCCGCTCGGACGACGACGACGGCCCCGGCCTGCTCGGCATGCTCCTGATCATGATTCTCGGCCCGCTCGCGGCCGGGGTCATCCAGCTCGCCATCAGCCGCTCGCGCGAGTACGAGGCCGACGCGTCCGGCGCCCGGATCACCGGCGACCCCCTCGCCCTGGCCAGTGCCCTGCGCAAGCTGGACATCGGCACCAAGCAGCTCCCGCTGCCGCCCGAGCCGCGCATCGAGACCGCGAGTCATATGATGATCGCGAACCCGTTCCGCCCGGGCCAGGGGCTGTCGAGGATGTTCTCCACCCACCCGCCCATGGCGGAGCGGATCGCCCGACTCGAACAGATGGCAGGTCGGCACCGATGAGAACCATCCTCAACGTCATCTGGCTGGTGTTCAGCGGCTTCTGGCTGTTCCTCGGCTACCTCCTCGCGGGTGTGCTGCTGTGCATCACGATCATCGGCATCCCGTTCGGCATCGCGGCCTTCCGCATCGGCCTCTACGCCCTGTGGCCCTTCGGGTACACCACGGTCGAGCGCCGCGACGCGGGCGCGCCCTCCTGCATCGGGAACGTCCTGTGGCTCGTCCTCGCGGGATGGTGGCTCGCCCTGGCCCACATCGCCACCGGCATCGCGCTGTGCGTGACGATCATCGGCATCCCGTTCGGCATCGCCAACTTCAAGCTCATCCCCGTCTCCCTGCTCCCGCTGGGACGCGAGGTCGTCCCCACCGACCAGCCGTTCGCCGCCCGCTGACCACCGCGTCCGTACGGCGGCCACTGTGCCGCCGTGCCCGTAGGGCGGCCACCGCGTCCGTACGGCGGCCACCGCGTCCGTACGGCGGCCACCGCGCTGCCGTGACCGTACGGGGGCTGCCCGGTGCGTTCACGTGCGGTCCGACCCGACCGCGTGATCGCGCCGCCGCGCCCGTACGGCGGCTACCGTGCCGCCGCGGCCCACCGCCGTACCCCGTACGCCGCCGCGCCCGCCGCGAGTACGCCCGCGCCCACGGCCACCGACACCCACGGCAGCGCGAACGCCAGCGCCACGCAGCCGACGAGCCCCACCGCCGGCACCACCCGCCGGACCAGGGCGGGATCGAGCGTCCACGCGGAGGCGTTGGCCACCGCGTAGTAGACCAGCACCCCGAAGGAGGAGAAGCCGATCGCGCCCCGCACGTCCACCGCGGCGGCCGCCACCGCGACCACCGCGCCCACGGCCGCCTCCGTCCGGTGCGGCACCCGGAACCGGGGATGCACCGCGGCCAGCGCGCCCGGCAGATGACCGTCCCGCGCCATCGCCAGCGTGGTGCGCGAGACACCCAGGATCAGCGCGAGCAGCGACCCCAGCGCGGCCACGGCGGCACCGGCCCCTACCACCGGCACCAGCCACCCCGCGCCGGCCGCGCGCACCGCGTCGGCCAGTGGCGCGCTCGCGCGCCCGAGCCCTTCCGGCCCCAGCACGGACAGGGCGGCCACCGCCACACACGCGTACACCGCCAGCGCGATGCCGAGGGCGAGCGGGATGGCGCGGGGAATGGTGCGCGCGGGGTCCCGCACCTCCTCGCCGAGGGTCGCGATCCGCGCGTACCCGGCGAACGCGAAGAACAGCAGCCCGGCGGCCTGCAGCACCCCGCCGGCGCCACCGTGGCCCGACGGGCCGCCGAGGGCCAGGTGCCCGGCGTCGGCGGTGTCCGAGCCCAGGCACACCACGACCACGGCGGCCAGCACCGCCAGCACCACCGCCACGATCACCCGCGTCAGCCACGCCGACCTCTGCACGCCCCCGTAGTTCACCGCGGTCAGCGCCACCACGGCCGCGACCGCCACGGCGTGCGCCTGCCCCGGCCAGACGTACGCGCCCACGGTGAGCGCCATCGCCGCGCACGAGGCGGTCTTCCCCACCACGAACGCCCAGCCCGCCAGGTAGCCCCAGAACCCGCCGAGCCGCTCCCGCCCGTACACGTAGGTGCCGCCGGAGGCCGGGTACCGGGCGGCCAGTCGCGCCGAGGAGGTGGCGTTGCAGTACGCCACCACGGCGGCCACCGCGAGCCCGGGCAGCAGCGCCGGACCGGCCGCGCGCGCGGCCGGGCCCAGGGCGGCGAAGATGCCGGCGCCGATCATCGAGCCGAGCCCGATGACCACGGCGTCCCCGACCCCCAGGGTGCGCCGCAGCCCGGAGTGGGACGCGGAGGCGGAACCGGGGCGTGTCATGGGCCGCACCCTACTGATCGGTGCAACCGTGGGGGGCGGCCGTGGCGTCCCTCAGGTCGACACGGCACGAACACGTGGGAAAAGAGACGGAAAGACGACGCACGGCCTGCGGGCACACAGCCTGCCGCCGCCGGACATCGCAGCGCCGGAACAGCGCAGGCACAGCGTGGAAGGGCAGGTTCAGGGCATGGGCATCATCAGCTGGATCATCCTGGGACTGTTGGCCGGGGCCATCGCGAAGTTCCTGCTGCCGGGGCGCGACCCGGGCGGCTTCATCGGCACGACGCTGATCGGCGTCGCGGGCGCGTTCGTCGGCGGCTGGATCTCGGCCCGCTGGCTGGACCACCCGATCTCCAAGGACTTCTACGACGGCGCGACCTGGGCCGCCGCGATCGGCGGCTCCCTGGTGCTGCTGATCGCCTTCCGCATCCTCTTCGGCAACTCGCGCGACTGAGCCGCCACCGGGTCGCGACCGAGTCGGGGCCCCGCACAGGCACGGGCACGGGCACGGGCACGGGCACGGGCACGGGCACGGGAGAAGGGTGGGCGCCCCCGGGGGCCCACCCTTCTCCCGTCTCTTCCGCCCGGCTGCCCGCGCCTACCGGTAATTCACGAACTGCAGTGCGAAGTCGAAGTCCTGGCCCTTCAGCAGCGCGATCACGGACTGCAGGTCGTCACGGCTCTTGGAGCTGACGCGCAGCTCGTCGCCCTGCACCTGGGCCTTGACCCCCTTGGGGCCCTCGTCCCGGATGAGCTTGGCCACCTTCTTGGCGTTCTCCTGGGAGATGCCCTCCTTGATCGACGCGAAGAGCTTGTACTCCTTGCCGGAGAGCTGGGGCTCGCCCGCGTCCAGGGCCTTCAGCGAGATCCCCCGCTTGATCAGCTTGGACTGGAAGACGTCGAGGACTGCCTTCACCCGGTCCTCGGAGTTCGCCTCCATGAGGATCTTGTCGCCGGACCACGAGATCGAGGCGCCCACGCCCTTGAAGTCGTAGCGCTGCGAGATCTCCTTGGCGGCCTGGTTGAGGGCGTTGTCGACCTCCTGCCGCTCGACCTTCGAGACGATGTCGAAACTGGAGTCGGCCATGTCCTGTGGCTCCTTGTATCGGGTTGTATCGGGGTGTGTCCGGGCGTGCCGGCCTGCGTCGGGGGTGCGTACCGGCGGGCGCGGGAAAGCCGCCGAGCCGGGCCTTCGTACCCGGTCCGCATCCGCCCAAGCCTAGCCACCCGCCGCGCCCGAGGAGCCGATCAACCAGGTGGCGAAGCACCCCTGTGCATCGGGTATTGTTTACGTCGTTGCCGGAGAGCACCGCCGAAAGGCGGTTCGAAGGGCAGCGACCCCGGCGGTGTGCCCGAGCGGCCAAAGGGAGCAGACTGTAAATCTGCCGGCTCAGCCTTCCCAGGTTCGAATCCTGGCGCCGCCACACGGAACAAGGGCCCCGTGACCTCTGCGTACAGCAGGTCACGGGGCCCTTGTCGTGCGCATGGACGGGCGGCGCCTCACGCGGCGGGAGTCAGGCATGAGGGCTGACCGCGTGTCACGCGGGCCGGGGCGGGAGGGCCGCCCGCCGTGGTGGGAGTCAGGCGCGGGGTGAGCCCGAGGCGTCGTAGCGTCGCCGGGCCGCCTCGACGTGGTCGAGGTGGGTGGCGGCCCACTCGGCCATGTGGGCGAACAGGGGAGCGAGGCTGCGGCCGAGTTCGCTGATCTCGTACTCGACGCGCGGCGGCACCTCGGGGTGGTACGTGCGCACGACCAGGCCGTCGCGTTCCAACTGGCGCAGGCGCTGGGTGAGCACCTTGGGGGTGATGCCCTTGATGCGGCGCTCCAGTTCGACGAAGCGCTGGCGGCCGAAGGTGTGCAGCGACCAGAGGATCGGCGTGGTCCACCTGCTGAACACGATGTCCACGACCGGGGAGACCGGGCAGGCGAGCTCGGGGTCCGCCGTGGGGTCGGTCGCCGGCCGTCCGGTCTCAGTTGCCTGCCGTGCGGTGTCGGTCCCCGGCCGTGCGGTGTCGGTCGCCATGGGCCCCGCCCCTCTGAGGTAGTCACTTTCCTCTGGGTACCTACTATACCGACGCTGCTAGCGTCGTCGTCATCGCGAGAAACCCCAGTGGGGAGACGGGAGTTGACCATGTTCGTGGTGACGGGTGCGACCGGGAACGTCGGGCGGCCGCTGGTGCGGGCCCTGGCGGACGCCGGCGAGAAGGTGACGGCGGTGTCCAGGGGGAGGGCCCCGGTGGACCTGCCGCCGGGAACCGCGCACACGAGGGCCGACCTGACCGGGCCGGAGACCCTGCGGCCCGCCCTCGACGGCGCCGAGGCCCTGTTCCTGCACGACGGCGGCGCCGGCGGCCAGGGGTTCGACCCGCGCCCGGTGCTGGACGTGGCCCGGGCCGCGGGGGTCCGGCGGGTGGTGCTGCTGTCCTCGCAGGGCGTGGTGACCCGGCCCGAGTCGCCCTCGCACGGGGGCCTCGTGCGGGCGCGGGAGGAAGCGGTGCGCGAGTCGGGCCTGGCCTGGACGATCCTGCGCCCCGGAGGTTTCGCGTCCAACGCCTTCGGCTGGGCCGAGTCGGTACGCGCCGAGCGGACCGTCGCGGCGCCGTTCGGTGACGTCGGGCTCCCCGTGATCGATCCGGCGGACATCGCGGAGGTCGCGGCGGCAGCCCTGCGCAAGGATGAACACGCCGGTGAGATCTACGAGTTGACCGGGCCGGCGCTCGTCACGCCCCGGCAGCAGGCCGAAGCGATCGGCGCGGCCCTCGGCGAGCCGGTGCGGTTCACGGAACTGACCCGGGCCGAGGCCCACGCACGGATGGCCGCGTTCCTGCCCGAGCCGGTCGTGCACACCACGCTGGCCATCCTCGGCACGCCCAACGCCGCCGAGCTGCGCATCGGCCCGGACGTCGAGCGGGTGCTCGGCCGCGCCCCGCGCACCTTCGCGGAATGGGCCCGCCGCAACGCCGAGGCCTTCCGCTAGGACGCGGCGGTGCCGGCCTCCGTCCGCCGGGGGCTGAAGGGGCTCAAGGGGCCCAGGGGCCGGAAGGGGAACGGACGGGCGGAGGCCGGCGTCGTCCGCCGGCGGTGGCGTGTCCGTGCGTCAGGCCGCCGCCAGTGCCAGTGCCGGCGGCAGTGCCACTGCCACTGCCGCCGGCCTCTTCCTCAGTTGCCGGCCACCGACTTCACCGCCACCGAGACCGGGGTGGAGCCGCTGACGAGCTCCAGGGTGAGGCCGGCGGTCGCCGGGGTGTCGACCAGCTCGGCGAGGACGGCGGCGACGTCGTCGCGGGGCACCGAGCCGCGGCCGGTGTGGGCCTCCAGCCGGACCAGACCGGTGCCGGGCTCGTCCGTCAGCGCGCCGGGACGCAGAATCGTCCAGTCCAGGGCCTCCTGGCGACGCACGTGATCGTCCGCCTCGCCCTTCGCGCGCAGGTACACGTCGAACACCTCGTCGCCCTTGTGGCCGGCGTCCGCGCCCATCGAGGAGACGACGACGTGGCGCCGCACGCCGGCCCGGACCGCGGCGTCCGCGAACAGCACCGCCGCGCCCTTGTCCACCGTTTCCTTGCGGGCCGCGCCGCTGCCCGGGCCCGCGCCCGCCGCGAACACCGCCGCGTCGGCGCCCCGCAGCCGCTCGGCGACCTCCTCGACCGAGGCCGACTCCAGATCGAGCACGATCGGCTCGGCTCCCGCCGCCCGCAGGTCGTCCCCCTGCTCGGCCCGCCGGATGATGCCCGCCACCTCGTCCCCGCGCGCGGCGAGCAGCCGCTCGAGCCGCAGCGCGATCTGACCATGACCACCAGCGATGACAATGCGCATGTCTTTGACCGTACGCCCGGACGGCCCCGCCCGCCGCACGACTTCGGCCGGTCCGCATCACCGCCTGCCGCACGACTTCGGCCAGGTCCGCATGCCGCCCGCCGCACGCCACACGCCGCACGACCTCGGCCGGGTCCCCATCCCCCGCCCCGGCAGGGCACGGCAGAGGGCGCGGGGTGGGGCGGACACCTACGACGGCTCGCCCCGCCCCTGCCGGGGCAGGCCCAGTTCCACCGCGGCCGCCGAGTCGCAGAACTCCCGTACCGCGCTGGTCCGTGCCACCACCCGCCCCTGGTGCACCACGATGCGGCTGTACGCCAGTGACAGCGCCCCCGCCAGCCGTTCGCCGCGCACCGCGAGGAGATCGGCGGGGAAGCCCGCCTCCACGCGCACCGGGGGCAGGCCGAGCACCGCGCGGGCCGACGCGCTCACGCTGTCGTAGGCGTCCTCGGGGCTCAGCCCGTGCCGCGAGGCCAGCAGATACGCCGCCTCGAGCGGGTCGCCGCGCCCCACCGGGTTGGCCACGTCCCGCAGGGCGCCGCTGCCCGCCGCCAGGCGCACCCCGGCCGCCCGCAGCAGCCGTACCGGGGCCGTACCGCGCCGCTCGGCACCGCCGCAGCCGCCCTGCGGCAGGCACACCACCGTCACTCCGGCGGCGGCCAGTTGGTCCGCCGCACGCGAGGCCGCCGCGGCGGGCAGCCGGGACAGTCCCCCGCAGGGTCCCAGCGTCACCCCGGGGCGCAGCCCACCCGCCATGGCCGCGATGCGCCCCAGACGCGCCGGATCGGAGCCGTCGGTGTGCAGGTCGACCGGGCAGCCGTGCTCGGAGGCCACCTCCAGCACCGCCTCCACGTAACCCGTGGGGTCCGGGTCCACGTCGGGACAGCCGCCCACCACGCAGGCGCCCATCTTCACGGCGTCCCGCAGCATCGCCAGACCGTCCGCGCCGGCGGCCCCGGTCAGCACGCGCGGCACCGCCACCGTCGTCAGCTCGGCCAGACCGCGCAGCGCCCGGCGCGCCCGCAGGACGGCCGTCAGGGCGCCGAGTCCCTGTACGTCGCCCACGCGCACGTGCGCGCGCTGCGCGGTCGCCCCGTGGCCCAGTTGCAGCAGCGCGGCCTCGGTGGCCCGGCGCTGGACGTCCTCCGGGTCGTACGACACCGGGCCGTCGACCTCGGCGGTCAGGGCGGTGTCGGCGTGGGCGTGGGGCTCGGCCGGGGCCGGCAGGAGGAGGTAGCCGGTGAGGTCCACCCGCTCGCCGCCGGTGCCGCCCTCGGGCGAGCCGCCGGGCCCGCCCTCGCGCGAGCCGCCGGGTCCGCTCTCCCGCGAGCCGGCGGCCCCGCCCTCGCGCGAGCCGCGGCCCCCGCCGTCCCGGGCGCCGTCCGCCGAACCGTCGCGGCCCCCGCCGGGGGCACTCCCGCGGCCACCGCCGCCCGGCGCGGCCCCGCGCCCGGCGGTTCCCGCGGCGGGGCCGCCGCCCGTGCCCAGGCTGCCGGCCGTGCCCACCGCCTCGATCCGCCCGCCGGCCAGCCGTACGTCGACGGTGCGCCCGTCGGCCAGCCGCGCACCGCACAGCAGCAGACCGTCCGGCTCCGGCCGGCCGGACGGCCCCGGCGAGGCGGACGAGTGGGGCGGCTGCGGCTTACCTGGGGGCATCGCACTCCAGCAACGGCGGACGTACGTACGGCGGCGTACGGCGGACAACGCGGACGCAAGATCACGCAGAGTGAGACGAGCCTAGGCCGGTGACCCGCCGGGGAGCGGGAGGAGCGCAATAGTCGTACCGGTGTGGCCGCGCGTCGTACCGGTGTGGCCGCGCGGCCCCGCGGGCGGCGGGCACGGCGAGGGCGGCGCGAAACGGATTTGGGCGAACGGCGGCGGACCGTGTAATGTCTTCATCGCTCGCCCCAATAGCTCAGTCGGCAGAGCGTCTCCATGGTAAGGAGAAGGTCAACGGTTCGATTCCGTTTTGGGGCTCTGGTGTGAGAGGTTCCCGCCGCGAGGCGGGGCCCGATCGCATCGCAGCGGTGTAGCTCAGTCGGTAGAGCAAGCGGCTCATAATCGCTGTGTCACCGGTTCAAGTCCGGTCACCGCTACTGACAGTAGCCGATTGCGGGGTCGGTCCTTCGATCGGCTACTCTTTCTTGCGTTGAAAACCCACCCGTTCGTCAAGGAGCACTCACGTGGCTGCCACCGACGTCCGCCCGAAGATCACGCTGGCCTGCGTGGAGTGCAAGGAGCGGAACTACATCACCAAGAAGAACCGGCGTAACAACCCGGACCGTCTTGAGATGAAGAAGCACTGCCCGCGTTGCAACGCGCACACCGCGCACCGCGAGACGCGATAATTCAGGCTCATCCATGAGGCCGCCCCCGCAGTAGGGGGGCGGCCTCATGGTGTTTCGACCCGGAGCGACACCAGAGCGACACCAGGAGGTACGAGCCATGGCGCTCGACCAGTCCTTCGTGGGGCGGACCTACCCGCCCACCGCCCCCTACGAGGTGGGCCGGGAGAAGATCCGCGAGTTCGCGGAGGCCGTGGGGGACGCCAACCCGGCCTACACCGACCCGGAGGCCGCCAGGGCGCTCGGCCACACCGATGTGATCGCCCCGCCGACCTTCGTCTTCGCGATCACCTTCAAGGCGGCCGGAGCGGTCGTCCAGGACCCGCAGCTCGGCCTCGACTACAGCCGGGTGGTGCACGGCGACCAGAAGTTCGCCTACACCCGCCCGGTGCGCGCCGGCGACCGGCTGACGGTCACCTCGACCATCGAGGCGGTCAAGTCCCTGGCCGGCAACGACATCCTGGACATCCGCGGCGAGGTGCACGACGCGGCCGGCGAGCACGTGGTGACCGCCTGGACCAAGCTCGTGGCCCGCGCGGCCGAGGAGGCGTGAGGAACCGATGACGGCGAAGATCGCCTACGACGACGTCGAGGTCGGCACGGAGCTGCCGGCGCGCACCTTCCCCGTGACCCGCGCCACCCTCGTGCAGTACGCGGGCGCCTCCGGGGACTTCAACCCGATCCACTGGAACGAGCGGTTCGCCAAGGAGGTCGGACTGCCGGACGTGATCGCGCACGGCATGTTCACCATGGCCGAGGCGATCCGCGTCGTCACCGACTGGGCCGGCGACCCCGGCGCCGTCGTCGAGTACGGCGTGCGCTTCACCAAGCCCGTGGTCGTGCCCGACGACGACAAGGGCGCCCTGATCGAGGTGACCGGCAAGGTCGCCGCCAAGCTCGACGACAGCACCGTACGGGTCGACCTGACCGTCACCAGCGGCGGGCAGAAGGTCCTCGGGATGTCCCGCGCCGTCGTCCGGCTGGCCTGACGACCGTACGGCCCCACCCCTACGGCCCTACGGCCGCCGTCCGACGGCCCGGTCCGCACCGCGGCACCGGTCGCCGACGGCCCCGCGGCGTGCGGGGCCGTCGGCGGGGTCTCGTAGTCTTGGGCGCGTGCAGGAACTCCACGACGCGCCCCTCGCCCCGCTGACCACCTTCCGGCTGGGCGGCCCCGCGACCCGGCTGATCACGGCGACCACCGACGCCGAGGTGATCGACGCCGTCCGCGAGGCCGACGCCGCCGGCACCCCCTTGCTGGTCATCGGCGGCGGCTCCAACCTGGTCATCGGAGACAAGGGGTTCGACGGCACCGCCCTGCGCATCGCCACCCGCGGCTTCGAGCTGAGCGGTACGGAGCTGGAGCTGGCCGCGGGCGAGGTGTGGACCGACGCGGTGGCCCGCACCGTGGAGGCCGGGCTCGCCGGCGTCGAATGCCTGTCCGGCATCCCGGGCTCCGCGGGCGCGACCCCGATCCAGAACGTCGGGGCGTACGGCCAGGAGGTCTCCACCACCATCACCGAGGTCGTCGCCTACGACCGCGCCGCCGGCCGGACGGTGACGCTGACGAACGAGCAGTGCGCCTTCTCCTACCGCCACAGCCGCTTCAAGGCCGACCCCGCCCGGTACGTCGTCCTGCGCGTCCGCTTCCGGCTGGAGGACGCGGACGGACTGTCGGCGCCGCTGCGCTACGCCGAGACCGCCCGCGCCCTCGGCGTGGAACCGGGCGACCGGGTGCCGCTCGGCGCCGCCCGCGACACCGTGCTGAAGCTGCGCGCCGGCAAGGGCATGGTCCTCGACCCCGAGGACCACGACACCTGGTCGGCCGGCTCGTTCTTCACCAACCCCGTGCTCGGCGACACCGAGTTCGCCGCGTTCCGCGCGCGGGTGCGCGAAAGGCTGGGCGACGGCGTCGAGCCGCCCGCCTACCCGGCGGGCCAGGGCCACACCAAGACCTCCGCGGCCTGGCTGATCGACAAGGCCGGCTTCACCAAGGGGTACGGCACCGGGCCCGCCCGCATCTCCACCAAGCACACCCTCGCCCTCACCAACCGCGGCGGCGCGACGACCGAGGACCTGCTGACCCTGGCCCGCGAGGTCGTGGCCGGTGTCCGGGACGCCTTCGGCATCACCCTGGTCAACGAGCCGGTGACGGTCGGCGTCAGCCTCTAGGACACCGCAGGACACCGCGTCCGGGCCGGCGTCGGCCGCCAGGACACGCCCGGGCCGCGCACACCTGGGCCGCGCACCGGCACCCCGGGCCGTCCCGGGGGCGCCCAGGGGCGGCCCGCGGAGATCCCTCAGAGTCGGCCCGCACCCGCAGGGGAGCAAGGGGAGGGGCAGACCATGGGGAAGCCGCGCGGCGGCCGGACGCACGCGCTCGCGCTCACGGCCGCGGTTCTGACGGGAGCCTTCGCCACGGGGTGCGGAAGCCGTGCCGCCGAGGCCGGGGACGGACGGCCGGACACGCCCGCGTACACGAGCGTGCGGGAGTTCGACGAGTCGCTGGCCCCCGACGGCGTCACCGTCCGCGTCGGGTCCGCCCGGGCCACGACCGTGGTGCACCTCTACGAGGACATGCGCTGCCCGGTCTGCGAGGAGTTCGAGACGGGGAGCGGCAGTGAGGGACTGCGCGAGCTGATCCTGGACGGCGAGGTGCGGGCCGAGTACACGCTGGCCTCCTTCCTCGACGACCGGCTCGGCGGCAAGGGCTCCAAGAAGGCGGCCAACGCCCTGCGGGCGGCCCTGGAGCGGGGCAGGTTCGTCGAGTACCACGACGTCCTCTTCGCCCACCAGCCCGAGGAGAGCGAGGACGGCTACACCGACGCGTTCCTGCTCGAGATGGCCTCCCAGGTGCCCGGCCTGCGGGGCGCGGAGTTCGGCGCGGCCGTCAAGGGCATGAAGTACCGGGACTTCGTGACCGCCTCCGAGAGGGCCTACGAGAAGTCCGGGGCGCCCGGGACACCCACGATGGAGGTCGACGGCAGGATGGTCGACCAGAGCCTGTACGGCGCCATCTTCGAAAAGGAGTCGCTGCCCGTCGTGATCGGCGTGACGGCCCACTCCTGACCGCGCCCGCGGGCCCAGCGGTCCGCTGTCAGACCGCCAGCCAGTCGTCCACCCCGGACAGCAGCTTGTCCCGCACGTCGTCGGGGGCTGCCGAGGCGCGGATCGACTGGCGGGCCAGCTCCGCGAGTTCGGCGTCGGTGAAGGCGTGGTGCCGGCGTGCGATGTCGTACTGGGCCGCCAGCCGGGAGCCGAACAGCAGCGGGTCGTCCGCGCCCAGCGCCATGGGCACCCCCGCCTCGAACAGCGTGCGCAGCGGGACGTCCGCGGGCTTCTCGTACACGCCCAGCGCCACATTGGAGGCCGGGCACACCTCGCAGGTCACCTGGCGGTCGGCCAGGCGCGCCAGCAGCCGCGGGTCCTCCGCCGCGCGCACCCCGTGGCCCACGCGGTGGGCGTGCAGGTCGTCCAGGCAGTCGCGGACGGAGGCCGGGCCGGTCAGCTCGCCGCCGTGCGGGGCGGCGAACAGGCCGCCCTCCCGGGCGATCGCGAACGCCCGGTCGAAGTCCCGCGCCATGCCCCGGCGTTCGTCGTTCGACAGGCCGAAGCCGACCACGCCCCGGTCGCGGTAGCGCACGGCCAGCCGGGCCAGCGTGCGCGCGTCCAGCGGGTGCTTCATGCGGTTCGCGGCCACCAGGACCCGCATGCCGAGGCCCGTGTCGCGCGACGCCGTCTCCACCGCGTCCAGGATGATCTCCAGCGCCGGGATCAGCCCGCCCAGGCGCGGGGCGTACGACGTGGGGTCGACCTGGATCTCCAGCCAGCCGGAGCCGTCGTTCAGGTCCTCCTCCGCCGCCTCGCGCACCAGCCGCTGGATGTCCTCGGGGGCGCGCAGGCAGGAGCGCGCCGCGTCGTACAGCCGCTGGAAGCGGAACCAGCCCCGTTCGTCCGTGGCCCGGAGCTTCGGCGGCTCCCCGCTGGTGAGGGCGTCGGTCAGCGCCTCGGGCAGGCGTACGCCGTACTTGTCGGCCAGCTCCAGCAGGGTGGTGGGCCGCATCGATCCGGTGAAGTGCAGGTGCAGATGGGCTTTCGGCAGCTCAGAGACATCACGTACACGCTCCATCCGAGGATCCTGCCGCACGCCGGCCGCGTCCCGGTAGCTGTTTCCCCGTTCGTGGTCTTGCTCGCACAAACGATCCCCGGGACCGGCTCGCCCGGACAAAAAAGAGGGACCGCCTCCGGACGTCCGGAAGCGGTCCCCCGCCGGGCGGAGCGGACTCTCAGTCCCGCGCCTCCGCCAGCAGCTTCTGGATCCGGCTCACGCCCTCCACCAGGTCCTCGTCGCCGAGGGCGTAGGACAGGCGCAGATAGCCCGGCGTGCCGAAGGCCTCGCCCGGGACGACCGCGACCTCGGCCTCCTCCAGGATGAGCGCGGCCAGCTCCACCGTGTTCTGCGGGCGCTTGCCGCGGATCTCCTTGCCGATCAGCGCCTTCACCGACGGGTAGGCGTAGAACGCGCCCTCCGGCTCCGGGCAGAGCACGCCGTCGATCTCGTTGAGCATCCGCACGATGGTCTTCCGCCGGCGGTCGAAGGCCTCCCGCATCCTCGCGACGGCCTCCAGGTCGCCGGAGACGGCGGCGAGGGCGGCGACCTGTGCGACGTTCGACACGTTCGACGTGGCGTGCGACTGGAGGTTGGTCGCGGCCTTGACGACGTCCTTCGGGCCGATGATCCAGCCCACCCGCCAGCCGGTCATGGCGTAGGTCTTCGCGACGCCGTTGACCACGATGCACTTGTCGCGCAGCTCCGGCAGCAGGGCCGGCAGGGACACGGAGACGGCGTCGCCGTAGACCAGGTGCTCGTAGATCTCGTCCGTGAGCACCCACAGGCCGTGCTCCAGGGCCCAGCGGCCCACGGCCTCCGTCTCGGCCTCGGAGTACACCGCGCCGGTCGGGTTGGACGGGGAGACGAACAGGACGACCTTGGTCCTCTCGGTGCGGGCGGCCTCCAGCTGCTCGACCGTGACCCGGTAGCCGGTGGTCTCGTCGGCGACGACCTCGACCGGGACACCGCCGGCCAGGCGGATGGACTCCGGGTACGTCGTCCAGTACGGCGCGGGCACGATCACCTCGTCGCCCGGGTCGAGGATCGCGGCGAAGGCCTCGTAGATGGCCTGCTTGCCGCCGTTGGTGACCAGGATCTGGGAGACGTCCGGCTCCCAGCCCGAGTCGCGCAGCGTCTTGGCGGCGATCGCGGACTTCAGCTCGGGCAGGCCGCCGGCCGGGGTGTACCGGTGGTACTTGGGGTTCCGGCAGGCCTCGACGGCGGCCTCGACGATGTAGTCCGGGGTCGGGAAGTCCGGCTCGCCGGCGCCGAAGCCGATCACCGGACGCCCGGCGGCCTTGAGGGCCTTGGCCTTGGCGTCCACGGCGAGGGTGGCGGACTCGGAGATCGCGCCGATGCGGGCGGAGACCCGGCGCTCGGTGGGAGGGGTTGCAGCGCTCATACGGTCCATCGTTTCAGACCGGTAACCCCCCGGGCACGCCGGTTCCACAGACTGGGCAGGACCGGTCGACGCCTGGAACAACCGTCCGGATCCGCCTCCCGGCCAGCCGATCTTCCAACGGAGGGGCCCCCAGCGGGACTTTCTGTTCGACGCCCGGCTCCGGACCACGTACACTCTCACCTCGTTGGCCTTCAGCAGCCGCCGCCGCACCCGGTGCACACCGGGCATCCGGTCGGATGCGGTACGTTGGGGGACACACAAAGGGTCGTAGCTCAATTGGTAGAGCACTGGTCTCCAAAACCAGCGGTTGGGGGTTCAAGTCCCTCCGGCCCTGCTACACACACCTTCGCCAGGATGTGTGCGCATGTACGTACAGCAATGCACCGCCGTGCGGCTCGACCGGGCGCGGCACGGCCACGACCCGGAATCAGGTGAGGACGAATGACGGACGCCGTGGGCTCCATCGACACGCCTGATGCCCAGGACCAGCTGACGGACTCGAGGAAGAAGCCCCGCAAGGGCGGCAAGCGTGCCAAGAAGGGCCCGCTCAAGCGCCTTGCCCTCTTCTACCGTCAGATCGTCGCGGAACTCCGCAAGGTCGTCTGGCCCACCCGCAACCAGCTGACGTCGTACACCACCGTGGTGATCTTCTTCGTCGCCGTCATGATCGCTCTGGTGACCGTGATTGACTATGGGCTCAACCACGCGGCCAAGTACGTCTTCGGCTGAGCCAGGAGCGAAGGGCGCCGTGGTTACCGGCGCCCGTTTTCGCATGTTCCACCTCTATGTATCCAGGAAGAAGCAGCCACCGTGTCTGACCCGAACCTGAACGACGCCATCGAGCCGACCGAGTCCGTGGATGACGAGCTCGACATCGTCGAGGGTGCGGACGAGGTCGACGAGGCCGAGGCTGCCGAGGCCGCCGCGGGGGAGCCGGCCGAGAAGGCCGCCGTCCACATCGAGGACGAGATCGGCGAGACCGAGGTCTCCGATGTCGAGGCCGCCGACGTCGAGGCCCTCGACGTCGAGGCCGCGGAGGGCGAGACCACCGAGGCCGCCGAGGCCGCGGAAGCGGAAGCGGTAGAGGAGCCCGCGGAGTCCGCGGAGCCCGAGGAGGAGCTCGACCCGGTCACCAAGCTCCGCGAGGAGCTGCGGACGCTGCCCGGCGACTGGTACGTGATCCACACCTACGCCGGCTACGAGAAGCGCGTGAAGGCCAACCTGGAGCAGCGCGCCGTCTCGCTGAACGTCGAGGACTTCATCTACCAGGCCGAGGTGCCCGAGGAAGAGATCGTCCAGATCAAGAACGGCGAGCGCAAGACCGTCCGGCAGAACAAGCTGCCCGGTTACGTCCTCGTCCGCATGGACCTGACGAACGAGTCCTGGGGCGTCGTCCGCAACACGCCGGGCGTCACCGGCTTCGTCGGCAACGCCTACGACCCCTACCCGCTGTCCCTGGACGAGATCGTCAAGATGCTCGCCCCGGAGGCGGAGGAGAAGGCCGCCCGCGAGGCCGCCGAGGCCGAGGGCAAGCCGGCCCCGCAGCGCAAGGTCGAGGTCCAGGTGCTGGACTTCGAGGTCGGCGACTCGGTCACCGTCACCGACGGCCCGTTCGCCACGCTGCAGGCCACCATCAACGAGATCAACCCCGACTCCAAGAAGGTCAAGGGCCTGGTCGAGATCTTCGGCCGCGAGACCCCGGTCGAGCTGAGCTTCGACCAGATCCAGAAGAACTAGCCCCCACGATCATCCGGAAGAGCCCCCGCCCGGCGGTTTGCCGTTGGTCGGGGGCTCTTCCGTGTCCAGGGGCCGTGTCCGGGGCCGGTGTCCGGGACCGGGTGCGCTTTCACCCGAATGGCGGAACATAACGCGCCACCCGGATGGGTGAAGATCAGGCTGGCTAGTGCCCCCAACCGAGGCAATCCGCGAAAGGGGAACCCCATGCGCATCCGACGAACCCTCGCCGCCGTCATCGCGACGGCAGCCCTCGCCGGACTCGGCCTCACCGGTGCGGCCACCGCCACCGCCACCGCCGCCACCGCGAAGGGCGCTCCATCCGCCGTCACCCCCTCCGAGTGCAGGGAGGGTGGCGGAACGCCCGATCTGTCGGCCAACGTGTGCAACGGCGGTACGCACGACGGGCAGGCGGTCGACTAGCCCCCGCAAGCGCGCAAGGCGCCCCGTGGCCACGCGCCGCGGGGTGCTCGCGCGTGAGCGGTGGCAAAGGCCGGCCGACCTGCGGCTTCGTGGCGGGCGGGGCGGGGTTCCGCGACGGTGTGACCTGCCCGGTTTTCAACCGTGCATGCATACCCGCTATCGTTGTGCGGTATGCCTGTGCCCGGGTGGCCCCCGGGAGCGGGCAGGACCCGAATCGAAAGGACCCGGAGAGCAATGCCTCCCAAGAAGAAGAAGGTCACGGGGCTCATCAAGCTCCAGATCCAGGCCGGTGCCGCCAACCCGGCTCCGCCGGTCGGTCCGGCGCTGGGTCAGCACGGCGTCAACATCATGGAGTTCTGCAAGGCCTACAACGCCGCGACCGAGTCGCAGCGCGGCTGGGTCATCCCGGTGGAGATCACGGTCTACGAGGACCGTTCCTTCACCTTCATCACCAAGACGCCGCCGGCCGCCAAGATGATCCTCAAGGCCGCGGGCGTGGAGAAGGGCTCCGGCGAGCCGCACAAGACCAAGGTCGCCAGGATCACCCAGGCGCAGGTCCGTGAGATCGCCCAGACCAAGCTGCCCGACCTCAACGCCAACGACCTGGACGCCGCCGCGAAGATCATCGCCGGTACCGCGCGTTCCATGGGCGTCACCGTCGAGGGCTGAACCCACCCGTAGTACGTATGCGGCCGTGATCGCCCGATCGCGGCGCCGCACGTGGCAGGGCCTGCTCGGCCCGTACCACGACTCCTTTCAGAACACACAGGAGCAGTAGTGAGCAAGCGCAGCAAGGCCCTTCGCGCTGCGGACGCCAAGATCGACCGGGAGAAGCTGTACGCCCCGCTCGAGGCCGTCCGTCTCGCCAAGGAGACCTCCACGACCAAGTTCGACGGCACCGTCGAGGTCGCCTTCCGCCTGGGTGTCGACCCGCGCAAGGCCGACCAGATGGTCCGTGGCACCGTGAACCTCCCGCACGGCACCGGCAAGACCGCCCGGGTCCTGGTCTTCGCGACCGGCGACCGTGCCGAGGCCGCGCGTGCCGCGGGCGCCGACATCGTCGGCGCCGACGAGCTGATCGACGAGGTGGCGAAGGGCCGTCTGGACTTCGACGCCGTCGTCGCCACTCCGGACCTCATGGGCAAGGTCGGCCGCCTCGGCCGCGTCCTCGGCCCCCGTGGTCTGATGCCGAACCCGAAGACCGGCACGGTCACCCCGGACACCGCCAAGGCCGTGTCCGACATCAAGGGCGGCAAGATCGAGTTCCGTGTCGACAAGCACTCGAACCTGCACTTCATCATCGGCAAGACGTCGTTCGACGACACCAAGCTGGTGGAGAACTACGGCGCGGCGCTGGAGGAGATCCTCCGTCTGAAGCCGTCCGCCGCCAAGGGCCGGTACATCAAGAAGGCCGCCATCACCACCACGATGGGCCCCGGCATTCCGGTCGACCCGAACCGCACCCGCAACCTCCTCGTCGAGGAGGACCCGGCCGCGGTCTGAGCCCCACGGCTCGCCTGAAGTCGGCGACGAGCCCCGCAACCGTTCCGGTGCGGGGCTCGTCCCTTTTTCTGTGGAACTCCTGTACGACGCGGCAGGAGACGCGGGTACGAGGGGACGTGCGCGCAACGCCTTCTGCGCCGGTTCCCGGACGGCTGTCAGTGCGCTGCGCTAGCGTCGGGACACAGCAATCGCATAGGGGTGGGACGAATGAAGAGCAGGACCGTGCGCCGTATCACGCTCTCGATCGCGGTGGTGACCGCGCTGACGGGTGTGGCCGCCTGCGGCTCCGGGGGCTCGGACAAGGGCGACGGCGCGGCCGGGCAGGGTGTGACGCACGTGAGCCCCGTCGCGGCCCTGCGCTCCGCCGAGACGTCCACCGACAAGGCGGACTCCGCCAAGGTCGAGGGGACCACCACGATCGGCTCGATGGTGTCCATGAAGGCGCAGGGGGCGCTCGACTGGGGCCACGGCCTGACGGGCCGGCTGACGCTCACCTACACGGGCGGCACGATGGCGGAGACCATGCGCAGCAAGGCCGGCATCACCTCCATGGAGGCCCGGTACCTGCCCGACGCGTACTACGCGCACATGAGCGACACGTTCGCCGCCCAGGCCGGCGGCCGGCACTGGCTGCGGTACGGCTACGACGACCTGGGCCGGCTCGCGGGCGGCTCCGGCGCCTATCTGAAGGACCAGCTGCAGAACACCACGCCGAACCAGTCGGTGAAGCTGCTGCTGGCCTCCGGCGACGTGAAGAAGGCCGGTGAGGCCACGGTGCGCGGGCAGCACACCACGCACTACGCCGGCACGGTGAACGTGGCGGACCTGGCGACCCGCAGCTCCCACCTGCCGAAGGACCAGCTCGACCAGCTGAAGAAGCAGCTCTCCCAGGCGGGTGTCACCACCGAGAGCGTCGACATCTGGATCAACGACAAGAACCTGCTGGTGAAGAAGGTCGAGAAGGCCGACATGACGGCCGGCACCATGGTCAGCACCGCCTACTACAGCGACTACGGCGTGAAGGTCTCGGTGACCGCGCCGCCGGCCGGCGACACCAGGGACTTCAAGGACCTGATGAAGTCGCAGGGGACCGTCACGGGCGGCACCGGCACCGGCACCGGGACCGGCACCGGCACCGGCTCCTGAGCGGCCGCGCACCGCGCGGGGCCGGGAGGAAGCCGGGGGTGCCCGGCCCCGGCCCGCGCGGGCGGATTTGCCCGACGGCGACCCGTTCCCGTACTCTCCTACAGAAGCCAAAGACCGCTGGTCGTTGCCGTGCGCTCACGCGAGGGCGCGGTGGCCGAAGGATCCGCTGAACTGCGGACGACCCGCGTAGGTGACTGTGGAAGAACTCCCGGAGTCCGTGCGCCTCAGACGCGTGCCGCCCCGGTCGAGTCCGCCCCGTGCGCCTGCGCCGGGGCGTTTCGTTTTCCCCAGTCCTCCTTCGGGTCCGCGCGGTCCGAATCACCCGGAAGGAGGCCGAGGCTCTATGGCGAGGCCCGACAAGGCTGCCGCGGTTGCCGAGCTGACGGACAAGTTCCGCAACTCGAGCGCCGCCGTGCTGACCGAGTACCGCGGTCTCACCGTGGCGCAGCTCAAGACGCTGCGCCGGTCGCTCGGTGAGAACGCCCAGTACGCCGTGGTGAAGAACACGCTGACCAAGATTGCGGCCAACGAGGCCGGGATCTCCACGCTCGACGACCTGTTCAACGGTCCGACGGCGGTCGCCTTCGTCACCGGTGACCCGGTGGAGTCGGCGAAGGGTCTCCGTGACTTCGCCAAGGACAACCCCAACCTCGTCATCAAGGGCGGTGTCCTTGACGGCAAGGCGCTGTCCGCCGACGAGATCAAGAAGCTTGCGGACCTCGAGTCCCGCGAGGTTCTGCTCGCCAAGCTGGCGGGCGCCATGAAGGGCAAGCAGTCCCAGGCTGCCGCGCTCTTCCAGGCGCTCCCGTCGAAGCTCGTCCGCACCGTGGACGCGCTGCGCGCCAAGCAGGCCGAGCAGGGCGGTGCCGAGTAACTCGGCTCGCTTTCTGACTCACGCCGCCGCACGGCGGCAGGGGTCACAGCGGGCCGACGTACGCCCGCCATTCATGTACATCCGGCACCAGCCGAATTAGTGGAAGGATCGCCCGTCATGGCGAAGCTCAGCCAGGAAGACCTGCTCGCGCAGTTCGAGGAGATGACCCTCATCGAGCTCTCCGAGTTCGTGAAGGCCTTCGAGGAGAAGTTCGACGTCACCGCCGCCGCCCCGGTCGCCGTGGCCGCCGCCGGCGCCCCGGGTGCCCCGGCCGCCGAGGCCGCCGAGGAGAAGGACGAGTTCGACGTCATCCTCTCCGGCGCCGGCGACAAGAAGATCCAGGTCATCAAGGTCGTGCGCGAGCTGACCTCCCTCGGCCTGAAGGAGGCCAAGGACCTGGTCGACGGTGCGCCGAAGCCCGTCCTGGAGAAGGTCAACAAGGAGCAGGCCGACAAGGCGAAGGAAGCCCTCGAGGGCGCCGGCGCCTCCGTCGAGGTCAAGTAAGACCTTCGCGGACCGGCCGCGTCTCCGCGCGGCCGTACGCGTGCCGTAGACGGCCCGGCAGGGCTGTAACGCGAACGCACCGAAGAGCGATCATCCATCCGGGTGGTCGCTCTTCGGCGTTCCCCGGGGTGGCTGTGGCGGCCTTGCACCCGGGACGGGGACGGGTATGGTGATCTTCGCCGTACCTCGAGAGGCCCCCGGCGGCAGGCTGCAAGAGACGACGCAAGTGACGATGGCAGCATCCGGTTTGGGCATGGGGGGCCTTGACGAACTGCACGCAGCGCGCAATTCTCAGGACGCGTCGTCACAAGGATCCGAATCCGAGGCATGGATCGACGGCGAAGAGGGCAGTATCAACGTGCGTTGAAGGCAGCATGCCGCAGGCGGTGACGACAACGAGGGTCTCAAGGGTTCTCGGAAACCCGCACTGGACATCAGTGTGCCAAGTGGCTACACTGACCCTTTGCGCTGCCTGTTAGCTGTCCCCTGCCCGTCACCAGGGGCCTGCCCTCGCTCGAGCATCGACGACCAGACCGCACCTGACCTGGCCCTTCGGCCACTTCAGGCACCGTCTGTCCCGTTGCCCGGGGGAGGGGCCGGTACGCGCGTAGTGAGTCCGAGCCCTCGGAAGGACCCCCTCTTGGCCGCCTCGCGCACTGCCTCGACCGCGAATACGAACAACGGCGCCAGCACCGCCCCGCTGCGCATCTCCTTTGCAAAGATCAAGGAGCCCCTCGAGGTTCCGAACCTTCTCGCGCTGCAAACCGAGAGCTTCGACTGGCTGCTCGGCAACGACGCGTGGAAGGCTCGCGTCGAGCAGGCTCTGGAGAACGGTCAGGACGTCCCCACCAAGTCCGGTCTGGAGGAGATCTTCGAGGAGATCTCCCCGATCGAGGACTTCTCCGGGTCGATGTCGCTGACGTTCCGGGACCACCGCTTCGAGCCGCCGAAGAACTCCATCGACGAGTGCAAGGAGCGCGACTTCACGTACGCCGCCCCGCTCTTCGTCACCGCCGAGTTCACCAACAACGAGACCGGTGAGATCAAGTCCCAGACGGTCTTCATGGGCGACTTCCCGCTCATGACGAACAAGGGCACCTTCGTCATCAACGGCACCGAGCGTGTCGTGGTGTCCCAGCTGGTCCGTTCCCCCGGTGTCTACTTCGACTCCAGCATCGACAAGACGTCCGACAAGGACATCTTCTCCGCCAAGATCATCCCGTCCCGGGGTGCCTGGCTGGAGATGGAGATCGACAAGCGCGACATGGTCGGTGTGCGCATCGACCGCAAGCGCAAGCAGTCCGTCACCGTCCTGCTCAAGGCGCTCGGCTGGACCAACGAGCAGATCCTCGAGGAGTTCGGCGAGTACGAGTCGATGCGCGCCACCCTGGAGAAGGACCACACCCAGGGCCAGGACGACGCGCTCCTCGACATCTACCGCAAGCTGCGTCCGGGCGAGCCGCCCACGCGTGAGGCCGCGCAGACGCTGCTGGAGAACCTCTACTTCAACCCCAAGCGCTACGACCTCGCCAAGGTCGGCCGGTACAAGGTCAACAAGAAGCTGGGTGCGGACGCCCCGCTGGACGCGGGCATCCTGACCGTCGAGGACATCATCGCGACGATCAAGTACCTGGTGAAGCTGCACGCCGGCGAGACCGAGACCACCGGTGACTCCGGCGAGACGATCGTCGTCGAGACCGACGACATCGACCACTTCGGCAATCGCCGTCTGCGCAGCGTGGGCGAGCTCATCCAGAACCAGGTCCGCACGGGTCTGGCCAGGATGGAGCGCGTCGTGCGCGAGCGCATGACCACGCAGGACGTCGAGGCGATCACGCCGCAGACCCTGATCAACATCCGGCCGGTCGTCGCCTCCATCAAGGAGTTCTTCGGCACCAGCCAGCTGTCCCAGTTCATGGACCAGAACAACCCGCTCTCCGGGCTGACGCACAAGCGGCGTCTGTCCGCGCTGGGCCCGGGTGGTCTCTCCCGTGAGCGGGCCGGCTTCGAGGTCCGTGACGTGCACCCCTCGCACTACGGCCGCATGTGCCCGATCGAGACGCCGGAAGGCCCGAACATCGGTCTGATCGGCTCGCTCGCCTCCTACGGCCGGGTCAACGCGTTCGGCTTCGTCGAGACCCCGTACCGCAAGGTCATCGACGGCCAGGTCACCGACGAGGTGGACTACCTGACCGCCGACGAGGAGGACCGCTTCGTCATCGCGCAGGCCAACGCCACGCTGGGCGACGACCTGCGGTTCGCCGAGGCCCGCGTCCTGGTCCGCCGCCGTGGCGGCGAGGTCGACTACGTCAGCCCCGAGGACGTCGACTACATGGACGTCTCGCCGCGCCAGATGGTGTCGGTCGCGACCGCCATGATCCCCTTCCTCGAGCACGACGACGCCAACCGTGCCCTCATGGGCGCGAACATGATGCGCCAGGCCGTCCCGCTCATCAAGAGCGAGGCCCCGCTCGTCGGCACCGGCATGGAGTACCGCTCCGCGGTCGACGCCGGCGACGTGGTCAAGGCCGAGAAGGCGGGTGTGGTCCAGGAGGTCTCCGCGGACTACATCACCACCGCCAACGACGACGGCACCTACATCACCTACCGGCTGGCCAAGTTCGCCCGCTCCAACCAGGGCACCTCGGTCAACCAGAAGGTCATCGTCAACGAGGGCGACCGCGTCATCGAGGGCCAGGTCCTCGCCGACGGCCCGGCCACCCAGAACGGCGAGATGGCGCTCGGCAAGAACCTGCTGGTCGCGTTCATGCCGTGGGAGGGCCACAACTACGAGGACGCGATCATCCTGTCGCAGCGCCTCGTGCAGGACGACGTCCTCTCCTCGATCCACATCGAGGAGCACGAGGTCGACGCCCGTGACACCAAGCTCGGCCCCGAGGAGATCACCCGGGACATCCCGAACGTCTCCGAGGAGGTCCTCGCCGACCTCGACGAGCGCGGCATCATCCGCATCGGCGCCGAGGTCATCGCCGGCGACATCCTGGTCGGCAAGGTCACCCCGAAGGGCGAGACCGAGCTGACCCCGGAGGAGCGCCTGCTGCGCGCGATCTTCGGCGAGAAGGCCCGTGAGGTCCGTGACACCTCGCTGAAGGTGCCGCACGGCGAGACCGGCAAGGTCATCGGTGTGCGCGTCTTCGACCGCGAGGAGGGCGACGAGCTGCCGCCGGGCGTGAACCAGCTGGTCCGCGTCTACGTCGCGCAGAAGCGCAAGATCACCGACGGTGACAAGCTCGCCGGCCGCCACGGCAACAAGGGTGTCATCTCCAAGATCCTGCCGATCGAGGACATGCCGTTCCTGGAGGACGGCACCCCGGTCGACATCATCCTCAACCCGCTGGGCGTCCCGTCCCGGATGAACCCGGGACAGGTCCTGGAGATCCACCTCGGCTGGCTCGCCAGCCAGGGCTGGGACGTCTCCGGCCTGGCCGACGAGTGGGCCCAGCGCCTGCAGGCCATCGGCGCCGACCAGGTCGACCCGCGCACCAACGTGGCGACCCCGGTCTTCGACGGTGCCCGCGAGGACGAGCTGGCGGGTCTGCTCGAGCACACCATTCCGAACCGCGACGGCGACCGCATGGTCCTCCCGTCCGGCAAGGCGCGGCTGTTCGACGGCCGCAGCGGTGAGCCGTTCCCGGACCCGATCTCGGTCGGCTACATGTACATCCTGAAGCTGCACCACCTGGTCGACGACAAGCTGCACGCCCGCTCGACCGGTCCGTACTCGATGATCACCCAGCAGCCGCTGGGCGGTAAGGCGCAGTTCGGCGGTCAGCGGTTCGGCGAGATGGAGGTGTGGGCACTCGAGGCCTACGGCGCCGCCTACGCCCTCCAGGAGCTGCTGACCATCAAGTCCGACGACGTCACCGGCCGCGTGAAGGTCTACGAGGCCATCGTCAAGGGCGAGAACATCCCCGAGCCCGGCATCCCCGAGTCCTTCAAGGTGCTCATCAAGGAGATGCAGTCTCTCTGCCTGAACGTGGAGGTGCTGTCCAGCGACGGTATGTCCATCGAGATGCGCGACACCGACGAGGATGTCTTCCGCGCCGCGGAGGAGCTCGGCATCGACCTGTCCCGGCGCGAGCCGAGCAGCGTCGAAGAGGTCTGACGGGAGTCCGGCGGGCCTCCTGACCAGGAGGCCCGCCGACCCCCAGGCCCCCGTTTCAGACCACAGACTTACGACCCTGAGAGGGATTGACGCATAGTGCTCGACGTCAACTTCTTCGACGAGCTCCGGATCGGCCTGGCCACCGCTGACGACATCCGTCAGTGGAGCCACGGCGAGGTCAAGAAGCCCGAGACCATCAACTACCGCACCCTCAAGCCCGAGAAGGACGGCCTCTTCTGCGAGAAGATCTTCGGCCCCACCCGGGACTGGGAGTGCTACTGCGGCAAGTACAAGCGCGTCCGCTTCAAGGGCATCATCTGTGAGCGCTGTGGCGTTGAGGTCACCCGCGCCAAGGTGCGCCGCGAGCGGATGGGCCACATCGAGCTGGCCGCCCCCGTCACGCACATCTGGTACTTCAAGGGTGTCCCGAGCCGGCTGGGCTACCTGCTCGACCTGGCTCCCAAGGACCTCGAGAAGGTCATCTACTTCGCCGCGTACATGATCACGTACGTCGACGAGGAGCGCCGTACCCGCGACCTGCCCTCGCTGGAGGCCCATGTCTCCGTCGAGCGCCAGCAGATCGAGCAGCGCCGCGACGCCGACCTGGAGGCCCGCGCCAAGAAGCTCGAGGCGGACCTCGCCGAGCTCGAGGCCGAGGGCGCCAAGGCCGACGTGCGCCGCAAGGTGCGCGAGGGCGCCGAGCGCGAGATGAAGCAGCTGCGCGACCGCGCCCAGCGCGAGATCGACCGTCTCGACGAGGTGTGGACCCGGTTCAAGAACCTCAAGGTCCAGGACCTCGAGGGCGACGAGCTGCTCTACCGCGAGCTGCGCGACCGCTTCGGCACGTACTTCGACGGCTCGATGGGTGCCGCGGCGCTGCAGAAGCGCCTGGAGTCCTTCGACCTCGAGGAGGAGGCCGAGAAGCTCCGCGAGATCATCCGCACCGGCAAGGGCCAGAAGAAGACCCGCGCCCTGAAGCGGCTGAAGGTCGTCTCCGCGTTCCTGCAGACCTCCAACAGCCCCAAGGGCATGGTCCTGGACTGCGTCCCGGTCATCCCGCCGGACCTGCGTCCGATGGTGCAGCTGGACGGTGGCCGCTTCGCGACCTCCGACCTGAACGACCTGTACCGCCGTGTCATCAACCGCAACAACCGCCTGAAGCGGCTTCTCGACCTCGGCGCGCCCGAGATCATCGTGAACAACGAGAAGCGCATGCTCCAGGAGGCCGTCGACGCGCTCTTCGACAACGGCCGCCGCGGCCGCCCGGTCACGGGCCCCGGCAACCGTCCGCTGAAGTCGCTGTCCGACATGCTCAAGGGCAAGCAGGGCCGCTTCCGCCAGAACCTGCTCGGCAAGCGCGTCGACTACTCGGCGCGTTCCGTGATCGTCGTCGGCCCGCAGCTCAAGCTGCACCAGTGCGGTCTGCCGAAGGCGATGGCGCTGGAGCTGTTCAAGCCGTTCGTGATGAAGCGCCTGGTCGACCTGAACCACGCGCAGAACATCAAGAGCGCCAAGCGCATGGTCGAGCGCGGCCGCACGGTCGTGTACGACGTGCTGGAAGAGGTCATCGCGGAGCACCCGGTTCTGCTGAACCGTGCGCCCACCCTGCACCGCCTGGGCATCCAGGCCTTCGAGCCGCAGCTGGTCGAGGGCAAGGCCATCCAGATCCACCCGCTCGTGTGCACCGCGTTCAACGCGGACTTCGACGGCGACCAGATGGCCGTGCACCTGCCGCTGTCCGCGGAGGCGCAGGCCGAGGCCCGCATCCTGATGCTGTCCTCGAACAACATCCTCAAGCCGGCCGACGGCCGTCCGGTGACGATGCCGACCCAGGACATGGTCCTCGGTCTGTTCTTCCTCACCACCGACGGCGAGATGCGGGACGTGAAGGGCGAGGAGCGCTCCTTCTCCTCCGTGGCCGAGGCGATCATGGCGTTCGACGCCGGCGAGCTCTCGCTGCAGTCGCGCGTGGACATCCGCTTCCCGGTGGGCACCATCCCGCCGCGCGGCTGGACCCCGCCGGCCCGCGAGGAGGGCGAGCCGGAGTGGCAGCAGGGTGACAGCTTCCGGCTGAGGACCACCCTGGGCCGCGCGCTCTTCAACGAGCTGCTGCCCGAGGACTACCCGTTCGTCGACTACGAGGTCGGCAAGAAGCAGCTCTCCGAGATCGTCAACGACCTCGCCGAGCGCTACCCGAAGGTCATCGTGGCGGCGACGCTCGACAACCTGAAGGCGGCCGGCTTCTACTGGGCCACCCGTTCCGGCGTCACCGTCGCCATCTCCGACGTCGTCGTTCCCGAGGCGAAGAAGGAGATCGTCCGCGGCTACGAGGCGCAGGACGAGAAGGTCCAGAAGCAGTACGAGCGCGGTCTGATCACCAAGGACGAGCGCACGCAGGAGCTCATCGCGATCTGGACCAAGGCGACCAACGAGGTCGCCGAGGCGATGAACGACAACTTCCCGAAGACCAACCCGATCTTCATGATGGTGAACTCGGGCGCCCGAGGGAACATGATGCAGATGCGTCAGATCGCCGGTATGCGCGGTCTGGTGTCGAACGCGAAGAACGAGACGATCCCGCGGCCCATCAAGGCCTCGTTCCGTGAGGGTCTGTCCGTGCTGGAGTACTTCATCTCCACGCACGGTGCCCGTAAGGGTCTGGCGGACACCGCTCTGCGTACCGCCGACTCGGGTTACCTCACCCGTCGTCTGGTCGACGTCTCCCAGGACGTCATCATCCGCGAGGAGGACTGCGGCACCGACCGCGGCCTCAAGCTGCAGATCGCGGAGGTCGACGCGGACGGCGTGCTGCGCAAGGCGGACAACGTCGAGACGTCCGTGTACGCGCGCTGCCTCGCCGAGGACATCGTGGTCGACGGCCAGGTGCTGGCCCCGGCCGGCACCGACCTGGGCGACGTCCTCATCGAGGAGCTCGTCTCCCGCGGCGTTTCGGAGGTCAAGACCCGCTCGGTCCTGACCTGCGAGTCCGCCGTCGGCACCTGCGCGATGTGCTACGGCCGTTCGCTCGCCACCGGCAAGCTGGTCGACATCGGTGAGGCGGTCGGCATCATCGCCGCCCAGTCCATCGGTGAGCCCGGCACCCAGCTGACGATGCGTACCTTCCACACCGGTGGTGTGGCCGGTGACGACATCACCCAGGGTCTGCCGCGTGTCGTCGAGCTCTTCGAGGCCCGTACCCCGAAGGGTGTCGCCCCGATCTCCGAGGCGGCCGGACGTGTCCGGATCGAGGAGACCGAGAAGACCAAGAAGATCGTCATCACCCCGGACGACGGCAGCGACGAGACGAGCTACCCGATCTCGAAGCGCGCCCGTCTGCTGGTCGGCGAGGGCGACCACGTCGAGGTGGGCCAGAAGCTCACCGTGGGTGCCACCAACCCGCACGACGTGCTGCGCATCCTGGGCCAGCGGGCCGTCCAGGTCCACCTGGTCGGCGAGGTCCAGAAGGTCTACAACTCGCAGGGTGTGTCGATCCACGACAAGCACATCGAGATCATCATCCGGCAGATGCTGCGCCGTGTGACGATCATCGAGTCCGGCGACGCCGAGCTGCTGCCCGGCGAGCTGGTCGAGCGCTCGAAGTTCGAGCAGGAGAACCGTCGTGTGGTCCAGGAGGGCGGTCACCCGGCCTCCGGTCGTCCGCAGCTGATGGGTATCACCAAGGCCTCGCTGGCGACGGAATCCTGGCTGTCGGCCGCCTCCTTCCAGGAGACGACCCGAGTCCTGACGGACGCGGCGATCAACGCCAAGTCCGACAGCCTCATCGGCCTCAAGGAGAACGTCATCATCGGTAAGCTCATCCCGGCCGGTACGGGTCTGTCCCGCTACCGCAACATCCGGGTCGAGCCGACCGAGGAGGCCAAGGCCGCGATGTACTCGGCCGTCGGCTACGACGACATCGACTACTCGCCGTTCGGCACCGGCTCCGGCCAGGCCGTTCCGCTGGAGGACTACGACTACGGTCCGTACAACCAGTAGGCGGGCAGCCGCTTGAAGCGGTGAAGGGCGGTCACCCCGTGCGCGGGGTGGCCGCCCTTCGGCGTGTCCTGCTGCGGGGCCCCTCAGCGCCGCAGCCGCAGATAGGGCTCCAGGGCGCCGAGCCGGGTCTCGTGATCGGGGTGGGTGGACAGCAGACGGTCCAGGGTGCCGGGCTCCCGCAGCTTCTCCCCCCGCGCCACGGCGGCGGCCTTCGCCGTCTCCTCCTCGGTGCGGAAGTGGTGGATCACCTCGGCCAGCCGCCCCGCGAAACCGAGCTCGGCGGCCTGCTGGTCGGCGCGCAGCTCGCCGCGCCGGCCGGCGTAGGCCAGCAGATAGGGCGCGGCGACAAGCGGGATCGTGATGTACCAGGCGCCGAGGAACCCGGCGACCACCGTCATGCCGATGAAGAGGTACACGAACCCGGCGGCCACCGCTGAGAACGCGCCCGCGACGACGATGGCCAGCCGGGCCAGGCCCCGCATCACCGCCCAGGCGATCCGCCCGGGCAGCGAGTACCAGTAGCCCAGCAGACCGGCCCAGGCGTGGCCGCCGGTGTGGTGGCCCAGCTCGTGGGCGAGGACGGCGGCGAGGTTGGCGCTCGGGATGCGGTCGAGGGCGTAGGTGGTGACGCCGACGACGTGTCCGGCCACGGCGACGGCGTTCAGCTCGTCGCTGTTCTCCACCATCAGCTCGTAGGTGTGCGCCTCGATGCCCGCCCGCGCGGTGACCTCCCGCCACACCCGCTCCAGCCGGGCCCGCTCCTCGGGCGTGGGCGCGCGCAGCTTGAGCACGTGCCGGGCGAACGCCAGCTCGGCGGGCCGGTGGAAGACGAGGGCGCCGCTGACCACCCAGCCCGCGGTGACGATCCAGCCGAGCACGCTGCCCAGCACCCCCACCGCGATCGAGCCGACCACGGCCAGGCTGACCAGCGCGCCCGGCAGCTGCACGGCGAGGCGCCCGATCGCGGTCGCGTCGGCGCCGCGCTGATGCTCGGCGACGTGCAGCCGGGCGCCGCGGTGGCGGTAGTCGAGGTCGTCGGGGGCGGGCTCGGGGGCCGGCTCGGCAGCGGTTCCGGGGGCGGTTCCGGCAGCGGTTCCGGGGGCGGTTCCGGGGGTGGGCCCGGCGGCGGGCCGGGGCTCGGGCGCCGGTGGGCCGGCGTACGCCGCCGGGCCGGGGGCGGGCGGGTGCGGGGCCGGTGTCCCGGGGGGCATGGCGTTCGGGTACGCGGGTCCGGCGTTCGGGTACGCGGGGCCGGTGGCCGGGTGGGCGGGGGTGGCGTTGGGGCAGGAGGGCCCGCTGCCTGGGTGGGCCCGGGCGGTGTCCTGGCCCGGGTAGGCGGGTGCGGGACCCGGATACGTGGGTGGCGGGGGAGCGGCTTGTGCGGGGTCCGGGTACGCGGGCGGAGGGAGCGCGGCCTCCGGATACGCGGGGGCCGCGGTCTGCGCGCCGGGGTCCTGTGCGCCGGGGTACGGGGGAGCGGCCGGGGCTCCCGGGTACTGCGGCTCCCGCGGGGCGGTGCCCCAAGGGGCGGGCACCGGCGCGGCCGGGTACTGCGGCGCGGGGCCGGTGCCGTCCGGGTAGCGGGGCTCGTGCGCGGCGGCCGGGTACGCCGGGGCGTCCGTGGCCGGGTGGGCCGGGTGCGCCGGGTCCGCGGGGTGGGCCGGGGCGGCGTACGCGGGCGCGTCCGCGGCGCCCGGGTACTGCGGAGGCGGGGCCGGATACCGCGGGTCCGGGGCAGCCGGGCCGGGGTACGGCGGCGTGGGTGCCGCGTCCGTGAGCCGGGGCGGTTCGGCGGCAGGGGGGAGACCGGTCGGTAAGGCCCGGTCCGGGGGCTGGGACATGGAGAGGGGACTCCTTCGAAGGGGCGGGCGGGGGGACGGCGGCCGGCCGGCTCAGCCGATGAGCGGGGCGGTGGGCAGCAGCAGGGCGCCGGCGCAGAAGGCGATCAGACCGGTGCGGATCCACCGGTGCTTGGACGCGGCGATGCCGCTGGTCGCGGCGAGCGCCGCCAGCAGCCCGGCGGCGGGGTCGCGGTCGGTGTCGGCGAGCGCCTCGGCGAGCCGGCCCTGCCGTACGGCCTGCCGGATGTCGCCGAAGTAGCACAGCGGCCGGCCGGGCGCCCATGCCTCGCCGTGGCAGCGCGGCAGGACGGCGAGCAGCAGCGCGCCCAGCGACAGCGCGAGCGAGCCGGCTCCGGACCACCACACCACCGCCCCGGGCGCGGACAGCTCGCCCGGCGACCAGTCGCGGCCCGACAGCAGCCCGGTGAACAGGCCCGCGGTCAGGCCGAGCGCCGCCACCAGCACGGAGGCCTTGGCGTCGGCGCGCGCGATCTCGCCCCGCAGTTCGCCGAGCAGCCGCTCGCCCGCCCGGCCACCGGCCTCGGAGCGGGCCGCGTCGTCCGGGCCGGGCGGGGCGGGCGGGGCGGCGGTACGGCCCGGGGCGGGGCCCGGCAACGGGTCCGGCACGGTCATGCCGGGTCCGTTCCGGGGTGTTCCGGGGGCCGCGCGGCGGTGTCCGGTGCCTGGCCCGGCGGCCGGGGCACCAACGGCGCCGGACCGGGGGCCGCGGGCGGTACGGGCGGCGGGGCGAGCGCGGCCTGACCGTACGTCCCGGCGGCGGCCCCGGGCCCGGGCGCGGACGGCTGCGGCACGGCGGTGTACGGCGACTGCGGCGCCTGCTGGGGCACCTGCGGAGCCTGCGGCGTCCCGGACGGCGCCTGCGGCGCCTGCGGCACTCGGGGCGACCCGGGGTCGTACGGCGGCTGCGCGGCCCCGGCGGCCCCCGGAGCCGTGGCGCCGTACGCCCCCGGAGCCGTCGCACCCTGCGCCCCCGGAGTCCCGTACGGCGGCTCGGGGGTCCCGTACGGCTGTCCCGGAGCCCCGTACGGCGGCTCCGGGGTCGCGTACGGACCCGGCCCCGGGCCCCCGTACGGCGGCGTCGGCGGTGGTGTCTCCGCGCCCGGCGGGAGGGCCTGCGCCACGGGCGGGGGCTGGGCGGCGGCCTGGTCCTGCTGCTCGATCAGGTCGTCCACGGACTTCAGCACCGTCCGCGCCGACTCGGCCTTCTGGAAGTCCTCCAGCGTGTCGCCCGCGATCAACTCCAGCTGACTGCGGATGGAGCCCAGCTGGTCCTTCTGGAGGGTGCCGATCACCATCTTGGTGTCCATCGGGTGCTGCGCGAGATGCAGCGCCCAAGCGGCGACCCCGCCGTGCTGGAGGTGGTACTGGTAGAACGCGATCTTCTCGGCTACCAGCTGCTGCGACTGCCGCTGGCGCAGCCACTCCAGTTCGTGCTCGTGCCGGGCCTGGCGCATCCGGTACTCGTGCTCCGGGTCCAGCATCTCGGACTCGTAGCGCAGGCTGCGCTTGCGCCTGCGGTGGGCGATCGCCTCGTCGTCCAGGCGCAGCCGCACCACGCACGTCACGTCCAGTCCGGTGCCCGCGGCGAAACGGCCCTGCTCCATGACCGCCTCGAGCACCGCCTGCTCGGCCTGCGGGCTGTCCTCGATGGAGAAGCGCCGGGTGACCGGGCGGGCCAGTTGCTGGAGTTCGCGCTGGAGGCGGTCGGGCACGTTGCGCTCGCCGCTCGCCACGTAGGCGACCGGGTCGGCCACCCGCCAGGTCAGGTCGGCGGTCGCGCCGAAGGAGAACGCGTCGTCGTCGCTCGGCAGCCGCAGCTTCAGATGGACCGGGTGGCTTCCCATGTCCACCTCGTACACCGAGGTGTAGCGCCGGGTCGCCGCCTCCGCGCGGCTCGGCCGCTGCGGCGGCATGAAGACGTCGTAGGCGCCGCCCGCGGTGACGAAGACCAGCGCGTGGTCGATCGCGCCGACCTGTCTGCGGGCGACGTAGTCGAAGCGCGAGATGGGGCGCACGGTCAGCACCGGGTCGATCAGTGTGCTGTGCCGGTCGGCGTCCTGCTGCCACTCCGGCGGCCGGCGGAAGTCCGCCATGGGTCAACTCCTCGAACGAAATAGGGGACGTTCAGTGGACGGTGGGGGCGGCCGGGTGCAGCACCGTGAGCAGGTGGTCGGCCAGGGGCGGGCGCGGGCCGCCGTCCTCGGCGCGCAGCGTGCGCAGTTCGTGGTCGAGCCGCTTGCGGTCGTCCGCGGTGACCACGAGGGCCGGCAGCAGCAGTTCCAGCGCGTGCGCGGCGTCGGCGCGGCGGCCGGCGACGTGCACCCACGTGTGCAGGGCGTTCAGCGCCGCGCGGGTGTGGGCGCGGTCGCGCAGCGCGGTGCGCCACAGGGTGGCGAGATCGCGGGCGGTGTCCGCCTCGTACATGCCGCTCTCGGCGTACCAGCCCACCAGCGCGCCGTCCTCGGCGTTGTCGCAGGCCCGCACGAAGGCGGCCAGCGCCAGCTCGCGCACCGCCGGTGCGTCCTGGTACAGCAGCCGGACGAACTCCGCGAGCGTCTCGCCGCGGCGCCGGCCCGGGCCGCCGGACAGCAGCAGCGCGGCGGACTCGGTGAGGTTGTTCCGCTCGGCCTTGTTGCTCGCCGCGGCGCGGGCCCGGCCGGCCAGCGCGCCGAGCGCGGCTCCGGCGAGGTCGGGGCGGAGCGGGGCGAGCAGGCCGAAGGCGCGGATGGCCGTCCAGCGGCGGCCCCAGTGCCCGTCGGAGCACCACTGGGTGAGCAGCCGCAACACCACGGGCGCGTCCAGGAGCTGGGCGAGCGTGAGGGTACCGGCGGCGGTGACGCGCGGTCCGATGGCGCGGGAGGTGGCCCAGCGGTCGACGAGGAGGGCCATGGTCGAGGGCAGGTCGGCGGCGGCGAGCAGCGCCGTGGCCGCGGCGGCCCGGGTGCGCACCAGCGGGCGCCCGTCGCGGGCCAGCTCCCTGATCCACTCCACGAGCGCGGGGCGTGCGGAAGGGTGCCGGGTCCACACCTCGGTGAGCAGCACGCGCGCGGTGCGCTCCTCGCCGAAGCAGGCCGTGAACTGGGTGACCGGGCCCCACTCGGTCTGCTCGCCGCGCAGTTCACCGTGGGCGCGGGCCAGGGCGAGCCGGTCGGCGGCCGGCGGCCCGAACACCGGGATGTCGGGCGGTTTCCCGGGTTGCTGCAGGCCCTGGAGGTGCACGTACAGCCGGTCGGCGAGTTCGGCCGCCAGGACGTACGGCGCCTGGTCGAACACGGCCAGGGAGACGAGGAAGGCCTTGTCCCGCAGCCGCAGGTCCGGGTCGCCCAGCCAGTCGCGGCACTGCTTCTCCACCGCGGCCTGCCCGAAGTCGGCCAGCCGCGCCAGCGCCCGCTCGCTGCCGTCGTACTCGGCGAGCGCGCCGGCGAAGGCGGCGGCCTCGGCGGGCCGGGGGCCGCCGGCGAGGAACGCGGCCACCGGCTCCAGCGCGAGCAGCCGCTCGACGTCGGCGGCGTCCGGCCGGAGGCGGGACAGACGCGCCCGTACGACGTCCCGCGCGCTCGGCGGCCCCCAGGCGCACGGGGTGACGCCCGGCAGGTGGGGGGAGTTCTCGACGGTGAGGACGAGGTGGCCGTCGGCCTTCTCGAGCTGCTCGCGGGCGGCGTAGAGGTGGGTGTCGCGCAGCGGCCGGTTGCGGCTGAGCGGCAGGTCGCGCAGGACGTACCCGCCGGGCCGGGTGATCCGGCCGGCGAGCGCCCCCGGGACGGTGTCGGGGTCGAGCGCGGTGACGGCGGGCACGCCCAGCCGGTGCAGCAGCATCAGCGCGGCGGCGCCGCGGCCGGTGCCGTGCGCCCCGGACAGGACCAGCACGCGCTCCTCGCGCAGCCGCCGCAGGGCGTCCGCGAAGACGGGGCCGTCCGCGAAGACGGCGGCCAGCGCGTCCAGGTCGGCGCGGGGGATCTCCCCGGAGGCGCCGCCCGCGGTGGCGGGGGCCGCCCCGTGGTAGTGGTACTCGGTCCGGCCGCCCAGGTAGACGTCGCCGTCGACCCGCCCGCCGGACACGCCGTGCTGGGCCCCGCCGACCAGGCTGCCGCCGAAGGCCGCGGTGTCCCCGAGGATGAACCCGGGGGTGTGTGCGAACAGCTCCCGCTGCGCCGCCCGCGCCTCGTGGGTGCGCTCCTCCTCGGGCTCGGCACTCGCACCGGCGTCGGGCGTCCCGGGCGCGGCGGCCGTCGCGGAGCCGGCGGACTCGCCGGACGCCGCGGGGCCGCCTGGCACACCGGACCCGGCGGAATCCGGGGACGCGGGGGACGTGGACGACGCGGGGGACGTGCCGTACGCGCCGCCGGGTTCCGGCGGGGCGCCGGCGCCGGGCGCGCCACCGGGCATCCCCTCGGGCCCGGCCCCGGGCGCCGTCACGCGCCCTCCCCGGCCGTACCGGCCGTACCGGCCGTACCGGCCGTACCGCCGAGCCGTACGTCGCCGGTGACCTGCCCGCCGGACACACCGTGCTGATCACCGGCCACCAGGCTGCCCCCGAACCGCGGCGCCCCGCTCCCGAAGTTGAACACCACCCCGGCAGCCGCACGCCCACGCCCGCCGTCGGCGTCAGCGCCCCCCGCGTCGGCGTCACCGCCCCTTGCGGCGGCGCGGCCCCGGCCACCGTCGGCGTCACCGCCCCTTGCGGCGGCGTCACCGCCCTCGGTGGATGCCGGCCGGTCCGCTCCGCCGGAGGCGACACGCCCGGCCTCCGCCCGGCCCGGCGCCCCGGCCGCCTCCCCGGAGGCGGCGGGCAGGGGTGCCTGCGCCCCGGCCGCCTCCCCCGACGCACCGGCCCCCGCGGCCGTCTCCGCTCCGTCCCCCGCCCCCGCTGCCGAGCCGCCCCCCGAGGAGCCGGGCGCGACCCCCGGTGCCCCCGCCGCCGGGCCGCCCCCCGACGGCCCCGGCCCCGGCACCGCGGCCCGCCCCGCCCCTGCGTCCCCGCTGTCCCCTCGGTCCGCGCGGTCGTCGCGGCCCGGCGGTACCGGGCCGTGGAGCCAGGCGCGCAGTGGGCCGTTCTTGCTCGCCACCGTCACCGGGTGGAAGTCGGCGGCGGGCACGCCGGCGTGGTCGTGGCGCACGATGCCCGCGTGCACGCCCTCCGACACGCACAGCGCGAACCCGTCCGGGCGGGCCCGCAGCGCCTCGCGCAGCAGCTGGGCGTCGAGCAGCCGGCAGGCGTGGTTCAGGTCGGAGCCGACCCAGCCGCCGTGCCCGTCCACGGCGACGTAACCGTTGGCGACCACACCCCGCAGCCGGATCTGCGCCGTGCTGGAGGCCATCCGGTTGTACTCGTGCAGCTGCGCCGGCACCTCGGTCAGCAGCGCCCGCAGCAGCGCCCGTACGGAGGCGCCCGCGTCGATCAGCTCCATCACCGAGTCGCCCCGGTCCGCCCGTAACCGCCGCGTCTCCTCGATGCCCGCGGCCTCCAGCGCGAGGTCGGCGATCTCGTAGAGCTTGCGGCGCAGGAAGCCCTGCGCGACGTCGTCGCGGTCGCTGTACTTCTCGATGTCGAGCAGGAGGATCGTCCGGCTCACGGGGTCGGTCATCTTCGCCTTTCCACGGCTCGCTGGTTCGTGTGTGCGGGTGTCGTGCTGTCGTGCTGTCGTGCCCGAGGTGCCGCGCGGGGCGCGGCCGGGGCAGCAGACTGGCCCGGGGCGGGCCGGCGCCGTGAGGACGGATGACGCACCCGGACTGTGACGGTGTGCACACAGGGCCCACCGGCCCCCGGCGGGCACAGCGGTCACTCGCCTTCCCGCGCCCGCGCGATCAGCCGCAGCACGTCCGGCCGTACGATCACCAGCGCCCGCCGCCCGGTGGTGACCACACCCCGCTCGCGCAGCTCCTTCAGCAGCCGCTGCACCGCCTCCCGCGAGGCGCCCACCGACCCCGCCAGCTCCTGCTTGCTCAGCGGCACGGACAGCTCGACGCCCTCCGCGGTGCGCCGGCCGTGGCTGCGGGCGAGGTCCAGCAGCAGGGCGGCGAACCGTTCCTTGACGGTCATCGAGGCGAACTCCAGCCGCCGCCGGTCGGCCGCGCGGGTGCGGTCGGAGGCCAGGCCGAGCAGGGCGAAGGAGGCGGCGGGGGAGCCGGCCAGGAACTCCGTGAAGCGTTCCCGCTGCACGGCGACGGTGCGCACCTGCTCCAGCGCGGTCACGGTCGCCGACCGCCGCCGCCCGGTCAGCGCCGCCGACTCGCCGACCACGTCACCGGGGCCGCGCAGCGCGAGCAGCGCCTCGTACCCGTTGGCCGCCGCGGCCGTCACCTTGGTCCAGCCGCGCACGATGAACAGCACGTGCGAGGACGGTTCACTCTGATGGATGAGCACCACCCGCGGCGCGAAGGACAGCTCATGGCCGAGGGCCAGCAGCGCGTCCTGGTCCGGCTGCTCCAGCCGGGCCAGGAAGGGCACCCCGTCACCGAGGCCCTCGTCCCCCGGTTTCCCCGCCGCGCGACCCGCCGTCATCGAACTCCGCCCCCCAGGTTCCCCCGGTTGCCCCCGGTTTCCCGGCCCCCCGCTTCCCGGCCCGCGCCGCCCCGGCGTGGCCTGCCCGGCCGGGTCCCGGCGACTGCTCAACGTACTGACGCGGCGGGGCCGGGCGCGGCAAAACGGACGGGATTGCTCATTCCCGGTACGGATCCGTGTGTGGCGGGCACAATCGCGGGAAACGCGGGGAACCTGAACCTGGACAAGTCCGGCGTGTCGGGGTGGACTGCATTTGTTTTGACCGAAGTCCGTGAGGTAGGTACGCTCAGACCTTGTGCCTGGGGTGTGCCCTGGCCCTCGTGCGTGCCTTCACACCGCACCGAGAGCCGCCATCGGCCACCGTAATCCGCGCCTCTTTCTGCCTAGCGGCGGGAGTCCGCGGCATTCGACACACCCGACCGCGTGGGTCGGCGACGTTCCAGGTTAGCTGTACCCATCGGCACACAGAAACCGGAGAAGTAGTGCCTACGATCCAGCAGCTGGTCCGCAAGGGCCGGCAGGACAAGGTCGAGAAGAACAAGACGCCCGCACTCGAGGGTTCCCCTCAGCGCCGGGGCGTCTGCACGCGTGTGTTCACGACCACCCCGAAGAAGCCGAACTCGGCCCTCCGTAAGGTCGCGCGTGTGCGTCTGACCAGCGGCATCGAGGTCACGGCCTACATTCCGGGTGAGGGACACAACCTGCAGGAGCACTCCATCGTGCTCGTGCGCGGCGGCCGTGTGAAGGACCTGCCGGGTGTTCGCTACAAGATCATCCGTGGCTCCCTCGACACCCAGGGTGTCAAGAACCGCAAGCAGGCCCGCAGCCGTTACGGCGCCAAGAAGGAGAAGTAAGAATGCCTCGTAAGGGCCCCGCCCCGAAGCGCCCGGTCATCATCGACCCGGTTTACGGCTCCCCCCTGGTGACCTCCCTGATCAACAAGGTGCTGCTGAACGGCAAGCGCTCCACCGCCGAGCGCATCGTCTACGGCGCCATGGAGGGCCTGCGCGAGAAGACCGGCAACGACCCGGTCATCACGCTCAAGCGCGCCCTGGAGAACATCAAGCCGACCCTCGAGGTCAAGTCCCGCCGTGTCGGTGGCGCCACCTACCAGGTGCCGGTCGAGGTCAAGCCCGGCCGCGCCAACACCCTGGCGCTGCGCTGGCTGGTCGGTTACTCCCGCGCCCGTCGCGAGAAGACCATGACCGAGCGTCTCCTCAACGAGCTCCTCGACGCCTCCAACGGCCTCGGCGCCGCTGTGAAGAAGCGTGAGGACACCCACAAGATGGCCGAGTCCAACAAGGCCTTCGCGCACTACCGCTGGTAGTCGCTTCCCCATCGAGACCGAGAGAAGACTGAAGCCTTATGGCTACCACTTCACTTGACCTGGCCAGGGTGCGCAACATCGGCATCATGGCCCACATCGACGCGGGCAAGACGACCACCACCGAGCGGATCCTGTTCTACACCGGTGTGTCCTACAAGATCGGTGAGGTCCACGACGGCGCTGCCACCATGGACTGGATGGAGCAGGAGCAGGAGCGTGGCATCACGATCACCTCTGCTGCCACCACCTGCCACTGGCCGCTGGAGAACGTCGACCACACGATCAACATCATCGACACGCCGGGGCACGTGGACTTCACCGTCGAGGTGGAGCGCTCCCTGCGCGTGCTCGACGGTGCCGTGACGGTGTTCGACGGCGTCGCCGGCGTCGAGCCCCAGTCCGAGACGGTGTGGCGTCAGGCGGACCGCTACGGCGTGCCGCGCATCTGCTTCGTCAACAAGCTCGACCGCACCGGTGCCGAGTTCCACCGCTGTGTCGACATGATCTCCGACCGTCTGGGCGCGCAGCCGCTGGTCATGCAGCTGCCGATCGGCGCCGAGGCGGACTTCAAGGGCGTCGTCGACCTGGTGAAGATGAAGGCCCTGGTGTGGTCCGCCGAGGCCACCAAGGGCGAGATGTACGACACCGTCGACATCCCGGCCACGCACACCGAGGCCGCCGAGGAGTGGCGCGGCAAGCTGCTCGAGGCCGTCGCCGAGAACGACGAGGAGATGATGGAGCTGTACCTGGAGGGCGAGGAGCCCTCCGAGGAGCAGCTGTACGCGGCGATCCGCCGTATCACCATCGCCTCCGGCAAGGGCACCGGCACCACGGTCACCCCCGTGTTCTGCGGCACCGCCTTCAAGAACAAGGGTGTCCAGCCGCTGCTCGACGCGGTCGTGCGCTACCTGCCGTCCCCGGTCGACATCGAGGCCATCGAGGGCCACGACGTCAAGGACCCGGAGACGGTCATCAAGCGCAAGCCGTCCGACGAGGAGCCGCTGTCGGCGCTGGCGTTCAAGATCATGAGCGACCCGCACCTCGGCAAGCTCACGTTCGTCCGCGTGTACTCCGGCCGCCTGGAGTCCGGCACCGCCGTGCTGAACTCCGTCAAGGGCCGCAAGGAGCGCATCGGCAAGATCTACCGCATGCACGCCAACAAGCGTGAGGAGATCGAGTCGGTGGGCGCCGGCGACATCGTCGCGGTCATGGGTCTGAAGCAGACCACGACCGGTGAGACGCTGTGCGACGACAAGGCACCGGTGATCCTGGAGTCCATGGACTTCCCGGCCCCGGTCATCCAGGTCGCCATCGAGCCCAAGTCGAAGGGCGACCAGGAGAAGCTCGGCGTCGCGATCCAGCGCCTGGCCGAGGAGGACCCGTCCTTCCAGGTCCACTCGGACGAGGAGACCGGCCAGACCATCATCGGCGGCATGGGCGAGCTGCACCTCGAGGTGCTGGTCGACCGCATGCGCCGTGAGTTCAAGGTCGAGGCCAACGTCGGCAAGCCGCAGGTCGCGTACCGCGAGACCATCCGCAAGTCGGTCGAGAAGGTCGAGTACACCCACAAGAAGCAGACCGGTGGTACCGGCCAGTTCGGCCGCGTCATCATCTCGGTGGAGCCGATCGAGGGTGGCGACGCCTCCTACGAGTTCGTCAACCAGGTCACTGGTGGTCGTATCCCGAAGGAGTACATCCCCTCGGTCGACGCCGGCTGCCAGGAGGCCATGCAGTTCGGCATCCTCGCCGGCTACGAGATGACCGGCGTCCGCGTGACGCTGCTCGACGGTGCCTACCACGAGGTGGACTCCTCCGAGCTCGCGTTCAAGATCGCCGGCTCGCAGGCCTTCAAGGAGGCCGCGCGCAAGGCCAGCCCGGTTCTCCTCGAGCCGATGATGGCCGTCGAGGTCACCACGCCCGAGGACTACATGGGTGACGTCATCGGCGACATCAACTCCCGCCGTGGCCAGATCCAGGCCATGGAGGAGCGGGCGGGTGCCCGCGTCGTGAAGGGCCTCGTGCCCCTTTCGGAGATGTTCGGCTACGTCGGCGACCTGCGCAGCAAGACGTCCGGCCGGGCCAGCTACTCCATGCAGTTCGACTCCTACGCCGAGGTTCCGCGGAACGTCGCCGAGGAGATCATCGCGAAGGCCAAGGGCGAGTAACTCTTCCGAGTTCCAGCCCTTAGGCTTGACTCCGGAGCCTCGTGGGGCATTCCACCGCAAACGCGGGCGGAATGCCCCGGGGATCCGGGCCATCCAGCAAAGATCACCTGGCGCCGATGAAGTAAGGCGTACAGAACCACTCCACAGGAGGACCCCAGTGGCGAAGGCGAAGTTCGAGCGGACTAAGCCGCACGTCAACATCGGCACCATCGGTCACATCGACCACGGTAAGACGACCCTCACGGCCGCCATTACCAAGGTGCTGCACGACGCGTACCCGGAGCTGAACGAGGCCACCCCGTTCGACAACATCGACAAGGCTCCCGAGGAGCGCCAGCGCGGTATCACCATCTCCATCGCGCACGTCGAGTACCAGACCGAGGCGCGTCACTACGCCCACGTCGACTGCCCGGGTCACGCGGACTACATCAAGAACATGATCACCGGTGCCGCCCAGATGGACGGCGCGATCCTCGTGGTCGCCGCGACCGACGGTCCGATGCCGCAGACCAAGGAGCACGTGCTCCTGGCCCGCCAGGTCGGCGTGCCGTACATCGTCGTCGCCCTGAACAAGGCCGACATGGTGGACGACGAGGAGATCCTGGAGCTCGTCGAGCTCGAGGTCCGTGAGCTCCTCTCCGAGTACGAGTTCCCGGGCGACGACGTCCCGGTCGTGAAGGTCTCCGCCCTGAAGGCTCTCGAGGGCGACCCGAAGTGGACCCAGTCGGTCCTGGACCTCATGAACGCCGTCGACACCTCCATCCCGGAGCCCGAGCGTGACGTCGACAAGCCGTTCCTGATGCCGATCGAGGACGTCTTCACCATCACCGGTCGCGGTACGGTCGTCACCGGCCGCATCGAGCGTGGTGTCCTCAAGGTCAACGAGACCGTCGACATCATCGGCATCAAGCCGGAGAAGACCTCCACCACGGTCACCGGCATCGAGATGTTCCGCAAGCTGCTCGACGAGGGCCAGGCCGGTGAGAACGTCGGTCTGCTGCTCCGCGGCATCAAGCGCGAGGACGTCGAGCGCGGCCAGGTCATCATCAAGCCGGGCTCGGTCACCCCGCACACCGAGTTCGAGGCCCAGGCCTACATCCTGTCGAAGGACGAGGGTGGCCGCCACACCCCGTTCTTCAACAACTACCGTCCGCAGTTCTACTTCCGTACGACGGACGTGACCGGCGTCGTGACCCTCCCCGAGGGCACCGAGATGGTCATGCCGGGTGACAACACCGAGATGAAGGTGGAGCTCATCCAGCCCGTCGCCATGGAGGAGGGCCTGAAGTTCGCCATCCGCGAGGGTGGCCGCACCGTGGGCGCCGGCCAGGTCACCAAGATCACCAAGTGATCGCGGCTTCCTGACCGGGTGACTCCAGCGTGAGCTGAGCACCTGAGAGGGCCCGTACGACTCCGGTCGTACGGGCCCTTTCGCATGCCCGCACACGGGCCCTGCCCTCCCCTCCTGCTCCCGTGGACCCGATCGGCACCGTGACCTGCGCGGCCGCGCCCCGGTTGAAGGGAGCGTGACGGGACACGGGACGGACGGCACGGACGGCCTCGCACGGCCGGAGGACCTCGCCTCCTCGCCCACCGAGAAGCGGGCCGCCGCCAGGGCCATCGAGGAGCACATCCAGCCGGGCACGCGCCGGGCCGGCGACTGGGCGGACGAGGAGACGGCCGCCGCGGTCAGGGCCTTCGGCCCGCGGGACGGGGAGGGCTGGCTGACCTCCGCCGCGCTGAGCAAGGCGCACGCCACCTGGGCCGGCCAGGTCGGGAACCTGATGAACCGCCTAGCCGCGGAGAAGGACGCCCTGAGAAGCACCGGCCGGGTGCTGACGAGCACGGACCTGGCGGTCGGCTCCACACTGCGGGAGACATCGGCGCTGGACCGGCTGTGACGAGCCGGAGGAGCGGTCCGTCGCGGGCATCCGGTGCCGGCCGCGCGGCGGGCACCGGAGCGGCGACACCACCGGCCGCCGCGGGCCGAGGGCCCCGGGCCGCGGGCCGCAGGCCGCGGGAAGGAGCGGAATGCCGACCTACCACGAGATCATGACCACCGACCTCTCCGCTCTCACGACCGCGGCGGACCGCTGGGACGGCATGGCGGCGGAGTTCGGGAAGCAGGAGAAGGCGTACCGGCACCACGTCCGCGGTATCTCCATGGGCCGCACCTGGACCGGCCTGAGCGCCGACGCGGCGAGCGCCCGTTTCGCCGCCACGCTGGAGGAGTTCCGGTCCGCGCAGACCCAGGCCAGGGCGGTCGCCTCGCTGCTGAGGGACGCACACGCACAGTTCACCGGCCTGCGGGCCGGGCTGACGGCGGCGCGCCGGGAGGCGGTAGCTGCGGGAATGCGGGTGTCGGACCGCGGAGTGGTGAGCCCGGACCCGGAGGCCACCAACGGTGTCGGTGGGGCCGCGGCGCGGTCCTGGCAGGCCCTCATCGACAAGGCGGTCAGGGACGTGACGGACGCCGACACCGGCGTGCGGCTGGCCCTGGCGGCGGTGGGAGTGCCCTTCGACGGACCGGCGGGCGGCCGCGGCTTCAACGGCGCGGCGCTGGGCGACGTCGAGAAGTACGAGGCACGCGCCGCGGAACGGGCGCTGGAGAAGCTGAGCCGGGGCGGCCGCCTGACGCCCGCCCAACTGGCGGAACTGGAGAGGACCTTCCGCGACAACCGCCACGACGAGTCGTTCTCCCGCACCCTCCTGGACGACCTGGGAGCCGCGGGCACGATCCGCCTCGCCAACCGCCTGAACGACCTCGTCCACGTCCAGGGCGGTCACGACGCGCGCACCTACGCGACCCTCGGGACGGGCCTGGCCGACACACTGGCGACGGCGACGAGGGACACGCACGCACCCTGGTACAGGCACTGGCGGGCGGACGTGCGGCACGCAGGCGTCGAGCACTACGCGACGCAGGCCCAGGGATTCCGCTTGGACACGGCGTTGGGCTACCAGTCCCTGGTCACGCTGATGCGGCAGGGGCACGGCTACGGCCGCGACATGCTCGAGAACCTGACCGACGACATGATCGCGGCGGAGAAGGCCGACCCCGGCATCTGGCGCCTGAAGGGCACCTACGCCGGCCACCGCGACGGCTGGTTCGCGAACGACCCGGTCGACGGAGCGCTCGGCATCATGAGCCGCGACCCGGCCACAGCGGCGCACTACCTGAACTCCGACGCCCATATGAAGTACCTGATCAGGGAACGCGACTGGAACGTCGCCCTGCACGAACACGGCAACGCCAAGTCGGGCGGCTACTCGCCGGCCCCGGACACGGACAACCGCGCGGGCCTCGGAGCGGCCCTCCAGGCGGCCACCACGGGAATCGACCCCGCGAACGCCCACGCCCACTACGTCCCCCACACCGCGCGGAACGAGGCGGTCCTCAAATCCGCCCTCACCCACCTGGCGGCCCAGGGCGACGAATTCCCCCCGGCTCTGCGGGGACCCATGGCCGGCATCCTGGTCAACCACGGCGCGACGGTCCACGCCTCGATGAGCGAGATCGACATCTCGAAGTCCCCCTTGAAACAGGACGACCTCTTCGAGGTGGCGAAACAGATCTCCAAGGACAAGGACGCCTACGGCACCCTGAACGGCGGCCTCAACCAGGCCATGGTCACCGGCATCCACGGCGACCACTCGACCTCCACGGAACCCCTGGTCCGCGCCGGCCGCACGGTCGGTTTCCTGGAAGAGGCCCGCATCCAGTCCCAGGGCGACCCCAAAACGGCCACCTTCGCCACCAAGCCCCTCTTCGACAGAGCGATCGGCTACATCCCGCTGGTCAACGAACACGTCCAGGAGGGCTTCGACTACGTCACGGACAAGTGGCTGGAGGACGAGCAGAGGAGGCTGGACAAGAAACAAGCGGACCAGAATATTCAGGCCTATGACACGAGAAATGGTCAACTGATGGGTCTCGCGGATCAGTGGATGAGAAGGCATCACATGAGCGCCGACTCGTTCGATGCAAAAACAGAAATCGGCCGGTCCGCGGAAGATGGGATGGCGCATGCCACAGGCGTATCCGGGAGGCAGCCGAAGTGAGCGCACGTTACCGAGTCGGCTCCTTGGCTTTCGCGGCCTGTCTCCTGCTCTGTTGCGCATCCTGCAACAAACAGACCATTCCGAAAGCTATTTGCGGAACACCTATCGATCCGAACATTGCACGCCCACTCGTACCCTCTTTCGAGGATTGGAACGAGTACGACCGTGTGAATCGCGTGGAGGCGATCACAGCTCCATGCCTGGTTCTGTCGAATGGCGACGTAATGATTCGATTGCGCTTTTCGTGGGACGAGGACGCCAGAAGCCTGACATACCTGGCCAACAACACAGGCTCCGTGTCGGGCGTCACTGCCCCTCGTCGCATCGCCGCCTCCTACAAGGCAGTTGTAGGCACCGACGGGGCCATCGCCACCACCCCCTGCAAGACCAAGGGCGGCGAGTTCTTCACCCTCACCCTGCAGCTCCCGCAGATCAAGCTCACGGACCGGAGCCACCGCGCTGACATCGAACGGTTCATGCGGGCCTACTTCCCCGCCACGGTGAAGACGCTGGGCTGTGCGAAGGCCGGGACCCGACCGCGGATCTGAGTACGAGCGCTCATGTCCCGTCCCGCACAACCCACTTGGATGGGTGTGACGTTGGCCGTATCTGTCACCTGAGGGCATGCCCCGACTGAGATCTGTCACTGGTCGTAGCTAGAGTTGTCACCGAGGCTTCCGCTTTACGAACGCACGGGGGAGGACGTTGTGTTGCCGAGCGATGCCGGGTCTGGGGCGACGGCCGAGCCGCCGTCGCTGTTCTCGGGACTGTTGGGCCTGCCCGGCGCACTGGGCGCCGTCATAGGGGCCCAGGCCGACATGGCCATGGAGATGTCGTCGTTCACGAAGTTCCAGAAGCGCGTGGACGACCTGATCCGCGACCTGAAGGGCTCCGACGCCGGTCCGGGCAAGGTGGGACAGGCCCAGCTGGCCCGTCACCAGTTCGGTGGCGGTGGCGGCTCGTGGGCCGAGGCCGCGGGCCTGTACTCCGCGTACGAGACGGTGATCAGCGAGCTGGAGACGCTGTCGAAGCTGCTGTCCGACTCCATGGAGGGCATGGGCATCGCGGTCATGGCCTCGCACAAGGGCTACCAGAACATCGACGCCGACGTCCGCCACCGCATGGCGTCGATCAGCGCCGAGACGACCAAGCACTACGGCGGGAGCTACGACCCGTCACTGCCGCAGAAGAGCCACGGTGACGGTCATGGCGGCCATGGCGGCGGGGCGGCCGAGCCCGAGCGGACCGCGACCCCGCCGGCGGGCGACACGGGCGGCACGATCTGATGCATCCGACGGTGACGGGGGAGGCCTGATGGCGGGCAAGGGTTCCGGTGGCGGTACGTCCTTCGAGGGCATGAGCCACGAGGAGATGCTGGCGTGGCTGGACCAGGCGAACGCCGGTGAGGTGCAGGCCGCGGCGGACCGGCTGATTGCGGCCGCGAAGGAGATCCGGAAGATCGCGGAGGAGCTGAAGGTCCGTCCGCAGTGGGTGGAGTGGAAGGGCGAGGGCGCGGACGCGTTCCGTACCTGGGCCGGTGACCTGGCCAACTCCACCCACCGGCTGGGGGACTTCAGCGAGGGCGCGGCGAAGTGGCTGGGCGAGGCGTCCGGCGCGATCGCCACGGCCCAGACGTCGATCCCGCGGGACACGAAGAGCGCCCGGGCGAACCTGGACGCGGCGACGGCCGCGCACAACGACCCGGACGCCGCGGCGGTCCGCTCGAAGTCGGCGAGCGAACTGGCCGCGCTGAAGGCCGACCGCGAGAAGGTCCGCCAGGAGGCGGCGGCCCAGATGCGCAAGCTGGCCCAGTCCTACTCCCTGTCCGCCACCCAAATGAACACCCTGGAACGCCCCAAGTTCCCCCCACCGCCAGCGGCCATCCAGCCCATTCGTGAGGGTTCCGACGATGTGGCCCGCCCGGTCGGTACGCCTACGGAACAAGCCGGTGGAGGCTCTCACTCGGGGACTGTCGGCCACGCTGGGACCTCGAGCACTCAGCATCGGCAGGCCACGACCCCGCAACTCCCGTCGGAGTCGCCGACGATCACCCCATCGTCGGAACATCTGCACCGCCCTACGGCCGAACCGGCCACTCACGTCGGCATTGACTCCGTGACTGCACCGCCAGAGGTGCACGCTGGGCCGACAGGTGGAATCCCCACGACTCCCCGCCCGGACCCAGCGGCGCCGTTGCCGGCCGGCGGGCCGATCCCGCCGAACATGGGCGGCCCTCTGCGTATGCCTCCGGGGGCAGGTGGTCCCGCCAGGCCAGTTGGTGGGGGGCGATCGCCTGTCCAGACCGGGAGGGTGTCTGTGGGGCCCACTCCCGGTCGCGGAGTCACAGGAGTGAACCCAACCCCGGGCCGGAACGTGGCCCCTGGCGCCGGTACTGCAGGCCGTCCCGTCCCGGCCCAGAACCCGAACCCCGTGCGGGGCCGGACAGCGGGTCCGGGAATCACGGGTGGGCGTGTCGTCGCACCGTCCGTTCCTGGCCGGTCCACCGGTCCGGCGTCCGGCGCGTCCTCCGTCGGCAAGCCCGCAGTCGGCCGCAGTTCGGTGGCACGCCCGCCGATCACGGGTGTGACAGGGCAGCCGATCACGCGCTCGCCAGGGGGCGGTGCCGGTCGCGTTGCACCCACGCCGCGTGACGGCATCAGCGGCGGGACTCCGCAGCGAGCGCTGAGAGCGCCGGCACGCCCTGGCACACCGGTACCTTCCGCGCCGACGCGGGGAGGCATCTCCGGCGGTGTCCCCAGCGAAGCACGTAGACAAGGTGGCGGCCGCGTGGCGTCCCCCGACTCCGCCGGTGCTCGGAAGAAGCGGGAAAAACGGCCCGACGACCGCCGCAGTGAACGCCCGACCGCCGACTGACAATCAGAGGAACAGGAATGTTGCACCTACCCACCGGCGTGAAGCACAGGTGGATACAGACTTCGGTCTCACTGGCCGTGGGTCTCCTGCTGGTGGGCGGTGCAAACACGTGGGCACACGCCGACTCGACTCGTTCCCAGCAGTGGTTCCTGGACGCCATGCGCGCAGAGGAGATGTGGCGGACGAGTACGGGCCAGGGTGTCACCGTGGCGGTGATCGACTCGGGCGTCGACGCGGACAACCCCGACCTCAGGGGACGAGTCCTGGACGGACTCGATCTGGCTTCGAGCCGTTCGGGAGACGAGCACACGGACTACGACGGCCACGGCACGGGGATGGCCGGTCTCATTGCCGGCACGGGAGCATACGGAGGCGGCAAGGGAGCCTTCGGTCTCGCGCCTGGAGCGAAAATCCTTCCCGTCCGCATGCCGGGCCAGCAGGATTACAACCCCTTCGAGGGTCCGTCCTACCTGAGCAAGGCCATTCGCTACGCAGCGGACTCCGGCGCCAAGGTGATCAATATTTCGCTGGCCACCACTGTCCACTCAGCGCAGCTGAATTCCGCCGTGAAATACGCACTCGACCATGGTTCGCTCGTTTTCGCGGGTGTGGGCAACGACGGAGACAAGGGGAACGCCGTCCAGTATCCCGCCGCAGTGCCTGGTGTCGTCGGCGTGGCAGCAGTGGGCAAGAACCTCCGCCGCACCTCGTTCTCCGAGTACGGCGCTCAGGTGGACGTTGCCGCCCCCGGAGAGGACATGGTCCACGCCTGCGGCGGCAAAACGGGGCTTTGCAGATCCCGCGGCACCAGCGACGCCACCGCCATCGCCTCCGCCAGTGCCGCGCTCATCTGGGCCAAGCACCCCGACTGGACCAACAACCAGGTCCTGCGCGTCATGCTGAACACCATCGGTGGCCCGACCGACGGCGCCAAGCGCAACGACTCCATCGGGTACGGCATCGTCCGTCCGCGCATCGCGCTGCAGAACCCGGGCGACCCTGGCCCCGCCGACGTGTACCCGCTGCCGGACCTCGCGGCGGCCACCGCGTCACCCGAACCCTCGGCGAAGGGCTCCGGCGCGCCCAAGGGCGGCGACCGGACCGCTCCCGCAGCGGCCGCGTCCGCCAGGAAGGACGGCGGCGACCGCACGCTGTGGATCGGCCTCGGCGCCGCAGCCGTCGTGGTCCTCGGCGCGGTCACCGCCTTCGCCGTCGCCCGCAGACGCCGAGCCGGGAACGGCTGAGGAAAGGGGCCGTGCAGCAGGCGGCGGGACCCCGCCCCACCCCTCAGCGGTAGCGGATGACGTGCAGCCGCGTCACACCCGTCTCATCGAGGTGCACCCCGGTGTCCGACGACCCGTCGACCACGACGACGCCCTCCGGCCGCCGCAGTGCGTTCACCACAAGGCCCACGGCCTCCCGGCCGCGGCCGTCCGTGCGGCGGACCCATACCAGCGCACGGGCACCGGCCGGCAGTGCCGACAGCGCCTCCATCGTGGATGGCCAGTCCGGGTGGTCGGACAGCGACAGAACCCGCCCGCCCAGTTCCGCGAGGGTCGGCCGGAACCACGAGGCGTGGCCGGGAGGAGGCGGGGACTCCAGATCCGCCGTCCCGAAGGACGCACCGGTGTCCCAACGGGCGAGCCAGTTCCACGGGTCGAGTTCGGCAGGCCGAAGGGTGCGCTGTCGTCCTTCGGCACGACCAGCGTGGCGTCGAGCAGGACGTCCTGCCACTGTCCGCTCTGCAGGAAACGCTTGGTGTTGCAGGAGAAGACCCAGGCCCGGCGCGTCTCGTCCTGGGCGGTCGGCGTGACCAGGTCGACCTGTCCCTGGTAGGCGTCGTCGAGCCACAGGCGGGCCTTGGCGACGGCGCCGGCGAAGTCCGCTGCTTCCCTCTCCCACGGCGGCCGGCGCCGTGGCGTGCCGACTCCGGGAAGCGCGCGCATGAGAACCACTTCTCGCACGTGCGAGGTGTCGAGCTTGGCGAGGGACGACGTCGAAGTACCGGCGGGTGAGGCGCGCCCACCAGCCCGGGGCCTCGTCGGACGGCCGCCAGGGCAGGGGCACGGCGGGGCAGCCGTTGATCGCATGCAGCCCCGTGCGCTGATCCTCCGCGGCTGGCCCTGCACCCGGTGTGCCGCCTCCTGCGGCTCGGCCGGTTCCAGATCGGCCAAGGGGGCGTTCGGTGCGGGGCGGAACGGCGAACCGCCGTCCTTGGGTACGACGACGGAGGCCGCGAGCATGGGGGTGGCGGGACAGCCGGGCTGCGGCACGGTCCGGCAGCCCATGAGCCATGAGGCCTCCGTCTCGAGCACCGGCTGGGCCGCGGCCAGCTCGACGAGGCCGCCGTAGACGGAGTTCAGCCATGCGGAGGCGGAGCGGTCAGGACCTGCCATTTCAGCGGTCCTTGTTCGGTGGCCAGTCGCCGGAGGCGCACATGTCCATGTATCTGGCCACCGGGAGGTGCGTCGGCGGGATGTGGGGGGCGGTTCCGTCATGGGGCACCGCCCGGGACGTGAAGGGTCCCTTGCGGGATGCCGTGCCCGGTGCGGGGCGGACGTGGCGCGGAGCGGTCATCGGGTGGTGACCGTCCCCCGGCCGTCCGGGGTACGCCTACCGCCGTCCGGGGTACGTCTGCGCCGTCCGGGGTACGTCTGCGCCGTCCGGGGTACGTCTGCGCCGTCCGGGGTACGCCAGGCGGGGCGGGGTGGGTCTCGGATGGTGGGCGGCTCCGGATCCATACTCGCCTCGGGGTTTACACAGGAGTAACACTTGAGCGGGGCGCTCCCGGACGACCAGGCGGCGCCGGGCGGCCCTGCTCCCGCGCGCGGCAACGGCGCCGGGCGCCGACCACCCCGCACCGGTCGCGAGCCGGTGGCCGCCGTGCCAGAAAGGTGCCCCGTGAGGAACCGACCCGAAGCCAGGATCGCGCCGACGCTGCTGTCCCCGTCGTCCTCGCTCGACATCCTGCGAACCGAGATCGAGCACCGCAATCCCGCGCAGCCCGAGTTCCACCAGGCCGTGCGGGAGGTGCTGGAGACGCTGTCGCCGGTGTTCGCGGCGCGACCGGAGTACGCGGATCCGGGTCTCCTCGAGCGGCTGTGCGAACCGGAGCGGCAGATCATCTTCCGGGTGCCGTGGCAGGACGATCACGGGCAGGTGCACGTGAACCGCGGGTTCCGGGTGGAGTTCAACAGCGCGCTCGGGCCGTACAAGGGCGGGCTGCGCTTCCACCCCTCGGTGAACCTGGGGATCATCAAGTTCCTCGGCTTCGAGCAGGTGTTCAAGAACGCGCTCACCGGCCTCGGGATCGGCGGCGGCAAGGGCGGCAGCGACTTCGACCCGCACGGGCGGTCGGACGCCGAGGTCATGCGGTTCTGCCAGTCGTTCATGACCGAGCTCCAGCGGCACCTCGGCGAGCACACCGACGTGCCGGCCGGTGACATCGGCGTCGGCGGGCGTGAGATCGGCTACCTCTTCGGGCAGTACCGGCGCATCACCAACCGCTGGGAGGCCGGCGTGCTGACCGGCAAGGGGACGGGCTGGGGCGGCTCGGCGATCCGGCCGGAGGCGACCGGGTACGGCAACGTGCTGTTCGCCGAGGCCATGCTGCGGGTGCGCGGGGAGGAGATGGAGGGGCAGACGGCCGTCGTCTCCGGGTCCGGGAACGTCGCCCTCCACACCGTCGAGAAGCTGCTCGTCCTCGGCGCGCTGCCGCTGACCTGCTCCGACTCCAGCGGGTACGTCGTCGACGAGAAGGGCATCGACCTCCATCTGCTCAAGCAGGTCAAGGAGGTCGAGCGCGGCCGGATCAGCACCTACGCCGAGCGGCGGGGCGGCTCCGCGCGGTTCGTGCCCGGCGGGCGGGTCTGGGAGGTCCCGGCCGACCTCGCGCTGCCGTCGGCGACACAGAACGAGCTGGACGAGAAGGACGCGGCCGTCCTCGTCCGCAACGGGGTGAAGGCGGTCTCCGAGGGCGCCAACATGCCGACCACGCCCGAGGCCGTGCAGCTCTTCCAGGAGGCCGGGGTCGCGTTCGGGCCCGGCAAGGCGGCGAACGCGGGCGGGGTCGCGGTCAGCGCGCTGGAGATGGCGCAGAACGCCTCCCGTACGGCGTGGCAGCCGGCGCAGGTGGAGGAGGAGCTGGCGCGGATCATGACCCGTATCCACGCCACCTGCCACGAGACCGCCGACCGCTACGGCGCCCCCGGCGACTATGTGACCGGTGCGAACATCGCCGGCTTCGAGCGGGTGGCGGACGCCATGCTCGCGCAGGGCCTCATCTGAGGCGTACGCGCCGAGCCCCGGGGCACCTGGCGGGCGCGCCATGTGCCCCGCACCGCCCGCACCGCCCGCACCGCCGGCACCGCCGGCACCGCCGGCACCGCCGGCACCGCCGGCACCGGCCGGCACGGCTCGCACCTGCCGCACCGCTGGCACCTGCCGGCTGCCATCTGCCGTACCGCTGGCACCTGCCGTACCGCCCGCACCGCCGGCACCTGTCACACCGCCGGCACCGCCGGCACCGCCCGCGGCACGGCTCGCACCTGCCGCACCGCTGGCACCTGCCGTACCGCCCGCACCGCCTGCACCTGTCGCACCGCCCGCACCTGCCGTACCGCTCGCACCTGCCGCACCGCCCGCACCGGCCGCACCGCCCGCACCGGCCGGCACGGCATGTGCGGCCGTCAGGGCCATGTGCCCCACACGGCCCTGGTGGCCGCCGGTCCGGCCGGGGAGGCTGGGGACATGCGGAAGTTCTCCCTCGACGCCCTGGCCCGCGAACACCTGGAACGCGCCGCCGCCGCCCCCAACGGCCGCAGCGCCACCACCGTCCACGGCGGGCAGGAACACACCCTGCGCCAGACCCTCCTCGCCCTCACCGCGGGCACCAGCCTCGCCGACCACGACAGCCCCGGCGAGGCCACCCTGCTGGTGCTGCGCGGCCGCGTCCGCCTCACCAGCGGCGGGCACGCGTGGGAGGGCCGCACCGGCGACCTCATCGTCATCCCTCCGGCCCGGCACGGCCTCGAGGCCCTGGAGGACGCGGCCGTGATCCTCACGGTCGCCAGGCGGGAGTAGTCGACCGCGGGCGATCACCCGTGGGCGATCACCTGCGGCCAGTCACCCGCGACCCACCGTCCGAGGACCGGGGACCCGCCGTCCGAGAGCCCGGGACCCCCGTCCGGCGACCCGGGAACCGCGGCCGGCGGCCCGCTCCGGCACGCGACGGGGCCGTCCGTGTTTGCTCACGGACCGCCCCGGGGTAATCTCTTCGGCCCGATTGGCCAGCCCCCCGCCGCATGTGGCAGACTGTCCGAGTTGCTCGGTCGAGTGTTGATGCTGCGCGCCTCCCGCCGGGAGGACCGGAAGCGAGTCCCACAGTACTCGTCGCCCTAACTGCCAGGTGGCAGCGCTGGGGCGGACGTACGGGAATCTTCCGGGAAGCGTGGGCGCGGCACCGGCCAGGCATCCGGTGGGCCCGAGGCTCCCGACCGCGGTTCCGGAAGGACCGTGTCCTTTCCCAGCAGGGATGTTCGAACAAGGGACATCCATGTCAGCGGGAGCGCGACACGCCCGACCGCGTGGGTCGGAGAGGCCGAGGGAACCGAGGGAGACCGCGGACCACCGGGTTCCAGAGCGTGAGAAGAGACAGGACTACTGAGTAGCCATGGCGGGACAGAAGATCCGCATCCGGCTCAAGGCCTACGACCACGAGGTCATCGACTCCTCGGCGAAGAAGATCGTCGAGACGGTGACCCGCACTGGTGCGTCGGTCGCGGGCCCGGTGCCGCTGCCCACTGAGAAGAACGTGTACTGCGTCATCAAGTCGCCGCACAAGTACAAGGACTCGCGCGAGCACTTCGAGATGCGCACGCACAAGCGCCTGATCGACATCCTCGACCCGACCCCCAAGACCGTTGACTCTCTGATGCGACTCGACCTCCCGGCCGGTGTCGACATCGAGATCAAGCTCTGAGGCGCGGTGATCTGAGAGATGGCTAAGCAGATCAAGGGCATCCTGGGCGAGAAGCTCGGCATGACGCAGGTGTGGGACGAGAACAACCGTGTCGTCCCGGTCACCGTCGTCAAGGCCGGCCCCAACGTCGTCACCCAGGTGCGTACCAACGACGTCGACGGCTACGAGTCCGTCCAGCTCGCCTTCGGCGAGATCGACCCGCGCAAGGTGAACAAGCCCCTCAAGGGCCACTTCGCGAAGGCCGACGTCACCCCCCGTCGTCACCTCGTCGAGATCCGCACGGCGGACGCCGCCGAGTACACCCTCGGCCAGGAAGTCACCGCCGAGGTGTTCGAGGCCGGCGTGAAGGTCGACGTCACCGGCAAGAGCAAGGGCAAGGGCTTCGCCGGTGTCATGAAGCGCCACAACTTCGGTGGCCTCGGTGCCGGTCACGGTACCCAGCGCAAGCACCGCTCGCCCGGTTCCATCGGTGGCTGCGCCACCCCGGGCCGTGTGTTCAAGGGCCTCCGCATGGCGGGTCGCATGGGCAACGAGCGGGTCACCACCCAGAACCTGACCGTCCACGCCGTTGACGCGGAGAAGGGCCTGCTGCTCATCAAGGGCGCGGTTCCCGGTCCGAACGGCGGCCTCGTCCTGGTCCGCACCGCGGCCAAGGGGGCCTGAGGTAACCGATGAGCACTGTTGACATCCTTTCGCCGGCTGGCGAGAAGGCCGGTACCGTCGAGCTCCCCGCGGAGATCTTCGACGTTGAGAAGGTCAGCATCCCGCTGATCCACCAGGTCGTCGTCGCCCAGCAGGCCGCTGCCCGACAGGGCACCCACAAGACCAAGACCCGTGGCGAGGTCCGCGGCGGCGGCAAGAAGCCGTACCGCCAGAAGGGCACCGGCCGCGCCCGTCAGGGCTCGACCCGTGCGCCGCAGTTCGCCGGTGGTGGCGTCGTGCACGGTCCCGTGCCGCGCGACTACTCGCAGCGCACCCCGAAGAAGATGAAGGCCGCGGCCCTGCGCCACGCCCTCACCGACCGGGCCCGCCTCAACCGCATCCACGTCGTCACCGGCGTGATCGAGGGCGAGACCCCCTCCACGAAGGCCGCCAAGAGCCTGTTCGGCAAGATCAGCGAGCGCAAGAACCTGCTCCTGGTCGCCGAGCGCTCCGACGAGGCCGCGTGGCTGTCCGCCCGCAACCTGCCCCAGGTCCACATCCTGGAGCCGGGCCAGCTGAACACGTACGACGTGATCGTCTCGGACGACGTGGTCTTCACCAAGGCCGCTCTCGAGTCCTTCGTCGCCGGCCCGCAGAAGGCCAACGACACCGAAGGGAGCGAGGCCTGATGGCTACCCGTCACCCGTCCATCGCCTCGAAGGCCGCCAAGGCCGCCAAGGCCGCGCGCGTCGCCAAGGCGCGCCGCCACGCCACCGAGGGCAAGAACACCGTCGAGACCCCGCTGAGCAAGTCGTACACGGACCCCCGTGACGTCCTGATCAAGCCGGTCGTCTCGGAGAAGAGCTACGCGCTCCTCGACGAGAACAAGTACACGTTCGTCGTGGACCCGCGTGCCAACAAGACCCAGATCAAGGAGGCCGTCCAGGCGGTCTTCGAGGTCAAGGTCACCGGCGTGAACACGATCAACCGCCAGGGCAAGCGCAAGCGGACCCGCACCGGCTTCGGCCAGCGCGCGGCGACCAAGCGCGCGATCGTGACCCTCGCCGAGGGCGACCGAATCGACATCTTCGGCGGTCCGACCGCGTAAGCGGTCGGGATCGTCCAGATTTCGGAAATCACTTCCGAGGACTGAGAGACAATGGGTATCCGCAAGTACAAGCCGACGACTCCTGGCCGTCGTGGCGCCAGCGTCGCCGACTTCGTCGAGGTCACGCGGTCCACGCCGGAGAAGTCGCTGGTCCGTCCCCTGCACAGCAAGGGCGGCCGTAACAATTCCGGTCGTGTGACCGTCCGCCACCAGGGCGGCGGCCACAAGCGCGCCTACCGCGTGATCGACTTCCGTCGTCACGACAAGGACGGCGTGCCGGCGAAGGTCGCGCACATCGAGTACGACCCGAACCGCACCGCGCGCATCGCGCTGCTGCACTACGCGGACGGCGAGAAGCGCTACATCCTCGCGCCGCGTGGCCTGTCGCAGGGCGACCGCGTCGAGAACGGTCCCGGGGCCGACATCAAGCCGGGCAACAACCTGGCCCTGCGCAACATCCCGGTCGGTACGACGCTGCACGCGATCGAGCTCCGTCCGGGTGGTGGCGCCAAGTTCGCCCGCTCCGCCGGTGCCTCCGTGCAGCTGCTCGCGAAGGAGGGCTCGATGGCCCACCTCCGCATGCCCTCCGGTGAGATCCGCCTGGTCGACGTGCGCTGCCGCGCCACCGTCGGCGAGGTCGGCAACGCCGAGCAGAGCAACATCAACTGGGGCAAGGCAGGCCGCAAGCGCTGGCTGGGCGTCCGCCCGACCGTCCGCGGTGTGGCGATGAACCCGGTTGACCACCCCCACGGTGGTGGTGAGGGCAAGACCTCGGGTGGCCGCCACCCGGTCAGCCCCTGGGGTCAGAAGGAAGGTCGTACTCGTTCTCCCAAGAAGGCGAGCAACAAGTACATCGTCCGCCGCCGCAAGACGAACAAGAAGCGCTAAGGACGGGTTGAGATGCCTCGTAGCTTGAAGAAGGGGCCTTTCGTCGACGACCACCTGATGAAGAAGGTGGACGCCCAGAACGAAGCAGGCACCAAGAACGTCATCAAGACCTGGTCCCGCCGCTCCATGATCGTCCCGGCGATGCTGGGCCACACGATCGCGGTGCACAACGGCAAGACCCACATCCCGGTGTTCGTCACCGAGTCGATGGTCGGCCACAAGCTCGGCGAGTTCTCGCCGACGCGCACCTTCCGGGGTCACGTCAAGGAAGACCGGAAGTCGAAGCGCCGCTAGCAGCGGATCGCATTCAGACACGTAAGTAACTGAAGGGACAACCATGGAAGCCAGGGCCCAGGCGCGGTACATCCGCGTCACGCCCATGAAGGCCCGCCGCGTGGTGGACCTCATCCGTGGCATGAACGCCACGGAGGCCCAGGCTGTTCTGCGATTCGCTCCGCAGGCAGCCTCCGTGCCGGTCGGCAAGGTGCTGGACAGCGCCATCGCCAACGCCGCGCACAACTACGACCACACCGACGCCGACAGCCTCTACGTCTCCGAGGCGTACGTCGACGAGGGCCCGACCCTGAAGCGGTTCCGTCCGCGCGCCCAGGGCCGTGCCTACCGGATCCGCAAGCGGACCAGCCACATCACCGTGGTCGTCAGCAGCAAGGAAGGAACCCGGTAATGGGCCAGAAGGTTAACCCGCATGGGTTCCGGCTCGGTGTCACCACGGACTTCAAGTCCCGGTGGTACGCCGACAAGCTGTACAAGGACTACGTCAAGGAAGACGTCGCCATCCGTCGGATGATGACGTCCGGCATGGAGCGCGCCGGCATCTCCAAGGTGGAGATCGAGCGCACCCGTGACCGCGTGCGGGTGGACATCCACACCGCCCGTCCGGGCATCGTCATCGGCCGCCGTGGCGCCGAGGCCGACCGCATCCGCGGCGACCTCGAGAAGCTCACGGGCAAGCAGGTCCAGCTGAACATCCTCGAGGTCAAGAACCCCGAGACCGATGCCCAGCTGGTCGCCCAGGCCGTTGCCGAGCAGCTCTCCTCCCGCGTCTCCTTCCGCCGGGCCATGCGCAAGAGCATGCAGTCGGCGATGAAGGCCGGCGCCAAGGGCATCAAGATCCAGTGCGGTGGCCGCCTCGGCGGCGCCGAGATGTCCCGCTCGGAGTTCTACCGCGAGGGCCGCGTGCCCCTGCACACCCTCCGCGCGAACGTGGACTACGGCTTCTTCGAGGCCAAGACGACCTTCGGCCGCATCGGTGTGAAGGTCTGGATCTACAAGGGCGACGTCAAGAACATCGCCGAGGTCCGCGCCGAGAACGCCGCCGCCCGAGCGGGCAACCGCCCGGCGCGCGGCGGTGCCGACCGCCCGGCCCGTGGTGGCCGCGGTGGCGAGCGGCGCGGTCGCAAGCCGCAGCAGCAGCAGGCTCCCGCCGCCGAGGCCCCCAAGGCCGAGGCTCCGGCCGCTGCCGCTCCGGCTGAGAGCACCGGAACGGAGGCCTGACCGACATGCTGATCCCCCGTAGGGTCAAGCACCGCAAGCAGCACCACCCGAAGCGCAACGGTATGTCCAAGGGTGGCACGCAGGTTGCGTTCGGCGAGTACGGCATCCAGGCGCTGACCCCGGCGTACGTGACGAACCGCCAGATCGAGGCGGCTCGTATCGCCATGACCCGCCACATCAAGCGTGGCGGCAAGGTCTGGATCAACATCTACCCGGACCGCCCGCTCACCAAGAAGCCCGCCGAGACCCGCATGGGTTCCGGTAAGGGTTCCCCCGAGTGGTGGGTGGCCAACGTCAAGCCCGGACGCGTCATGTTCGAGCTGTCGTACCCCAACGAGAAGATCGCCCGTGAGGCGCTGACCCGTGCGGCCCACAAGCTGCCGATGAAGTGCCGGATCGTCAAGCGCGAGGCAGGTGAAGCGTGATGTCGGCCGGTACCAAGGCGTCCGAGCTGCGCGAGCTGGGCAACGAGGAGCTTCTGGGCAAGCTCCGCGAGGCCAAGGAAGAGCTGTTCAACCTCCGCTTCCAGGCGGCGACCGGTCAGCTCGAGAACCACGGCCGTCTCAAGGCGGTCCGCAAGGACATCGCGCGGATCTACACCCTGATGCGCGAGCGTGAGCTGGGCATCGAAACGGTGGAGAACGCCTGATGAGCGAGAACAACGTGACTGAGCAGAAGACTGAGCGCAACGCACGGAAGACCCGTGAGGGCCTGGTCGTCAGCGACAAGATGGACAAGACCGTCGTCGTCGCCGTCGAGGACCGCGTGAAGCACGCGCTGTACGGCAAGGTCATCCGCCGTACCAACAAGCTCAAGGCGCACGACGAGCAGAACGCCGCCGGCGTCGGCGACCGCGTCCTCCTGATGGAGACCCGGAAGCTGTCCGCCACCAAGCACTGGCGCGTCGTCGAGATCCTCGAGAAGGCCAAGTAGGCAATTCCCGCGAGGGAATTCCCCAAGTACGTTCCTGCGGGGCATTCTCCGCAGGACAGTTCCGCCAGGCTCCGGGGGCCGCTCGGTGAGCGGCCCCCGGGGAACCGGCAGACAAACAGGAGATAGACGTGATCCAGCAGGAGTCGCGACTGCGTGTCGCCGACAACACGGGTGCGAAGGAGATCCTTTGCATCCGTGTGCTCGGTGGCTCCGGTCGCCGCTACGCGGGCATCGGTGACGTCATCGTCGCCACCGTCAAGGACGCGATCCCCGGTGGCAACGTGAAGAAGGGTGACGTCGTCAAGGCGGTCATCGTTCGCACCGTCAAGGAGCGCCGCCGTCCGGACGGCTCGTACATCCGCTTCGACGAGAACGCCGCCGTCATTCTCAAGAACGACGGCGACCCTCGTGGCACCCGTATCTTCGGCCCCGTCGGCCGTGAGCTGCGCGAGAAGAAGTTCATGAAGATCATCTCCCTCGCGCCGGAGGTGCTGTGAGCATGAAGATCAAGAAGGGCGACCTGGTCCAGGTCATCACCGGCAAGGACAAGGGCAAGCAGGGCAAGGTCATTGCCGCTTACCCGCGCGAGGAGCGCGTCCTGGTCGAGGGTGTCAACCGGGTCAAGAAGCACACCAAGGCCGGGCCGACCGCTCGCGGTTCCCAGGCCGGCGGCATCGTCACCACCGAGGCGCCGATCCACGTCTCCAACGTCCAGCTGGTCGTGGAGAAGGACGGCGAGAAGGTCGTGACCCGTGTCGGTTACCGCTTCGACGAAGAGGGCAACAAGATCCGCGTTGCCAAGCGGACGGGTGAGGACATCTGATGGCTACCACCACTTCCCCGCGTCTGAAGCAGAAGTACCGCGACGAGATCGCCCCGAAGCTGCGTGACGAGTTCAAGTACGAGAACGTCATGCAGATCCCGGGCCTCGTCAAGATCGTGGTCAACATGGGTGTGGGCGACGCCGCCCGCGACTCCAAGCTGATCGAGGGCGCCATCCGCGACCTCACCACGATCACCGGTCAGAAGCCGGCCGTCACCAAGGCCCGCAAGTCCATCGCGCAGTTCAAGCTGCGCGAGGGCCAGCCGATCGGTGCCCACGTCACGCTCCGTGGCGACCGCATGTGGGAGTTCCTGGACCGCACCCTGTCGCTCGCGCTGCCGCGCATCCGCGACTTCCGCGGCCTGTCCCCCAAGCAGTTCGACGGCCGTGGCAACTACACCTTCGGTCTCACGGAGCAGGTCATGTTCCACGAGATCGACCAGGACAAGATCGACCGCGTCCGGGGTATGGACATCACCGTGGTCACCACGGCGACCAACGACGCTGAGGGCCGTGCGCTCCTTCGTCACCTCGGCTTCCCCTTCAAGGAGGCGTGAGCGAGATGGCGAAGAAGGCTCTGATTGCCAAGGCTGCTCGCAAGCCCAAGTTCGGTGTGCGGAGCTACACGCGCTGCCAGCGCTGCGGCCGTCCGCACTCCGTGTACCGCAAGTTCGGCCTGTGCCGCGTGTGCCTCCGTGAGATGGCTCACCGTGGCGAGCTGCCGGGCGTGACCAAGAGCTCCTGGTAACCCCCCGTTTGAGGGGTTCCGGAAGCTCTCGGTAAGCAACTGGGTCCGGCAGGAGGCCCGCCCCGCATGCCTTAGGCTTGTGGGGTTGGGCGCCTGCCGCGCCCGTACGACTTACTACGCCGTAGGTCCACCGCGCCGCACCCGTCCCGTCTCGGATCGGGGAGAGGGATGGCGCACCAGGAAACCCCGGCGAGAGAGGCCGAAGGCCAATTCATGACCATGACTGATCCGATCGCAGACATGCTCACGCGTCTGCGGAACGCGAACTCGGCATACCACGACACCGTGTCGATGCCGCACTCGAAGATCAAGTCGCACATCGCGGAGATCCTCCAGCAGGAGGGCTTCATCACGGGCTGGAAGGTCGAGGACGCCCCGGTGGGCAAGAACCTCGTCCTGGAGCTGAAGTTCGGCCCCAACCGTGAGCGCTCCATCGCGGGCATCAAGCGGATCTCCAAGCCCGGTCTCCGGGTGTACGCGAAGTCCACCAACCTGCCGAAGGTGCTCGGCGGCCTCGGCGTGGCGATCATCTCCACGTCGCACGGGCTCCTCACCGACAAGCAGGCCGGCAAGAAGGGCGTGGGTGGGGAAGTCCTCGCCTACGTCTGGTAACGGAAGGGAACGGAGGAAACAGCTATGTCGCGCATCGGCAAGCTCCCCATCGCGGTTCCCGCCGGCGTGGACGTCACCATCGACGGCCGTACGGTCAAGGTCAAGGGCCCCAAGGGCGAGCTGACCCACACCGTCGCCGCGCCGATCGAGATCGTCAAGGGTGAGGACGGCGTCCTGAACGTCACCCGCCCGAACGACGAGCGTCAGAACAAGGCTCTCCACGGCCTGTCCCGCACGCTGGTGGCGAACATGATCACCGGCGTGACCCAGGGTTACGTGAAGAAGCTCGAGATCAGCGGTGTCGGTTACCGCGTGACCGCCAAGGGCTCGAACCTCGAGTTCGCGCTCGGCTACAGCCACCCGATCACCGTCGAGGCGCCCGAGGGCATCACCTTCAAGGTGGAGACCCCGACCCGCTTCCAGGTCGAGGGCATCGACAAGCAGAAGGTCGGCGAGGTCGCGGCCAACATCCGCAAGCTGCGCAAGCCCGACCCGTACAAGGCCAAGGGCGTCAAGTACGAGGGCGAAGTCATCCGCCGCAAGGTCGGAAAGGCGGGCAAGTAAGCCATGGCATACGGGCAGAAGATCCTCAAGGGCGACGCCTACAAGCGCGCCGCGATCAAGCGCCGTCACATCCGGATCCGCAAGAAGGTGTCCGGTACGGCGGAGCGTCCCCGTCTGGTCGTGACCCGCTCCAACCGCCACATCGTGGCGCAGGTGATCGACGACCTGAAGGGTCACACCCTGGCGTCGGCGTCCACCCTGGACAGCTCGATCCGCGGTGGCGAGGGCGACAAGTCCGCGCAGGCCAAGCAGGTCGGCGCCCTGGTCGCCGAGCGTGCCAGGGCCGCCGGTGTCGAGGCCGTCGTGTTCGACCGTGGTGGCAACCAGTACGCCGGGCGCATCGCCGCCCTGGCGGACGCCGCCCGCGAAGCCGGGCTCAAGTTCTGAGCCGCTTGTAGCTAGCGGAAAGAGAGAGGTAATCCAATGGCTGGACCCCAGCGCCGCGGTGGCGGCGCCGGTGGCGGCGAGCGGCGGGACCGGAAGGGCCGTGACGGCGGCGCTGCTGCCGCCGAGAAGACCGCGTACGTCGAGCGCGTCGTCGCGATCAACCGCGTCGCCAAGGTTGTGAAGGGTGGTCGTCGCTTCAGCTTCACCGCGCTGGTCGTGGTGGGCGACGGTGACGGCACCGTGGGTGTCGGATACGGCAAGGCCAAGGAGGTGCCGGCCGCCATCGCCAAGGGTGTGGAGGAGGCCAAGAAGCACTTCTTCAAGGTCCCCCGGATCCAGGGCACCATCCCGCACCCCATCCAGGGTGAGAAGGCTGCCGGCGTCGTGCTGCTCAAGCCCGCGTCCCCGGGTACCGGTGTGATCGCCGGTGGTCCGGTGCGCGCCGTGCTCGAGTGCGCCGGTATCCACGACGTGCTGTCGAAGTCGCTCGGCTCCGACAACGCCATCAACATCGTGCACGCGACCGTGGAGGCCCTGAAGGGCCTGCAGCGTCCCGAGGAGATCGCGGCCCGCCGCGGTCTGCCGCTCGAGGACGTGGCCCCCGCGGCCCTGCTGCGTGCGCGTGCCGGGGCGGGTGCGTAATCATGGCGCAGCTCAAGATCACGCAGACGAAGTCCTACATCGGCAGCAAGCAGAACCACCGTGACACCCTGCGTTCCCTGGGCCTCAAGCGCCTGGGCGACGTGGTCGTCAAGGAGGACCGCCCCGAGTTCCGCGGCATGGTGCACACCGTCCGCCACCTCGTGACGGTCGAGGAGGTCGACTGATCATGGCGGAGCAGAACCCGCTGAAGATCCACAACCTCCGTCCCGCCCCCGGTGCCAAGACCGCGAAGACCCGTGTCGGTCGCGGTGAGGCGTCGAAGGGTAAGACGGCCGGTCGTGGTACGAAGGGTACGAAGGCCCGCTACCAGGTTCCGGAGAGCTTCGAGGGTGGCCAGATGCCGCTCCACATGCGTCTCCCGAAGCTGAAGGGCTTCAAGAACCCGTTCAAGACCGAGTACCAGGTCGTGAACCTCGACAAGCTGGCCGCGCTCTACCCCGAGGGCGGCGAGGTCACGGTCGAGGACCTGGTGGCCAAGGGCGCCGTTCGCAAGAACAGCCTGGTCAAGGTCCTGGGCCAGGGCGAGGTCTCCGTGGCGCTGCAGGTGACGGTCGACGCCGTCTCCGGCTCCGCCAAGGAGAAGATCACCGCCGCCGGCGGTTCGGTCACCGAGCTCGTCTGACCCGCTCAGGCGCCTCGATGACGTAGACGATCCCGACCGGGGATACCTCACAATGAGGTATCCCCGGTCGGTCGTTCCAAGGGGGGCAGTGTCGCCGGTAAGGTGGCCTGCACTGTTCTTTTCATCGAACCTCAAGACCGTCACCCTTGACGCACGTGCGCGGGGGTCGCAGGAGGCACCGTGCTCACCGGCTTCGCCCGGGCGTTCAGGACGCCCGACCTGCGCAAGAAGCTGCTCTTCACGCTCGGCATCATCGTGGTCTACCGCGTCGGTACCCACATCCCGATCCCGGGCGTCAACTACAAGGCCGTCCAGCAGTGCGTGACCGAGGCATCGGGCAACCAGGGACTGTTCGGGCTGGTCAACATGTTCAGCGGCGGCGCTCTGCTGCAGATCACGGTCTTCGCCCTCGGGATCATGCCGTACATCACGGCGAGCATCATCCTGCAGCTGCTGACCGTGGTGATCCCGCGTCTGGAGGCCCTCAAGAAGGAGGGCCAGGCCGGCACCGCGAAGATCACCCAGTACACCCGCTACCTGACGGTGGCGCTGGCGATCCTGCAGGGCACCGGCCTGGTGGCCACCGCCCGCAGCGGCGCCCTGTTCAGCGGCTGCACGGCCGCCGGCAGCATTGTGCCGGACCGGGCGATCTTCTCGACCATCACCATGGTGATCTGCATGACCGCCGGTACGGCCATGGTGATGTGGCTCGGCGAGCTGATCACCGACCGCGGCATCGGCAACGGCATGTCGATCCTGATGTTCATCTCGATCGCCGCCACCTTCCCGTCCGCGCTGTGGGCCATCAAGAAGCAGGGCACCCTGGCCGACGGCTGGATCGAGTTCGGCACCGTGATCCTGGTCGGCCTGGTCATGGTCGGCCTGGTGGTCTTCGTGGAGCAGGCGCAGCGCCGTATCCCGGTGCAGTACGCCAAGCGCATGATCGGCCGCCGTTCCTACGGCGGTACGTCCACGTACATCCCGCTCAAGGTGAACCAGGCCGGTGTGATCCCGGTCATCTTCGCCTCGTCGCTGCTCTACATCCCGGCGCTGGTCGCCCAGTTCTCCGGCGGCACCTCCGGCTGGAAGACCTGGATCGAGGCCAACCTGACCAAGGGTGATCACCCGCTTTACATCACTTTGTACTTCTTGCTCATCGTTTTCTTCGCGTTCTTCTACGTGGCGATCTCCTTCAACCCCGAGGAAGTCGCCGACAACATGAAGAAGTATGGTGGCTTCATCCCGGGCATCCGGGCCGGTCGGCCGACCGCTGAGTATCTGTCGTACGTGCTCAACCGGATCACCTGGCCGGGTTCGCTGTACCTGGGTCTGATCGCTCTCGTGCCGACAATGGCGTTGGTCGGTTTCAATGCGAACCAGAACTTCCCCTTCGGCGGGACCAGCATCCTGATCATCGTGGGTGTCGGCCTCGAGACGGTGAAGCAGATCGAGAGCCAGCTCCAGCAGCGCAATTACGAAGGGTTCCTCCGCTGATGCGAATCGTCCTCGTCGGTCCGCCGGGTGCAGGCAAGGGAACGCAGGCCGCGCGCCTTGCCGAGAAGCTGCGCATCCCGCACATCTCCACGGGCGACCTGTTCCGCGCGAACATCAGCCGGCAGACGGAGCTGGGCAAGCTCGCGAAGTCCTACATGGACGCCGGCAACCTGGTGCCCGACGAGGTCACCATCGCCATGGCCAAGGACCGCATGGAGCAGCCGGACGCCCGGAACGGCTTCCTGCTGGACGGCTTCCCGCGCAACGTCTCGCAGGCCGAGGCGCTGGACGCGCTGCTGCAGAGCCAGGGCATCAAGCTCGACGCGGTGCTCGACCTGGAAGTGCCCGAGGAGGAGGTCGTCAAGCGGATCGCCGGCCGGCGGATCTGCCGCAAGGACTCCAGCCACGTCTTCCACGTCACGTACAGCCCGCCCAGGACGGAGGGCGTGTGCGACGTCTGCGGCGGTGAGCTGTACCAGCGCGACGACGACTCCGAGGACACGGTCCGCAAGCGGCTCGAGGTGTACCACACGCAGACCGAGCCGATCATCGACTACTACAAGGCCCAGGGGCTCGTCGTGACGATCTCCTCGCTCGGGCCGGTGGACGAGATCACCCGGCGGGCGCTGGAGGCGCTCAAGCGCGAGGACGCGGCCAAGTAGTTCGTGGTACGCCGGTTGCAGCCGCGGTTCCCTTCCGGGGGCCGCGGCTGTGCTGTGGGGGTGGGCGCGCACCCCCGTATGGTTGACATAGCCGCCCGCGTGGCCGTCCCTCTTACAGCCGTCCCTCTTACAGCCGTCCCTCTTCCGGACCCAGAAAGGCGCTCACCCCATGGTGCAGATCAAGTCCCCCGAGCAGATCGCCAAGATGCGAGCGGCGGGGCTGGTCGTCGCCGCCATTCACGCGGCCACCCGTGAGGCCGCGGTTCCCGGGGCCACCACGAAGGATCTGGACGAGGTGGCCCGCAAGGTGCTGGCCGAGCACAACGCCAAGCCGAACTTCCTCGGGTACGGCGGCTTCCCGGCGACCATCTGCACCTCCGTGAACGAGGTCGTGGTCCACGGCATCCCCTCCGACGACGTGGTCCTCAAGGACGGCGACGTCATCTCCATCGACTGCGGCGCGATCGTCGACGGCTGGCACGGCGACGCCGCCTACACGGCCTTCGTCGGGTCCGGTCACGCCCCGGAGCTGGTCGAGCTGTCCCGGGTGACCGAGGAGTCGATGTGGGCCGGGATCGCCGCGATGCGGCAGGGCCACCGGCTGGTCGACATCTCCCGGGCCATCGAGACCTACATCCGCCGCCAGCCCAAGCCGGGCGGCGGCCGCTACGGCATCATCGAGGACTACGGCGGCCACGGCATCGGCACCGAGATGCACATGGACCCGCACCTGCTGAACTACGTCGACCGCCGCCGCGGCAAGGGCCCCAAGCTGGTCCCCGGCTTCTGCCTGGCCATCGAGCCGATGGTCTCCCTCGGCACGCCGAAGACCCGGGTGCTGGAGGACGACTGGACGGTCATCACGACCGACGGGACCTGGTCCTCGCACTGGGAGCACTCGGTCGCGCTGACCGAGCAGGGCCCGCTGGTCCTGACGGCCCCGGACGGCGGCAAGGCCAAGCTGGCCGAGCTCGGCGTCACGGCGGCCCCGGACCCGCTGGGCTGAGAACGGCCCCGCCCGCGGTGCATGTCGATCTCCCCCGTGGGGCAGACTTCCCCGATTCGTCTTTCAGGGTGCGCTGACGTAGACTGACTCGTCGGCTCTCGTGCACCCGCATGTCCGCATGCGCCCGCAAGGGAAGCAACGGGAGTCGATCAAGGTAGTCGATTCGAAGGGCGAAGCGTGGCCAAGAAGCAAGGTGCCATCGAGATCGAGGGCACTGTCGTCGAGTCTCTGCCGAACGCCATGTTCAAGGTCGAGCTCCAGAACGGCCACCAGGTCCTGGCACACATCAGCGGCAAGATGCGCATGCACTACATCCGCATCCTCCCTGACGACCGGGTCGTGGTGGAGCTGTCTCCGTACGACCTGACGCGTGGCCGGATCGTCTACCGGTACAAGTAGATCTTGCCCACGTCCCGTGTCCGCCGTGGCGCGGGGCCGCCGGCAACTGACCCGGAGAACCTCACATCCCATGAAGGTCAAGCCGAGCGTCAAGAAGATCTGCGACAAGTGCAGGGTGATCCGCCGTCACGGCCGGGTCATGGTCATCTGCGAGAACCCGCGCCACAAGCAGCGCCAGGGCTGACGCACGACCGACCGCTCCCTCTGCACCTCCGCAGGGATTCGCGCGACGCGAGCTGAATATGTTCATACGCAGGGCCCAGGCGTCCAACGCGCCTGACACCCCCGGTTCGGAGGCCGGGGACCCAGTTCGTACCTGGTACGGCGGCTGGGAACCGGTCCTGTGGAAGACCTCCGAAGATCACCAGGAGCCATTGAATGGCACGCGTTTCCGGTGTTGACATCCCGCGCGAAAAGCGCGTGGAGATCGCCCTCACCTACGTGTTCGGCATCGGCCGGACCCTCTCGAAGCAGACGCTGGCCGCCACCGGCGTCGACCCGAACACCCGCGTTCGCGACCTGACCGAAGAGCAGCTCGTCGCCATCCGCGAGTACGTCGACAACAACATCAAGACCGAGGGTGACCTCCGTCGCGAGATCCAGGCCGACATCCGCCGCAAGGTCGAGATCGGCACCTACCAGGGTCTGCGGCACCGCCGCGGTCTGCCCGTCCGCGGTCAGCGCACCAGCACCAACGCCCGTACCCGCAAGGGCCCGCGTCGCGCCATCGCCGGCAAGAAGAAGCCGGGCAAGAAGTAGTCCGCAGCGACACTCGCCGTCCAGCGGTCTTCGCTGTAGGACCGACCACCTCCCGTAGGAGTTTTCGACATGCCCCCCAAGGGACGTCAGGGCGCTGCCAAGAAGGTGCGCCGCAAGGAAAAGAAGAACGTCGCTCACGGCCACGCGCACATCAAGAGCACGTTCAACAACACCATCGTTTCGATCACCGACCCGTCCGGCAACGTGATCTCCTGGGCCTCCGCCGGCCACGTCGGCTTCAAGGGCTCCAGGAAGTCCACGCCGTTCGCCGCGCAGATGGCCGCCGAGTCGGCCGCCCGCCGCGCCCAGGAGCACGGCATGCGCAAGGTCGACGTGTTCGTGAAGGGTCCGGGTTCCGGTCGTGAGACCGCCATCCGTTCGCTTCAGGCCACGGGTCTCGAGGTCGGCTCCATCCAGGACGTCACCCCGACCCCGCACAACGGCTGCCGCCCGCCGAAGCGCCGCCGCGTCTGACGCGTTCGCGCCTCCACGGTGCGCGGTCATCGGGCGGTACGGTCCGTACACGGGTCGTACCGCCCGTACCCTTGCAGTACCCGCCCCTTTCCACCGGGCGGCTGGTCGGGCGTCATATAGCGGGCGCCCCCGACTGAAGGATCTGATCCACACATGCTGATCGCTCAGCGTCCCTCGTTGACCGAAGAGGTCGTCGACGAGTTCCGCTCCCGGTTCGTGATCGAGCCGCTGGAGCCGGGCTTCGGCTACACCCTCGGCAACTCCCTCCGCCGTACCCTCCTGTCGTCGATCCCCGGTGCCGCCGTCACCAGCATCCGCATCGACGGCGTCCTGCACGAGTTCACCACCGTGCCGGGCGTCAAGGAGGACGTCACCGACCTGATCCTCAACATCAAGCAGCTGGTCGTCTCCTCGGAGCACGACGAGCCGGTCGTGATGTACCTGCGCAAGCAGGGCCCGGGTCTGGTCACCGCCGCCGACATCGCGCCCCCGGCCGGTGTCGAGGTGCACAACCCCGACCTGGTCCTCGCCACGCTCAACGGCAAGGGCAAGCTGGAGATGGAGCTGACCGTCGAGCGCGGTCGCGGCTATGTCTCCGCCGTGCAGAACAAGCAGGTGGGCCAGGAGATCGGCCGGATCCCGGTCGACTCCATCTACTCGCCGGTGCTCAAGGTCACGTACAAGGTCGAGGCCACCCGTGTCGAGCAGCGCACCGACTTCGACAAGCTGATCGTCGACGTCGAGACCAAGCAGGCCATGCGTCCGCGCGACGCCATGGCGTCGGCCGGCAAGACCCTGGTCGAGCTGTTCGGTCTGGCCCGCGAGCTCAACATCGACGCCGAGGGCATCGACATGGGTCCGTCCCCGACGGACGCCGCCCTCGCCGCCGACCTGGCGCTGCCGATCGAGGAGCTGGAGCTCACGGTCCGCTCCTACAACTGCCTCAAGCGCGAGGGCATCCACTCCGTGGGTGAGCTCGTCGCCCGCTCCGAGGCCGACCTGCTGGACATCCGCAACTTCGGTGCGAAGTCCATCGACGAGGTCAAGGCGAAGCTGGCCGGCATGGGCCTGGCCCTGAAGGACAGCCCGCCCGGATTCGACCCGACCGCCGCCGCCGACGCCTTCGGCGCCGACGACGACGCGGACGCGGGTTTCGTGGAGACCGAGCAGTACTGATCCGGTACTGGGCGTGACCCACTTCCGGGGGTCTCGCGGAGGCCCCCGGATCTCCGACAGGCGACCGCCTGCTCGGATACTGACCCCGGTACCTGATACGGCCGGGGCAGACACACAGGAGAAGAACCATGCCGAAGCCCACCAAGGGTGCCCGTCTGGGCGGCAGCGCCGCGCACGAGAAGCTGCTCCTCGCGAACCTCGCGAAGGCGCTGTTCGAGCACGGCCGTATCACCACCACCGAGGCGAAGGCCCGCCGCCTGCGCCCGTACGCCGAGCGTCTGATCACCAAGGCGAAGAAGGGCGACCTTCACAACCGCCGCCAGGTGCTCCAGGTCATCACGGACAAGGGCGTCGTCCACACGCTCTTCACCGAGATCGGCCCGCGGTACGAGAACCGTCCGGGTGGCTACACCCGGATCACCAAGATCGGCAACCGTCGTGGCGACAACGCGCCCATGGCGGTCATCGAGCTGGTCGAGGCGCTGACGGTGCAGCAGAAGGCCGTGGGTGAGGCCGAGGCCGCCACCAAGCGCGCGGTCAAGGAGGCGGACGAGGCCAAGGTCGAGGAGACCAAGGCCGAGGACACCACCGAGGCTCCGGCCGAGGAGGCCGCCGAGGAGTCCAAGGACGCCTGAGGCACTCCCTCGCCGAGCGGGTCCGCCCTTCGGGGCGGGCCCGCTTTCGCGTACCCGGGAGGGACCGGGCCCTGAGAGGATCTGCACGTGAGCGACGAAGTACAGCCCGGCCATGTCCGCATCCGCCTCGACCTGTCCTACGACGGCACCGCCTTCCACGGCTGGGCCAAGCAGGCCGGCGGGAAACGGACCGTGCAGGGCGAGATCGAGGACGCACTGCGCACGGTCACCCGGTCGGACCGCACGTACGAGCTGACGGTCGCCGGGCGCACCGACGCCGGAGTGCACGCCCGCGGCCAGGTGGCGCACGTGGACCTGCCCGAGGAGGTGTGGCGCGAGCACCACGAGAAGCTGCTCAAGCGGCTCGCCGGGCGACTGCCCCGGGACGTGCGCGTCTGGGCGCTCAGGCCCGCCCCCGACGGCTTCAACGCCCGTTTCTCCGCCGTCTGGCGCCGCTACGCCTACCGGGTGACCGACAACCCCGGCGGCGTGGACCCGCTGCTGCGCGGCCACGTCCTGTGGCACGACTGGCCGCTCGACGTCGACGCCATGAACGAGGCCGCCCGGGGCCTGCTCGGCGAGCACGACTTCGCCGCGTACTGCAAGAAGCGGGAGGGCGCGACGACCATCCGCACCCTTCAGGAGCTGAGCCTGGAGCGCGGCGACGACGGGATCGTCACGGCCACCGTCCGCGCGGACGCCTTCTGCCACAACATGGTGCGCTCGCTCATCGGGGCGCTGCTGTTCGTCGGGGACGGCCACCGTACGCCGGACTGGCCCGCCAAGGTGCTGGCCGCCGGGGTGCGGGACTCCGCCGTGCACGTCGTACGCCCGCACGGGCTGACGCTGGAGGAGGTCGGCTACCCGGCCGACGAGCTGCTGGCCGCGCGCAGCGCCGAGGCGCGCAACCGCAGGACGCTGCCCCCGGCCGGCTGCTGCTGAACAGCCCCTGCCGAGCGGCTGCTGCCGAGCGGCGAACCCGCAGGTCACAGTGGGTGACGGTACGGTCGCCGCCGGGCGGGAACTCGCTGCACCGACCTGCCGCCGCACGGCGGCGGCAGGGAGCGTACGGCGAGGAAGGCGGGCACACCCATGCGGCTCACCGTCATCGGCACCGGCTACCTCGGTGCCACGCACGCCGCCTGCATGGCGGACCTGGGGCACGAGGTGGTCGGCGTCGACGTCGACGCGGGCAAGGTCGCCGCACTGCGCGCGGGCCGGGTGCCGTTCCACGAGCCGGGGCTGGCCGCCATGGTGGCCCGGCACACGGGGAGCGGGCGGCTGCGGTTCACCACCTCCTACGAGGAGGCGGGCGCCTTCGGGCAGGTGCACTTCGTGTGCGTGGGCACCCCGCAGCGCGGGGACTGCGACGGCGCCGACCTGACGTGCGTCGAGGAGGCCTTCGCGCGGATCGCGCGGCACGCGCGCAAGGGCGCCCTGCTGGTGGGCAAGTCCACGGTGCCGGTCGGCACGGCGGCCCGGCTCGCGGACCGGCACCCGGTCGAGATCGCCTGGAACCCGGAGTTCCTGCGCGAGGGCTTCGCCGTGCGGGGCACGCTGCGCCCCGACCGGCTGGTGTTCGGGGTGCGCACCCCGCGCGCCGAGCGGCTGCTGCGCCAGGTGTACGCCCCGGTGCTGGCCGCCGGGACCGCGCTGGTGGTGACCGACTTCGCCACCGCGGAGCTGGTCAAGACGGCCGCGAACTCCTTCCTCGCCACCAAGATCTCCTTCATCAACGCGATGGCCGAGGTGTGCGAGGCCGCCGGGGGTGACGTGCGGGACCTGGCCAGGGCGCTGGGCCGCGACGAGCGGATCGGCGGGGCGTTCCTGGGTGCCGGGGTCGGTTTCGGCGGCGGCTGTCTGCCCAAGGACATCCGGGCCTTCACGCACCGCGCCGCCGAGCTGGGCGTCGACCTGGGGTTCCTGCGCCATGTCGACGCGATCAACATGCGGCGCCGGGACCGGGCCGTCGCCCTGGCCCGGGAGCTGTGCGGGGGGACGCTGCTCGGGACGCGGGTGGCCGTGCTGGGCGCGGCCTTCAAGCCGGACTCCGACGACGTCCGCGACTCGCCCGCGCTGAACGTGGCCGCGCGCCTCGGCCTCGAGGGGGCGGACGTCACCGTCTACGACCCCGAGGCGATGGACAACGCCCGCAAGGCGTTCCCGCTGCTCGGCTACGCCGTGTCGCTGGAGGAGGCGCTGCGCGGGGCGGAGCTGGTGCTGCATCTGACCGAGTGGCCGCAGTTCCGGGAGATCGACCCGCGGTGGGCGGTGCGGCTGGTGCGGCACCCGCGGGTCGTGGACGGCCGGGGCGTACTGGACGCGGACCGCTGGACGGCGGCGGGCTGGCACTTCCGCGCCCTGGGCAGACCCGCACCGGAGGGGGCCGGAGGGGAGCGACGGCGGGGGTGAGCGGGGCGGCGGGGGGTGGGCCTCGGGGTGGGTGCCGGCGACGGGATGCCGGGGCCCTGGGGTGGGTGCCGGCGTCGCGTTGCCGGGCCTCGGGATGCCGGGCCTCGGGGCCGCTGTCCGGCGCGGACCGGGCACCGCACCCGGGGTGCGCCGATGTCGCCGCCGGTGTGGGCCGGCCGGCTCCCTCGTCGGCGCCGTCGGCGACGCACGTGTCGCCGCCGGGGCCGGTGCGGGCTTCCGTACCGGAGAGGCGCCGGGGGACCGGGCCGGAGCGGCGCCGGGGCACGGGGCCGGAGCGGCGCCGGTGACCGGACCGCCGCCGGTGCGCGGGCCGCCGCCGCCGGTGCGCGGGCCGCCTACTGGGTGGCCGCCGCCGCGGACGCCTGGGCCTCGCCGCGCCGGCGGATCTGCCGGAACGCGAACTCGGCGAGGTCGTCGCCGGTGCGGAAGACCTTGGTGTCCTTGGCCGTCACGTCCTTGTCACCGGGGAAGCCGGTCAGGGTGAAGTACGCGTAGCGGCCGAGGGAGTTGGTGGTGGAGCGGCAGATCGCCCCGTTGCAGAAGGCCTTCACCCCGCCGCCCGGGAGCGGCTTGACGATGCTCTTCTTGTCGGCCTGTCCCTTGGCCTTGGTGGCCTGTGCCTCGCTGTCGAACACGGCCACACCGACGGTCACCGCGATGCCGTCCTTGGAGTAGGTCACGCGTATCAGACGGGTGCAGCCGTTGGCGGAGAGGATCTTGGGGAGCGTGCCCTGGGCCGCCGAGGCGCAGTTCTTCGCGTCGGCCGTCGGGCCCTTCTTGTACACGGCGTCGCCCATGGTCAGCTGGGTCCCCGGGAAGAGCGTGTCGGGGCTGAGCGGGGCGGTGTCCTTCTTGGCGCTGGAGATGAACTCCTTGGGGTCCAGCGGGGGCGGCGCGCTGGTGGGCGCGAAGGACGGCGCCGCGCCGGAGCCGCTCGGCAGCGCGGCGGTGCCGGGCAGCTGGGAGGAGGGCCGGCCGGAGGCGCCGTTGTCCCCGTTCGCCGAGACCACGGCCATGGCGACGGCAGCGCCGATCCCGACGGTGGCCAGCACGCCACCGCCGACGAACAGCATCCGGCGCCGCTTGTTGCGCGTCTCGGACGCCTCCGCGAGCGCGGCCCAGTCAGGCGTCTGGCCGCCGCCGCTCCACGACTGCTGGGAATTCGGTTTCCAGGGATCCCACTGGGACTGCGAGCCCCCCTGCCCATAGCTCATGGGGCGCATCTTAGACGGGGGTTGCGGGTGCTCACGCCGCCCGCGGCGGGCCCGCGGGGCACCTTCGGTGCAGCCCGGTACAAAGCGACCGGGCGGTTCTCCGGCGGTTCTCCGGGTGTGCTCCGGCCGGCCCGCCGCGGCGGCGCGGCCGCGTGCGGGCGCCGGTACGCCTACACTGGGTGCGAAACACGCAGGACCAGCAGCGGCGCCACCGTTTTGACCCGGCCGCGGCGCCGCGGGTATCCTGCATGTTCGTTGTGTATTGGCTTGCTCATTCTCACGGGACGGGCCCTTACACCGGTCCACCGGGCCGATGACCAGCGACCAGCACGCGGTTTGCGTCACCGCGGTGCGGTCAAGGCTGTCGTGATCGTCTTCGGTGACCTTGTCAGGACCATTCACTGAAGAAGCGAAGGCTACGAACCGTGCGTACGTACAGCCCCAAGCCCGGCGACATCACGCGCCAGTGGCACGTCATTGACGCCCAGGACGTCGTCCTGGGCCGCCTGGCGTCCACCGCCGCCACCCTCCTGCGGGGCAAGCACAAGCCGATCTACGCGCCGCACGTCGACGCTGGTGACTTCGTCATCATCATCAACGCCGACAAGGTGCACCTCTCCGGCAACAAGCGGACCCAGAAGATGGCCTACCGCCACTCCGGTTACCCGGGCGGTCTGCGCTCCGTCCGTTACGACGAGCTGCTCGACAAGAACCCGGAGAAGGCCATCGAGAAGGCCGTCAAGGGCATGCTCCCGAAGAACTCCCTGGGCCGTCAGATGCTCTCGAAGCTGAAGGTCTACAAGGGTGACCAGCACCCGCACGGCGCCCAGCAGCCGGTGCCGTTCGAGATCACCCAGGTCGCGCAGTAAGTCCGGCCACCCCCTAAGACTGAAGAGAATCTGAGGAGAATCGTGGCCGAGACCACTGCCGAGCAGCCGCTCGAAGAGCTTGACATCGACAGCTACACCACCGAGTCCGAGGTCCCCGTCGAGGGCGAGTACACCTCGGAGTCCCTGGCCTCCCGCTTCGGCGAGCCGCAGCCGGCCGCCGGCCTGGGCCGCCGCAAGAACGCCATCGCCCGCGTCCGGATCGTCCCGGGCTCCGGCAAGTGGAAGATCAACGGTCGCACCCTCGAGGACTACTTCCCGAACAAGGTGCACCAGCAGGAAGTCAACGAGCCCTTCAAGGTGCTGGAGCTCGAGGGCCGTTACGACGTCATCGCCCGCATCGCCGGTGGCGGTGTCTCCGGCCAGGCCGGTGCGCTCCGTCTCGGTGTCGCCCGCGCGCTGAACGAGGCGGACGTCGACAACAACCGCGGCCCGCTGAAGAAGGCCGGCTTCCTGCGCCGCGACGACCGTGCGGTCGAGCGGAAGAAGGCCGGTCTGAAGAAGGCCCGCAAGGCCCCGCAGTACAGCAAGCGCTGATCGCAGCTGCCTGCTCGTACTCCGAACGCCCCGGCGGCACGCCACAGTGCCACCGGGGCGTTCGTATATCACAGGACTCGGGCGTATAACGGCACAAGGTGCTCAAAGGCTGGTGTGACGGGATGCCCGGTCCGGCGGCACGAACTGAAGTTTCCTCAGGAGGACAAGTGGGACGACTCTTCGGCACGGACGGCGTGCGCGGCGTCGCCAACGCGGACCTGACCGCCGAGATGGCGCTCGGTCTCTCCGTCGCGGCGGCCCACGTACTGGCCGAGGCGGGCACCTTCGAGGGCCATCGGCCGACCGCCGTGGTCGGGCGGGACCCGCGCGCGTCCGGGGAGTTCCTCGAGGCCGCCGTGGTCGCCGGCCTGGCCAGTGCGGGCGTGGACGTGCTGCGGGTCGGCGTGCTGCCGACGCCCGCGGTGGCGTACCTCACCGGCGCGCTCGGCGCGGACCTCGGCGTGATGCTGTCCGCCAGCCACAACGCCATGCCGGACAACGGCATCAAGTTCTTCGCCCGCGGCGGCCACAAGCTGGCCGACGAGCTGGAGGACCGGATCGAGAAGGTCTACGAGGAGCACCGCACCGGCGCCCCCTGGGACCGCCCGACCGGCGCCGGCGTCGGCCGCGTACGCGACTACGACGAGGGCTTCGACCGGTACGTCGGCCACCTCGTCGGCGTCCTGCCCAACCGCATCGAGGGGCTGCGGATCGTCCTCGACGAGGCGCACGGCGCCGCCTTCGGGGTGTCGCCCGAGGCGTTCCGGCGGGCCGGCGCCGAGGTCGTCACCATCGGCGCCGAGCCGGACGGCCTGAACATCAACGACGGCTGCGGCTCCACCCACCTGGAGCAGCTGAAGGCCGCCGTCGTCGAGCACGGCGCCGACCTCGGCATCGCGCACGACGGTGACGCCGACCGCTGCCTGGCCGTGGACCACACCGGCGAGGAGGTCGACGGCGATCAGATCCTGTCCGTGCTCGCGCTGGCGATGCGGGAGCGTTCCGCACTGCGCTCCGACACCGTCGTCGCGACCGTGATGTCGAATCTGGGCTTCAAGCTGGCCATGGAGCGCGAGGGCATCCACCTCGTGCAGACCGCCGTCGGCGACCGCTACGTGCTGGAGGAGATGAAGGAGAAGGACTACGCCCTGGGCGGCGAGCAGTCCGGCCACGTCATCATCCTCGACCACGCCACCACCGGCGACGGCACGCTGACCGGTCTGCTGCTGGCGGCCCGGGTCGCCGAGACCGGCCGTACGCTGCGCGACCTGGCGTCGGTGATGGAGCGCCTGCCGCAGGTGCTCGTCAACGTCCCCGACGTCGACAAGTCCCGGGTGAAGACCTCCCCCGAGCTGGCCACCGCCGTGGCCGAGGCGGAGCGGGAGCTGGGGGAGACCGGCCGGGTGCTGCTGCGCCCCTCCGGCACCGAGCCGCTGGTCCGCGTCATGGTCGAGGCCCAGGACATCGACCAGGCCCGCTCGGTGGCGGGCCGGCTGGCCGACGTGGTGAAGTCCGCGCTGGGCTGAGCCCGTTGCTTTCTACGCCCGCGAGCGCGCCGTCGCTCCGGGCGCCCGGCGGGCGCGCTCGCGCTGCCGCCCCCAGAACCACTTCTGGGCGAGCAGGGTGAGCGTGCCCGCCAGCACGATGCCGAACAGGTTCAGCAGCAGCTGCTCGGTCGACCCCCAGGTCTGGCGGGTGTCGCCGTAGGCGAGGGCGACGGCCGCGTTGGCGGCGGCCGGGACGGTGGTCACCGAGATGGCGACGCCGACCAGGGCGCCGGACTTGGCCGAGGTCAGCGACAGCGTGCCGGCGGCGCCGGCGAGCACCGCCACGACGAAGGAGAAGGCGTCGGGGGCGTAGACGAAGGTGGTGTTGGGCCGCTCGCCCTCCAGCTGGGCCTTCGTGAACAGCCCGGCGGCGTCCATGAGGAGGCTGAAGCCCACGGTCACGGCCATCGCCAGGGCGAATCCCACGAGCAGCGCCACCAGTGAGCGCAGCGCCAGCCGCGGGGCCCGCTGCACCAGCGCCGTGCCGATCCCCGCGAGCGGCCCGAACTCCGGCCCCACCGCCATCGCCCCGACGATCAGGATCGCGTTGTCGAGCACCACGCCACAGGCGGCGATCATGGTGGCCAGCGTGATGAACGACAGATAGGTCACCGACAGCGCCGACTCCTCGTGGGTGGCCTCCGACAGGTGCTCCCACAGCACCGCGTCGGCCGCCTCGCCGGGAGCCTCCTCCTCGGCCTTCTCGGCCCGCTCGGACAGCGACAGATCGATGTTCTCCACGGCGATGGCCCCGCTGCGGTCGATGCCCAACTCCTGAAGGCTGCTCAGCAGTTCGTCCCCGGCCTCGCGCGCCACGTCGCACAGCACCAGGTCCCCGGACGGATTGCGGGCCGCCCCCCGCAGCACGACGAGGTGCGTGGTGCCCACCGTGCCCTCGATCAGCCGCACCACGTCCTCGGTGCGGTCGGCGGGGGTGATCAGTCGCAGATGCAGCATGGCAGGCAGCGTAGACGCCGGGCAGGCGCCGGCGGGCTCGGGCCCGGGCCCGAGCCGGGGATGCTGCCGGGACCCGTGGGGTGCCCGTGCCCGTGGGGCGCCCCGCCGTCAGAGCTTGCGCAGGCTGAGCCGCTGCACCTTGTGGTCCGGCCCCTTGCGCAGCACCAGCGTGGCCCGTCCCCGGGTCGGGGCGATGTTCTCCACCAGGTTGGGCTTGTTGATGGTCCGCCACATGGTGCGGGCGTAGTCCAGGGCCTCCTCCTCGGACACCTGGGTGTACCTGCGGAAGTACGAGGAGGGGTCCTGGAAGGCGGTGGCGCGCAGCTTGCGGAACCGGTTGAGGTACCACTGCTCGATGTCCTCGGTGCGCGCGTCGACGTACACGCTGAAGTCGAAGTAGTCGGCGAGACCGACCCGGGTGCGGCCGTCCTTGCCGGGCAGGGCGGGCTGCAGGACGTTGAGGCCCTCGACGATGAGGATGTCGGGCCGGCGCACGACCAGCCGCTCGCCGGGCACGATGTCGTAGATCAGGTGGGAGTAGACGGGCGCGGAGACCTCCGCCTTCCCGGCCTTGATGTCGGCGACGAACCGGGTCAGAGCCCGCCGGTCGTACGACTCCGGGAAGCCCTTGCGCGACATCAGGCCCCGCCGCTCCAGCTCCCGCGTGGGCAGCAGGAAGCCGTCCGTCGTCACCAGCTCCACGCGGGGGTGCTCGGGCCACCGGGACAGCAGCGCCTGCAGCAGCCGCGCCACGGTCGACTTCCCCACGGCCACGGACCCCGCCACGCCGATCACGAACGGCGTCCCCGACTGGGACCCCTGCTCGCCGAGGAAGGTGTTGAGCGCGCTGCGCAGCCCGTCGGTCGCGCCGACGTACAGGTTCAGCAGCCGGGACAGCGGCAGGTAGATGTCCCGCACCTCGTCGAGGTCGATCACGTCACCGAGCCCGCGCAGCCGTTCGACCTCCTCCGCGGTCAGCGGCAGCGGCGTCTTGTCGCGCAGCGCGCTCCACTCGGCACGGGTGAGGTCGACGTAGGGAGTCGCCTCCGGCCGCTGCCGGTGGGCGCTCCGGGGCTTTGTTGTTGTCGAGGGGACCGGAGAGGTGGCATCTCCCCGGCCTGAAGGCCGGGGCTTCATTCCCTGGCGGGAACGATCTTCCTGATTCATCGGGCCGCGCCTCCCCGGAGGACTCCGGAGCCGGTCTTACCAGCCCTCCCCAGGCGTTTTACCTCTCGGCCAGCCCGGCCGCGAGGATGTTGGTCGCCGCGTTCACGTCGCGGTCGTGGTGCGTGCCGCAGCTCGGGCACGTCCCCCCGCGGACGTTCAGCGGCATCTTCTTGTGGATGTGGCTGCACCCCGTGGTGGAGCACAGCTTGGAAGAGGGGAACCAGCGGTCCACGAGCAGAAGTTCCCGCCCGTACCAGCCGGTCTTGTACTCCAGCATGCTCCGCAACTCCGACCATGCCGCATCGCTGATGGCGCGGGCCAGGGAGTGGTTCTTGAGCATGCTCCGCACGGTCAGGTCCTCGATGGCCAAGGCTTGGTTCTCGCGTACCAGCCGAGTGGTGACCTTGTGCAGATGATCGCGGCGCCGGTCGGCGATCCGCGCATGAATCCGGGCGACCCGCTGACGCGCCTTGGCCCGGTTGTTCGACCCCTTCGCTTTCCGCGACAGGGCTTTGTGTGCCTTGGCGAGCTTGTGCCGGTCGCGTCGTTCGTGACGAGGGTTGCTGATCTTCTCTCCGGTGGACAGGGTGAGCAGGTGATCCAGCCCGGCATCCAGACCGACCACCGCACCCGTGCCGGGCAAGTGCTCGATGGTCTCCTCCACCAGGAGCGAGACGAACCAACGGCCCGCACTGTCGCAGGAGACCGTGACCGTGGACGGCTCCGCACCCTCCGGGAGGGGGCGGTGCCACACGATGTTCAGCGGCTCTGCGGTCTTCGCCAGCTTGAGCACGCCGCCCCGGAAAGTGAAGGCGTTGTTCTGGAACGTCGCCGACTTCCTGGACTTCTTCCTCGACTTGAAGCGCGGGTACTTGGCGCGCTTGGCGAAGAAGCTGTTGAACGCCACCTGCTGAGCCCGCAGCGTCTGCTGCAACGGCACGTTCGACACCTCGCGGAGGAACCCGGACTCCTCGCCCTGCTTCCACGCCGTCAGCCACTTCGCCGTATCCACGTAGGCAGTGTTCTTGCCCTCGTCCTTGTAGCGGCGCGTCCGCTCGGCCAGAGCCCTGTTCCAGACGTACCTGACACAACCGAACGTGCGGTGCAGGAGCGCCGCCTGTTCGGTGGTCGGGTAGAAGCGGTACTTGTACGCCCGCTTGATCGCCTGGGACAGAATTGACACGATAGCTCATGATCGTGTCAAAGCGCGGAGTGCGGGCCGGTACCGGCTTGCCCCCGCCCTGAAGGACGGGGTTCGCGGCCTTAACGCTCGTGATCACATTCCATTGTTAACGGAGTTTGAACACCTTGTGGGGTGTGCTCCGTCACGCCGCGACGAATACGGGTGCGGTCACAGGTCCAGTGCCTCGGCGATGTGGACGTCGCCGTAGCCGAACCGTCTCCCGAGCGCCCGGAAGCGGCCGAGTTGCTCCGCGGTGAGGGACGGGCAGGTCATGTGAAGCAACCGCAGCAGCAGCCGGAACCCGAGGTCGGCGTCCACCTGGGCGATGGCCTCCTCGACGGCGGCCAGCGCGAGCGGGCCGGGAATCGGCTCCCAGTAGGGGCTGATGCGCGCGTCCGTCAGGAGTGCTGCCGCTCCCGGACCGCTCGCCGTACGGCGTCATGCGGGTCGGCGTGGGGCGGCGGGGTGACGTGGTGGTACCCGGGGCGGCTTGGCGCAGGTGTTCCTCGCAGACGTGCTCGATCTGCCGAAGCCAGTCCCTCGCGTCGATTCCGAGCTGGTCGATGTTGTAGCCGCGGGCCGTGGCGGACAGCCACAGCGTCTCGATCGTCCGGCCGGGCAGCGGGGAGGCGAGCAGACGCTGTGTGTCCGTGAGTAGCAGTGCCGCTGCCGACCCCGGGGTCTGGGCGCTGTCGTCGGCAGCCGCGGCCCGCCGGACGCGTTCGCGTGCGGTGTCCTCCTGCCAGGCCCCTTCGAACCACGACGTCAGCGCCGAGAGACCGAAGTCGCTGGAGGCGTCGCGGCGGGCCGGGTCGATGGGCGGCCACATCACGCTGAGGCCGTCGTACACCAGCGGCCCGGGAAAGCCGAGCGCGGTGTCCAACGCCATCAGGCGGTCGTACTGCTCCTTGCCGACCGGTACGTCGTATGCCTTCGACACCCGCAGGAGCAGTTGGAGTCCGAGGTCTGCGTCGCCCTGCTGGGCGACGGCCTCCAGTGATGCGGCGACGGCGCCCGACGGGAGCGCGACGCGCGGGCCCAGTGCGCCCGCTGATGCGCGGATCTCCGCGACGACGGCCGTACGGAGCTCGTCCTCGTCGACGCCAGGCCGCGCGCCCCACCCCTGTCCGGAGGCATGCTCGCGCCCGGCTGCCGGCAGGTTCCCGGCGAGCCGCCGCAGCCAGCCCCGTACGCCCGACTCGCAGTGCCCCGGGTCGAAACGCCCGCGCGTGGCGGCGAGCAAGGCCGTGCGGATGACGCCGTCCGGCAACGGTGAGTCCAGCAGACAGCGCACGTCGACGCCCAGCTCGACCGCGCCCTCGCCCTCGGCGCCGGCGTCGACCTCGCCCGCGAGGCGGAGCGACTCGGCCTCGTCTGGGCTGTCTGTCATGGACAGTTCCCCGGCGAGCGCGCTGAGCCCGAAATCGCCCCCGTAGAGAACGCTGTACCGCTCACGCCCTCTGCCATCGTGGGCGCCCCGCCTTCGTGGTGTTCAGCCTTCATCTGCCGGCGGTGGAAGTCCGACGACAGGAGGCCGGACCACTGCGAAGAGGTCGGCTTTCCGCTGTTGAGCGCCCTGGTGAATTCGTCGAGTTCCAGGAACGGGCCTCTCTGGTTCAACTCGTCGAACGGTTCGCAATCATGGATATCCCGTATTAATAGGTTCCAGGTGGTACGAAGACGGGTCTCAACGCCGGTGGCATTGTTCCGAAAACAAGCACCCGCTCCGGATTCACGTTGTCGTTCTCCGGTGTGGCGATGATGCCCGCCGACAGCAGAATTTTGACGAGTGCGCTCTGCATGTGGAGGCCGATGTCCCGGATACCGGACGGTCGGCGCGTCGTGACCGGCGGGGTGAGGGCGTCGGAAGCGGCTTCGAGCATGTCCGGACGGCATCTCCACCCCACGGACACGGACGCCGAAGCCAGTTCGGCATCGGGCTCCATGCACACTGCGGCGCCCGACAGGTTCTCGCAAACGGCGTCTTCCTCGTGGAAGGCCGGAAGGACGGCCCGTTCGAGGGCTTGGACCACTTGATGAGCGAGTGCGTTCCGAGCGGCGAGAACCTCATCGGACGCGCGGCAGAAGCCCTAGAAGGACACGTCTCTTCTTCATCTCAGGGAGGGTGTGGTAGGCCGACTGTCGTCACCCACCACACCCTACAAACGCTCTACTGCTCAGAGGAGCGCACGCATCGGGAGGCTCCTTCACGAAGGAGCCTCCCGATCAGTTCTCAGCGCGTTCCCATCATGGGGCCGAACCATGATGGATCGCGCATCTCGCCCTCGTCCTCATGCCACTGTGGAGGCGCCGAAACGACGAAGCTCCTCTCTGATCGAAACATTTCGGAACCGGTGGACTCCGGCGCCACCTCACCCATTCAGCGCTTCCCAGTTCGGTTCGGGTATATCCACAACGTTGCCTTCTTTGCTGTAGAACGTGATATTACGCCATCCAAACTTCCCCAGCTGTATCTGGAGGCCGATTTGGCCCATGTCCCATGGTGTGGCTGCCCAGTCTCCCGAGCGCCAGGCCTTATAGGCGAGCGCATACTGCTCGGCCGGGGTATCTCCGTGGAAACCCTTCAGCTGACTGCGACCTTGCCATTGTTGCGCAGGACGTTCGACATCTCGGCCATCCACAGGGCGATCGGCTTCCCGTTGGACCTGCCGACCACTTACCTGAATTCGTCGCCGTTGAAGGTATCCCCCCCCGGTGGATTTCCTTGGCCAGCGCTTCCGAGTGCTCGCCGATTCCGAGCACCATGGTGCCGGCCGGGCAACCATTTGTGTTGTGCACCAGAACCGGTGTCGTTCCGGCCAACACATAGTAGGTGTGGAGGCTGTCGACAGTGAGGTTGTAGGCCGAGTGAAGCCGGTGGAAGCGGTGGACGCGGAGCACGGTGACGGTCGCACCACTGCTGGTACGCAGCGTTTGCCCGGGCCGAAGGTCGCCTCCGTCTATCCGGTGATGAGTGCCGGGTGACCAGAAGGGGTGGTGCTGCGTGGCGGTGATCCGCGCATGCCCGACGTCGATCGTGATGTCGACGAAGTCGGTGTCGTCCGGTGTGTGGATGGTGCGGGAGACGGTGTGGGTTTCGGTGCGGCGACGTCCTTGATCTCCTTGGTCGTGCCGTCGGACATCAGCACGCGCGTGGTGCCGGGGAAACTGTTGCGAGTGCACCACTTCCGCGCCTTACCGAGAGCCTCGATCGCCTTGGCGCCGATCCCAGCGATGGCTTCGTCGGTCAGGGGGAGCGCGCGAAGGGCTTTCCACGCGTCGGTGAAGCCGATGCCGTGCCAGCAGTCCATCAGGTCTTCGGCGAAGAAGGAGAACAGGAGAGAACGCCTGAGGCGTTCTCTCCCACCAGTTCCTTGTTGCTCAGTCGCCCTCCTCGACCAAACCGATGGCTTCCGGGAAGCCGGAGGGGAAGGCCTTGTGCACGGGGTCGGTCTCCTCGTCGGCGGCCTCCCGGAAGAGACGGATCAGCTCCTGCCGGTCTTCGTCAGGCGCTTGATCCAGCCGCCTCAGAAGAGTCCCCGTCCAAGCTCCGGTGATCTTGACGGCAACATCGTGGGCGATGGTGTCTTCGTCGGCCAGTTTCAGAGTGGCGAGCAGGGACATGTACGCGGCTGCCAACACGTGAGCCGGAGTGATCGACGCACGCGTCACAGTCGGCGGTTGCTGAGATGGGAGGCAGAGTTCGTCCGGAAGTTCCAGAAGCGACCGGTCTGCCTTCCAGAACCCGCTGAACGCGCTGTCCTGGCTGTGCATTGTTCCGGAGAGCCTACGGAAGGTGCGGGCCAGTTCCTGCCGGTCGTCGTCCGCCAGACGATGGAGACCCTCTTGCACGACCCTGATGCTCCGCCCCGTGAGCCGGGACTTGCCCTCCACGCTGATGCCGGCCGGCTCACCGGATCCGTCACCGCGCGGCTCGGGTGAACGGATGGCAGCGATGAGGCCGAGTACTACTTCCGTGAGGATGTGTTCGATGAACCACTGTCTCGGCTGCCGGCCTGCCACGTGGGTCTCCGGGGCAGGGTTGTCGAACTCAACCGCGGCGCAGGTGCGGAAACCGGAGAGTTTGAGCACCTCTTTGATCGTCTCTTCCATCAGCGAGACGACCCGCGTACCGTGCGCGATCACCGGTGCCTGGAGATCCAGCCGCTCCGGTTGCATGCAGTCGAAGACAGCCTCGGTCAGGGATTCACCCGCGTTCCAGCTTATGTGGACGCCACCTGCCGGGCCCTCGCCAGTGTCGACGTGGACGCATGCTCCAGGCTGTATGCAGGCGGGGGCCCCAGGGCGTTCCACGTGAGCGGGGAGGCCCGCGTGCAGGAGCTCCCGGCACACCGCATCCGCCAGCGCGTGCCATTCGGCGATGACCTCTTCGGCAGCATGCGGCGTGCCGTTCTTCTCGGCATGGGCGCGTTTTTCGGTATCGATGTACGTCACCGGATCTCCTATGGGGCTCTCCTGTTACCGCGGGCACGGCACCAGGTTACGGATGCGGAACGCCCCGCCAGGATGGAAGTCCCGGCGGGGCACAACAGCGGTCTGTCCACTGCCCTCGGTCAGTCGTGCTTTGGTTCCTCGGGGCCGTGGTCGCTCAGCGTGGACCGAGTCAACCGTCCACCGTTCGCCCGCTTGACGTAGTTCGCGAGCAGGCTTTTCGCATAGGACGCGATCTCCGGCGTATAGGGCACGGAATAGGTGATCACGGTCCCTTCCTTGAGAGCCTTGCCGAGAGCGTCGTCACAGCCGGGGCACGGCTGCCGCTCGGTGTATAGAGCGGTGATCCTCTTCGGGTCGACGCCCTTTGCCTTCAACTGGTCCAGGATCTCGGTCTCGGAGTGGCCGCTGAACTTGCTGTTGGCTACCACGTAGTCCCCGGTTTTGGGGTCGTTCCATCCCGGCACCCTCGCCACGGCCACGTTGTGATCCGCCCCGAAGTATCCGTTCTCCACCCGGTACCGGTAGGCGAGGTGGCTCATCTCGTCGCTGTTGTAGGCGATCAGCGCCAGCGGACATGAGCTGCCCGCGGCGGCCGCGCGCGCACCGGCGGCAAGCAGTGCACGCGGAAGCCTGGTGCATGTCTTGACGAACTTGTCGAGCGCCTTGAGGCCGATACCGGCCTTGGCCGCCTCTGGCAGCCCGTCGAGGGTGCGGAGCGCCTTGAAGGCGTCCTCGAAGGCGACTCCTGTCCTGGCAGCTGCGTCAAGGGCCTTGACGGCACGGGCGATCGGGGCGAGAAGGCCCTCGACCGGAACGTACGTGGCGAGACTCCAGGCGCAGGCGGCCTTGCTGCCGTGCCAGCAGTCCATCAGGTCTTCGGCGAAGAAGGAGAACAGGATCGATCCGGGCACATCACCGAAGAGGCTTTGCCATCCGGCGCGAACGATCTCCTTGCCGGAGAACTTGTGCGTCCAGTTGTCAATCTTGATGTTCTTCAGTGTGGCCCGCTGCAGGAACTCCCACGCCGACTTGGGACACCCGTCGGCTGTGGCCTGGGCCTGGTCGTCGGTGCACAGGTAGAAGTCGGCCTGGTAGGTGACGACGAGGTCGTACATCGCGTTGCAGCCCTGGAAGGCCGCTTCCGGCATCCCCGGGCACGTGCCGATCTGCTTCGAGCTGACGATCTCGACAGTGGACTCGTCCGGAACGGAGAAAACACCGGGAATGCCAGTACCGGAGCCCCCAGAGCGTTCCTTGTTGGCCTCCTCCCGTTCCGCCCGGTCGGCCGCCTCCTGGGCCTCCTTGGCGTATTTGGCGGCGTCCTTCGCCGCCTGTTCTGCCTCGGTCGCTGCCGCGTCGGCGCGGTCGGCTGCCGCTCGGGCGTCCTTGGCGGCCTGTTCTGCCTCGGATGCGGCCGTGCGGGCGGCCTCGGCGTCCAGGGCTGCCTGGTCGGCGGAGTCGCGGGCGTCCTTGGCGTAGCCCTCGGCGCGGCCGGCTGCCTTGTCGGCCGCCGCGGCGTCCCGCGCGGCCTGCTTGTCGTACTCGATGGTGCGGGCCAGGGACGCGGCTGCCGCTGAGGCAGCCTTGGCCGCGTCGGCCGCGTAGCCGAGGGCCTGCTTCGAGTAGGTGCGGGCGTCGGCCGCGTAGCCGGCGGCGTTCGCCGCGTGCTGGTAGGCCTCCTTCGCGTCGCCCTTCGCCTGGTCGGCGATGTTCTTGGCGGCGGCGGCCTCCTCCTGGGCGTTCTTGGCGTGGGCGTCGGCCACCGCCTGCTGCTGGTCGGCGAGCGTCTTGGACGCCTGACCGGTCAGCACGACCAGACCCGCGGCGGAGTCGGTGGTGACGTAGGGGGAGCCGAGCTGCACGGCGTCGTTGGCCGGGGCGGCCACCTGTTTGGCGGCGTTGCCCGCGTCGACGGCCGCCTGGGCGGTGACGTGGGCGAACCCCGCGGCCTTGGCCGCCGCCACCACGGCCTTGCCGGCCTCCTTGCCGGCCTCGTCCGCCTGGGACTTCGCGTCCTTGGCCTTGCCCTCCGCCTCGTCCGCCAGCTTGACCGCGGTCTTGGCCTCGGACGCGGCGTCCTGCGAGGCCTTGATCGCGTCGGCGGCGGCGCTGGTCGCGGTCTTCACCGCCGCGTCGGCCTTCAGCTTCGCCGCCTGCGCGGCGTCCGCGTCGGCGCGTGCCCGCTTGGCGGCCGCCTCGGCGCGGGTGGCGGCCGCGTCCGCCTCGGCGGCGGCCTCGGTCGCGGCATCGGCCTCGGAACGGGCCTTCCTGGCCGCGGTCTCGGCGTCGTCGGCGTGCTTGTCCGCCTCATTGGCGGCGGTGCGAGCGGCATCGGCCGCGTCACCGGCGTCCAGCGAGTCGGCGTAGGCGTCCTTCGCATCCGCCTTCGCGCGGGCCGCTTCCGCCTTCTGCTCGGCGTCCCAGGCGTCGTCGCGCTTGGACTTCGCGTCGTCGCGCGCCTTGACCGCGTCGTCGCGCTTGCCCTTGGCCGTGGCTTCGGCCTGCTCGGCCTTGTCCTTGGCGTCCTTCGCCTTCGTCGCCTGGTCCTGGGCGTTCAGCTTGTGCTGGGCCGCTTCGGCCTGCTTGGCGGCGGCGGTCTCCTTCTCCGCCTTGGCCGTCGCCTCCTCGGCCTCTGCGGCGAGGCGCTTGGCGTGGGCCTCTGCGGCGGCGGACTTGGCGTCCGCCTCCGCCTTGGTCGCCTCGGCCAGCTTGGCCTCCGCGAGCTCCTTGTCCTTCTTGGCGTTGTCGCGGTGCACCTTGGCGGCGTCGGCGGCGGCCTTCGCCTGCGACTCCGCCTTCTTCGCCGCCTCGTTGCGGAACTCCGTCCGCACCTGCGCGGCCTGCGCGAGCGCGCGCTGCGCGACGGTCTCGCTGTCACCGGCGGACGCGCGGGTGGCGGCCTCGGCGGTCTCACCGGCCCGCACCATCGCCTGCAGAGCGGCGACTGCCCCCTTGGTGACCTGCGCCTTCTGCTGCCCCACCAGCAGGCCTCGCCCGCGCGGCGCCCCCTGCTGGTCGGCGACGGCGTAGGCGGCCTGCTCCGCGGTGTCGGAGGCGGTGGCGGCCTTCTGCGCGGCGGAAAGCTGGGCCTTCAGTGCGTCGAGCTGCTTCTTGGCGCCCGCACGCGCGTCCGTGACGCCCTTCTTCGCCTTGTCGAACTGCGCCTTGTCCGGGTACTCGAGATCGCCGGAACCCTCGTGGCCTGTCGGCTTGATGTCGAACTGCTGCGCGCTGCTGCCGTTGCAGGCGTACAGCTGGGCGTCATCGCCGTTGTCGAAGGTGTGCAGGTCCAGGCATTTGCCCGTGCCGACGTGCTTCAGGCTGGTGGCGGCGTTGACGTTGGACTGCCAGGTCTGGTTGGGGGAGTCGTGGCACGACCAGATCTGGATCTTCGTGCCGTTGGCCGCGTTGTTCCCCGCGACGTCAAGGCACTTGGAGGCGTTGACGTTCCGCAGGTGAAGGCTCTGCTCACTGCCGTAGAGCAGCCACTTCTGCGCCGCCGTGCCATTGCACTTGTACACCTGGACCGGAGTGCCGTTGTCCTTCTTGCCGCCCTGGACGTCGAGGCACTTGTCCTTGGCGGCGTGCACCTCCACGACCACCGGACTGTCGCCGACCCAGCCCAGACCGCCGGGAGCCCAGTAGTCCTGCCAGCGGGCGAGGCGGTCGGCGACCCACGACTGGCCGAGCAGGTCTCCCAGCGTCTTCGCGCCGGAGGCCAGGGCCTTGGTGGCGTCCTTGTTGGCGTCCAGGATCCTGTCACGCTGCGTGGACTGGCCGGCGACCTCCTGCTGCCACTCCTTGGCGGCGGTGTCCGTGACCGATCCCAGCACCTTGTCCGGGTCGAGCGGGTCACGCCACGCGCACGAGGCGAACCGGGACTTCAGGTCCTCGACCGCGATACGGAACTCCGCGGTGTCCGGCTGAGGGGCGGTGCGGGGAAAGCCACCAGAGGACAGGAAGATGCGGGCGTCATCCGCGCCCGCGCGTTTCGCGGCCGTGTGCAGCCACTGGAAGGCGCTCTGCTCGGCGAGCGCGCGGTTCCATTCGTCCGGCGTCCCCGACGGGTCAGGGTCACGTCCGTAGAGCGGTGTGCCCAGGTCGTCGACGGCCTTGAGGCTCTTGTCGTCGGCCCGCGGGGTCGGATCGTCGTAGAAGTCGTCCTCGCTCTTCCAGAACCGGCCGGCCACCCAGCCGGCCAGTCCCGTCTGCGAGTAGAAGTCCTGCTTGCCGTCCCCCGGCGAGCCGGGCGGCCAGTGGAAGTCGGCCACGGTGAAGCCGGCAGGTGTCGCCAGCCCGTCCAGCGGCTTCGCCCAGCCGCCGCGCAGGGACGTCAGCGCGTCCAGTTCCTTTCCCGCCGCGTCGCGGTCCTTGGCATACGACTGGGCGAGCGGGGTCTGCTGCCAGTGCTCACGATTGGCCAGATCGTGCAGCTTCTCCGGCGGCTGATTCAGTCCGTCCTGAGCGGTCGCGGTCATGGACGACCCGCCCAGGCGCAGTACGTCGGCCATCAGGCACTGGTCCTGCCGCAACTGCTCGGCCTTTGTGTCCTCGTACCAGTCGTACGAGTCGCTCACCGGATCGGCGTCCCGGCCGAGGTCCAGCAGGTCGGGCCGGACCGCCAGACCGCCGAGGACCGCAAGTGCGGTGACGGAGGTGATGACGGGGGCGAGAAGTCGTGACTTGTGGGTTCGTGGTCGGCGAAACCCGGGTCTGGGGCGCAAAGAAGCATCCTCTTCTTCGTCAAGGGGGACTCAGAGCCGCTCGAAGAGCAGGGGCCGACGCGCGCGGTGGTGAGCAGGCAGGGCTCAGCGGCGCTCGGCGCCGGGTGTGCCGGTGTGCGGAAGCAGTTGGTCAGACCGCATGACGAAGCGACCCTTCCCCGTGTGCGACGGTGTTCCCCCGGTCGCTGGTTGATGTGCGCGGCAACGGATTGGTCAAGATCCGTTCAAGCGCGGCCACAATATACGCACAAGTAACCTTGACCGAACAGGGGTTCGCCCATGCTGCCCGTCGGTGGAGATCACGCGGGCGTCACGGTCGGGTACCGGGTGATGGTTCGATGATCAACTGTGCGGTGGCTGTGTCTAAAGTGCGGGCAAAGCATCGGGCAAGCCGGTGCTGAGCCGAAGAGAAAGTGCCGGTCCCTTGAGAGTCACCGCCCTGCGCCGCACCGCCCTCGCCGCCTCCGCCGCCGCCCTCGCCCTGCTGGTCACCGCCTGCGGCGGCTCGTCCGACGGCGGGGACAAGGGCGGCGACGGCAAGACCGCCCAGGCCGAGAAGTCGCCGTCCGCGGCCCCCGCCAAGGCGCTCACCGCCGCCGAGTTGGAGAAGGCCGCGCTGACCCAGGCGGACGTCAAGAGCGGCAAGGTCTCCGAGGTCGCCGCGAAGGACGATGTCGCGCAGGACAAGGCCAAGGCCAAGGACCCGGCCTGCGCCCCGCTCACCTACCTCATGGTCGGCAGCTACGCCGGCAAGCCCGCCGCTTCCGTGAAGCGGACCTGGGTCGGCGACGCGAAGAAGCCCGCGGCCGGCGCGAACGCCGAGGAGAAGCTGATGGCCGGCCTCGACCGGTCCAAGGTCGTCGTCACCCTCGCCACCTACGCCGACGGCGGCGCCGAGCAGGCCATGAAGGACCTGAAGGCGGCCGCGCAGAAGTGCGCCGGCGGTTTCTCCTACGCCGTGACCGGCGACGAGAGCCAGTACGAGAAGGTCGCCACCACCCAGGCGCCCGCCGGCGCGGACGACGCGCTCGCGCTGACGCTCACCATGTCGGCCGACGGTGTGAAGGCCCCGGTGAAGGCGGTCGTCGTCCGCCAGGGCGCCACCCTCGCCTACTTCCCGGCGGTCAACCTCGCCGCCGCGGCCACCGGCAAGGACTTCGAGTTCCCGGCGGACCTGGCCCAGGCGCAGCTCGCCAAGCTCAAGTGACCCGGGGCTGAACCGGCCTGACGACCGGTTGACCCGGGGCTGAACCGGCCTGACGACCGGTGCGCTTCCTGCCGGGGCGTGCTGCCGGCGGAAGCGCACCGGGGCTACCCGCCCCGGTGGGAATTTCCGATTTCGGGCACGCAGACGCCGTTTCCGGCGCGCACCGGCCCGTAGGCTGCCGCCCATGTGCGGAATCGTGGGATACGTAGGGTCGCAGTCGGCGCTCGAGGTCGTGATGGCCGGGCTGAAGCGACTGGAGTACCGGGGATACGACTCGGCCGGCGTCGCCGTGCTCGCGGACGGCGGAATGGCGGCCGCGAAGAAGGCCGGCAAGCTGGTCAACCTGGAGAAGGAACTGGTCGACCGGCCCCTGCCGACCGGTTCGACGGGCATCGGGCACACCCGGTGGGCCACGCACGGCGGCCCCACCGACGCCAACGCCCACCCGCATCTGGACAACGCGGGCCGGGTCGCCGTGGTCCACAACGGCATCATCGAGAACTTCGCCGCGCTGCGCGCCGAGCTGGCCGAGCGCGGTCACGAGCTGAACTCCGAGACCGACACCGAGGTCGTCGCGCACCTGCTCGCCGAGGAGTTCTCGGCGTGCGCCGACCTCGCCGAGGCCATGCGGCTGGTGTGCCGGCGCCTGGAGGGCGCGTTCACGCTCGTCGCCGTGCACGCCGACGAGCCGGACGTCGTCGTGGGCGCGCGCCGCAACTCCCCGCTGGTGGTGGGCGTCGGCGAGGGCGAGGCGTTCCTCGCCTCGGACGTCGCCGCGTTCATCGCGCACACCCGCTCGGCGATCGAGCTGGGCCAGGACCAGGTGGTCGAGCTGCGCCGCGACGGGGTCACGGTCACCGGCTTCGACGGGCGCCCGGCCGAGGTGCGCTCCTACAACGTCGACTGGGACGCGGCCGCCGCCGAGAAGGGCGGCTACGACTACTTCATGCTCAAGGAGATCGCCGAGCAGCCCAAGGCGGTCGCCGACACGCTGCTGGGCCGTATCGACGGGGCCGGCAACCTGACCCTCGACGAGGTCCGCATCTCCGCCTCGGAGCTGCGCGAGATGGACAAGGTCGTCATCGTCGCCTGCGGTACGGCCTTCCACGCCGGCATGATCGCCAAGTACGCCATCGAGCACTGGACCCGCATTCCCTGCGAGGTGGAGCTGGCGAGCGAGTTCCGCTACCGCGACCCCATCCTCGACCAGCAGACCCTGGTCGTCGCCATCTCCCAGTCCGGCGAGACCATGGACACCCTGATGGCCCTGCGCCACGCCCGTGAGCAGGGCGCGAAGGTGCTGGCCATCTGCAACACCAACGGCTCGACGATCCCGCGCGAGTCGGACGCCGTCCTCTACACCCACGCCGGGCCCGAGGTCGCGGTCGCCTCCACCAAGGCGTTCCTGACCCAGCTGGTGGCCTGCTACCTGGTGGCGCTGTACCTGGGCCAGGTCCGCGGCACCAAGTGGGGCGACGAGATCCAGGACGTCATCCGCGACCTGTCCCGGATCGGCGGCGCGGTCGAGCAGGTCCTTCGGACCATGGAGCCGGTGCGGGAGCTGGCGCGTTCCCTCGCTGACAAGAACACCGTGCTGTTCCTAGGCCGCCACGTGGGCTATCCGGTGGCCCTCGAAGGCGCGTTGAAGCTCAAGGAGCTGGCGTACATGCACGCCGAGGGCTTCGCGGCGGGCGAGCTGAAGCACGGCCCGATCGCCCTGATCGACGAGGACCTGCCGGTGGTCGTGGTCGTCCCGTCGCCGCGCGGCCGGTCCCTGCTGCACGACAAGATCGTCTCCAACATCCAGGAGATCCGGGCGCGGGGCGCCCGCACGATCGTCATCGCCGAGGAGGGCGACGAGGCGGTCGTCCCGTACGCCGACCACCTCATCCGCATCCCGGTCACGCCGACCCTCCTCCAGCCGCTGGTCGCCACGGTCCCGCTCCAGGTCTTCGCCTGCGAACTGGCCACGGCGCGCGGCAACGAGGTGGACCAGCCGCGCAACCTGGCGAAGTCGGTCACGGTGGAGTGAGCGGGTGGGCGCGCCGAGGGCCTCCTGGACCAACACCACCCACGACTGGGCCGCCACCGTGGACCTCGGCCACCTGGACCGGGTCCGCCGGGACCCGGCCCGGTTCGCCCCCGGCGGCCCGGCGCACCTCCTCCTGGAGGTCGTCGCCTACGCGGCCGACGAGGCGGCGAGCCGGGGCGGGGGACGGTGCGTGGTCACCGCGCGCGGTGACGGCTCGGTGTCCGTCGCGGACGACGGACGGGGCACCGACACGCGCGTCGACGAGCATGGCCGGCCGGTGAGGAAGCCGGTCATGGCGACGAAGGACCTGCGGTTCTTCGACGTCCCCGACGCCGAGCGGCTGCCGGACGGCCATCCGCGGCGCGGCATGTCGGTCGTGGCCGCGCTCAGCGAGTGGCTCACCCACACCAACCGCCGCCTCGGCGGGGCGTGGACGCAGCGCTACGAGCACGGCGTCCCGGTGACGGGCCTGGAACCGGTCCCCGCCGACGGCACCACGGGCACCCTCGTCCGCTTCCTCCCGGACGCGCGCCTGCGCACACGTCCGTACACGCCGACCGCCGGCGACCTCACCCGGTGGGCCGAGCACTGGCCCCACCTGGACCTGCGCCTCGGCCCCGGACCCTCCGCCTGGAGATCACCCCTGGGACCGGTCGGATCGCCGCCGAGGTCACCACTCTTGACCGCCGCGAGGAAGACCCCGAAGGCCCCGGCCGGGACGCGCAGGACGGCCCCGGCCGGGGCCTTGGAGTCGCGTATGCCTATACGCGGGTGCGTGCGGGCGATCTCGACGCAGTCGTTGCCCTCACCGCCACCGGAGAAGGACGACTTCTGCCACTCGGCGGGGGGCGTCATGCTGCTCCTCACAGTTCCTTGGAATCTTGTGGATGAGGTCACGCGACCGCTCCGGGGAAAGGAAGTCCTCTTTCACCTTACGGAAGAGCTTTCGAAAATGCTCCAGCTGTGCTTCGGAGTCGACGAAGGCGGTTCCGTGCGGGGCGTCGCGGACCACGGTGTCCAGGCGGGGGAGTGCGCCGCCGAGGTGCACCATGGTGCTTCCGGCTCCGGGGAAGTCGTCGAGCTCGAAGGGGACTACCCGAACCGTTACGTGGTCCGTCTCGGACATCTCCAGGATGCGGGCCAGCTGGGTGCGGGTGGCGCCGCGCCCGGCCACCCTGATGCGGAGCGCCGCCTCATTTCCAGCCGGTGGATGAGGTCACGCGACCGAGCGGGGTCGAGTGACACCGCCCATGGGAGTCTCCCGCACCGCCGCGGCTTCCGGGCTGTGCCATGTCCTGCGCGGGGATTTGCGGGGACGGTCCGTGGGTGACCGTAGGGTGCTCCGCATGAGCATCATCGGGGTCGGGATCGACGTGGCGGAGATCGACCGGTTCGCGGCGTCGCTGGAGCGGACGCCCGGACTGGCCCGGCGGCTCTTCGTGGCGGAGGAACTGCTGCTGCCGAGCGGGGAGCGGCGCGGTATGGCCTCGCTGGCCGCGCGGTTCGCCGCCAAGGAGGCCCTGGCCAAGGCCCTGGGCGCGCCGGCCGGGCTGCTGTGGACGGACGCGGAGGTGTACGTCGAGGACTCCGGCCGGCCCCGGCTGAAGGTGCGGGGCACGGTCGCGGCGCGGGCGGCCGCGCTCGGGGTGCGCGAGTGGCACCTCTCGCTGAGCCATGACGCCGGGGTGGCGTCGGCGGTGGTGGTCGCCGAGGGGTGAGGGGGCCCCGGGCCCCGGCGGGCCGACTCCGCGGGCGTCATTCGCTTCGGGCGGCGGCTCCGGCGGCTCAAGTGCCTCCGGCGGCTCCCGCGGCTCCTGTGCCTCCGGTGGCTCCTGTGCCTCCGGTCTCTCCGGTGGCTCAGGTGCCTCCGGCGGCTCCGGTGGCTCCGGGGATGCCGTCGACCCCGCGGGTTTCGCCGCCCAGGCGGCGGAAGGCCAGTAGCGTCGCGTCGTCGTCGATCGGGGGGCCGGTGAGGTCGTGGACCAGTGCGCGGACGTACGCGTCGAGCGCCTCGCGGCCCGGTGGGATGCCGTCGCGCGCCGAGTCCGCGACCGCCCGCAGCAGGCGCGCGATGTCGCGGTCGAGGTCCGAGCCGCGCCGCTCGATCAGGCCGTCCGAGTAGAGCAGTACCACATCGCCGGAGCGCAACGGCGTCTCGGCGGAGACGTATACGTGCCCGGGCAGGACGCCCAGCGGCAGTCCCGGACCGCCCGGCGGCGGGTCCAGCAGCCGGGCCCGCCTGTCGCGTACCAGGACCGGCAGCGGGTGACCGGCGCAGGTCCAGCGCAGCAGGCCGGCGCGGGGCAGGAAGTGGGCGACGACCGCCGTGGCCGTGGACTCCGCGCCGTCGTCGCTCGCCACCTCGTTGAGCCAGCCGGTCAGTTGCTCGACCAGCGCGCCGGTGTAGCCGAGGCCCGCCAGCGCGTACCGCAGCTTTGCCATCAGGGTGACGGCCGCCAGCCCGTGCCCGCGGGCGTCGCCGAGCGCGATCAGGACGTCCCCCGTCGGCAGCACGCGCGTCTTGTACCAGTCGCCTCCGACCCGGGCCGTGTGCGAGTCGGGGCGGTACACGGCGGCGGCCTCCACCCCGTGCAGGGCCAGCTCCGCCGGGAAGGACGGCAGTACGGCGGCCCGCAGCCGCTCGGCGACCACGGCGACCGCGTCCGCCCGTTCCCGCTGGGCCCGGGCCTCCTGTACGGCCCACCCGGCCAGCGCCCGGCTGCGCACGTCGGCGGTCACGTCCCGGCACACCGCGCGCACCGCCCACACCGGCCCCGCCCGGGGGCGTACCGGTTCGGCGATGAAGCGGACGACCCGGTCGGCGGGGGGCGCGAGGAACAGTTCGCAGTCCACCACTTCGCGCTCGCGCAGCAGCAGGTCGTGGACGGCCCGGTACAGCAGCTCCCGGCTCTCCGGCGTCATCATGCGGGCCAGCGCCGGCAGGTCGGGCAGCGGCCGCGAGGCGGGCAGGTCGAGCATGCCGCGCAGTCCGGACGCCTCGACCGAACCGTCCCCGAAGTTCCACTCCGCCCAGCACACCCGCGCCAGGTGCCGGGCGGCCCGTGCCAGCTGGGTCCTGTTCCTGCCCTGCCAGGTGAGGAGCAGCAGGTCGCCGCAGGGGGCCGCGTGCACGTTGCTGCTCAGACGCACGGACTGCCCCTTCCCCGGCCCGGGCAGCGACCACTCGGCCGGCTCGGGGCCCTGGGGCCGTCCGGTCCGGTACGCCGTGGCGAGCAGCCGGGGGACAGGGGTGCCGGCCAGGTCGGGGAACCGCTCGAACAGCGGTACCGGCCCCGTCCACGGCGGCAGCGTCCCGGGCGGGATGTGCCGGTCGGAGTAGTCCAGCACGGCGGCGTTCTGGGCCACGTACAGGAAGTCCTCCACCGCGCCGCTCGCGTCGAGCACCGGGAGGATCAGCATGGCCGGGTTCGGCAGCGCGTCCAGCACCTGCCGGGCGGTGGGCTCGGGCACGCGCAGGTCCCGTGAGGGCGCGGGCGAGCGCCGGTGCGGCCGCCGTACCGGAACGGCGTGCGAGGCGACGTACCGGCCGATGCGGATGCCCTGCTCGCTCAGCAGCAACTCCAGTGCCTCGACCCAGCCGTGGCCTTCGGGCCCTTCGCGCCCTCCGCTGCCTTCGTTGGCTTCGTTGCCTTCGTGGTTCTCGTGGTCGTGGTGGCCGGGCGGCTCGCCGGGGTCGTCGGCCGTGCGCGCGCCGGACTCACCCGGGTCGTGGACCATGCGCTCGCGCCCCATTTCTCCGGCGTCTCCCCGGGGTGCGGCACCGTGTGCGGCATGCGTGGGTGCCGGCCGGTTCCTTCCATGGTCGTGGAGCCGCGGGGCGGGGGCCACTCGGCGGCCCGAGGCCCCACCCGCACGGTGGGGCGCGCCGGCCGGGCCCCCAGCCGCCGGGCAGGGGCGCGCGGTGCGGCGGCCCGTTGGGAGGGGATACGGGTACGGCGCCGGGAGGTCCGGGGCCGTGCGGGCTCCGGGGCGGGGGCCGCCGCCGTCGGGGCGGGGACACGGCGCGGTTCGTGTGCGGCGCCGTACGCATCCGGGGCAGACTCGACGGCATGCGTACCGCGTACAGCGTTGAGACGGTCAGGACAGCCGAACGCGCGCTCATGGCGCGGCTCCCCGACGGCGCGCTCATGCAGCGTGCCGCCGCCGGACTCGCCGCCGCCTGCGCGGACTTGCTCGGGCGGGTCTACGGGCGCCGGGTGGTGCTGCTGGTGGGCAGCGGGGACAACGGGGGTGACGCCCTGTACGCCGGCGCCCGGCTCGCCCGCCGGGGTGCGGGGGTGACGGCGGTGGCGCTCGCCCCGGAGCACACCCACCCCGGCGGACTCGCCGCACTGCGCCGGGCGGGCGGCGACGTCGTACGCCTCGACGGGAGCGGGAGCGGGAGCGGGAGCGGGAGCGGTTCCGGGACCGGGACCGGTTCCGGCACTGCGGGTTCTGGCACCGCGGGGTCCGGCGCGGCGGGCTCCGGCTCGGCCGTATCCGACGTGGCCGGGGAGCTGATCGACCGGGCCGACCTGGTCGTCGACGGCATCGTCGGGATCGGCGGCAAGGGCGGGCTGCGGCCCGCCGCCGCCCCGCTGGCCGAGCGCGCCGCCCGCTCCCGCGCGGCCGTGGTCGCCGTGGACCTGCCGAGCGGGGTCGAGGCGGACACCGGTGAGGTGCTGGGGGCCGCCGTACGCGCCGACCTGACCGTCACCTTCGGCACGCACAAGCCGGGGCTGCTGGTCGACCCGGCCCGCGAGTACGCCGGCACGGTGCGCCTCGTCGACATCGGCCTGCGCCCCGAACTGCCCGCCGAGCCCGAACTGGAGGCGCTGCAGCACGCCGACGTGGCCGCGCTGCTGCCGCGGCCGGTCGCCGAGAGCGACAAGTACCGCCGGGGTGTCGTGGGGGTCGCGGCGGGCTCGGCCCGCTACCCGGGCGCGGCCGTGCTGGCCGTCTCGGGCGCGCTGCGCGGCGGCGCGGGGGCGGTGCGCTACGTCGGCCCGGCCGGGCAGACCGTGATCGCCCGCTTCCCCGAGACCCTCGTCTCCGACCAGGGGCCGCACAAGGCGGGCCGGGTGCAGGCGTGGGTGGTCGGTCCGGGCGCGGGGGAGGACGCGGGGACCGTCGCCGAGGTGGTGGACACGGACGTGCCCGTGCTGATCGACGCGGACGGGCTGCGGCTGGCCGACCGGGAGGCCGTACGCGCCCGTACGGCGCCCACGCTGATGACCCCGCACGCGGGCGAGGCCGCCGCCCTGCTCGGCGTGACCCGGGGGGAAGTGGAGGGCGCCCGCCTCGCCGCGGTACGGGAACTGGCCGCCCGCTACCGTGCGACGGTCCTCCTGAAGGGGTCCACCACACTGATCGCCGACCCGGACGGCGGCCCGGTCCGGGTCAACCCGACCGGCACCCCCTGGCTCGCCACGGCCGGCAGCGGGGACGTGCTGTCGGGCCTGGCGGGCTCGCTGCTCGCCTCCGGCCTGACGGCGCGCGACGCGGGCAGCGTGGCGGCGTACCTGCACGGCCTGGCGGGCCGTTTCGCCGCGAACGGCGCCCCCGCGGGCGCGCACGACGTGGCGGACATGATCCCGGAGGCCTGGCGGGACGTACTGAGCTGAAACCGGGCGGCGGCGAGGCGCGCGCCGGGCGCCAGGCCGCCCAGCGCCCCGGCCCCGCGCAACCGCACCACTCGCCCCGCCGGCCGCGCCCCGCGCGCCGGGCCGCAGGTGGCCACCGCGGCCCGCGCGTGCCACCGGGCGGGCGGCCGCAGGCCCGTGGCGGAACCGCGCGCGGACGGTAGCCGGCCCGTCCTCGGTGCTGTGGACTGCAGGTTGTTCGGGTTGCGGTGACCGGCGGGCCGCGCGCGCCACCGCGCCGGCGACCGCAGCCCCCTCTGTCGGCACTCCGCGTGGACCGCATCCGACCCGCCCCGCGCGCCACGGACCGCTCGCCGCTCCCCGCGCGGTGGGGCAGCGTGCCTCCACGCCACCGCGACCTGCCCGGCAGCGGCCCCCGCGGCCGCGCGCCACGGGGGCAGGCCCCAGGACGGCCCCGCGCCGCTCGCCGCTCCCCGAGCCGCTCCCCGCGCGGTGGGGCAGCGTGCCTCCACGCCACCGCGACCTGCCCGCAGCGGCCCCCGCGGCCGCGCGCCACGGGGCCGCTGGGGCAGGCCCGGGTCCGCCCCGGCGCCGCAGAGCAAGCGCCCCAAGCAGACCCGCGCCACGGGGCAGGCCCCAGGACGGCCCCGCGCCGCAGAGCAAGCGCCCCAGGTAGACCCGCGCCACGGGGCAGGCCCCAGGACGGCCCCGCGCCGCAGAGCAAGCGCCCCAGGCAGACCCGCGCCACGGGGCAGGCCCCAGGACGGCCCCGGCGCCGCAGAGCAAGCGCCCCAGGCAGACCCGCGCCGCGGCGCAGGCCCCGGTCGTCCCCGCGGCCCCGCGCCGCGGCGCAGGCCCCGGTCGTCCCCGCGGCCCCGCGCCGCGGCGCAGGCCCCGGTCGCCCCCGCGCCACAGGGGCGGGCCCCGGCCCCGGCGTGACCCAGGTCGCTGGGACGGTGCCGTAGAGGTGGGCGGGTGCTCTGAGAGACTGAGGGCGCCATGACTGAGACAGCACAGCCGCGGACGGCACCCCTGCGCGCCCGCGCCGAGATCGATCTGGCCGCTCTGCGGGCCAATGTGCGCGCCCTGCGCGGCCGGGCCCCCGGCGCGGCCCTGATGGCCGTGGTCAAGTCGGACGCCTACGGCCACGGCGCCGTCCCGTGCGCCCGCGCGGCCGTCGCCGCCGGGGCGACCTGGCTCGGCACCGCCACACCCGAGGAGGCCCTCGCCCTGCGCGCGGCCGGGCTGGCACCCGGGCAGGTGCGCATCATGTGCTGGCTGTGGACGCCCGGCGGCCCCTGGCGGGAGGCCGTCGAGGCGGACCTGGACGTGTCCGTGAGCGGGATGTGGGCCCTGGCGGAGGCCCGCGAGGCGGCCCGTGCCGCCGGGCGCCCCGCACGCGTGCAGCTCAAGGCGGACACCGGGCTCGGCCGCAACGGCTGCCAGCCCGGTGACTGGCCCGAGCTGGTCGCGGCGGCCCTGAGCGCCGAGCGCGAGGGGCTGCTCCGCGTCACCGGGCTGTGGTCCCACTTCGCCTGCGCCGACGAGCCGGGCCACCCCTCGATCGCCGCGCAGCTCGACCGCTTCCGCGAGATGGTCGCCCACGCCGAGCGGCAGGGCGTGCGTCCCGAGGTGCGGCACATCGCCAACTCTCCCGCGACGCTCACCCTCCCCGAGGCCCACTTCGACCTCGTCCGCACCGGCATCGCGCTCTACGGCATCTCGCCCAGCCCCGAGATCGGCACCCCGGCCGACTTCGGGCTGCGCCCGGTGATGACCCTGTCCGCCTCGCTGGCCCTGGTCAAGCACGTGCCGGCCGGGCACGGGATCAGCTACGGGCACCACTACGTCACCCCGGGCGAGACCACCCTCGGCCTCGTCCCCGTCGGGTACGCGGACGGCATCCCGCGCCACGCCTCCGGCACCGGCCCGGTGCTGGTCGGCGGCAAGTGGCGCACGGTCGCGGGCCGGGTCGCCATGGACCAGTTCGTCGTCGACCTGGGGGGCGACGAGCCCGAGCCGGGGGCCGAGGCCGTACTCTTCGGGCCCGGCGACCGGGGGGAGCCCACCGCCGAGGACTGGGCGCAGGCCGCGGGCACCATCGCGTACGAGATCGTCACACGCATCGGCACGCGCGTTCCCCGCGTCCATGTGGATGAGGAACCCGAGCGGGAACGAGACGGGCGACGGCCCGGGGAGCGGGACGGGACACACGCCGAGCGGGACGGGACAGGCGCCGCGCACGACGGGTGACCCGTACGAGGAGGAGCGGTACGTGAGCGAGAGCACAGCGGAGGCCTTGGCCTCCGCCGCGGGGGCGGGCGGTGGCTGGCGCAGGGCGACCGGCCTCGCGGGCGCGGCGATAGGCGTGGTGGCCGCGGGCGCCGCCGCCGGGGTCGCCATAGAAAGGATGACCGTCGGGCGGGACATGCGCAGGAAGGCCCGCCTCGCCCTGGACTCGGCGGGCCCGTACGGGTCCCTGCGCGGCAGCCCGGGCAGGGCCTACGCCGACGACGGCACCGAGCTCTACTACGAGGTCGACGAGATCGAGTCCGCCGCGGACGCCAACCTCGGCCCGCGCCGCCGCCGGCTGTTCGGCCGCAGGGCCCCCGCCCCGGTCACCGTCGTCTTCAGCCACGGCTACTGCCTCAACCAGGACTCCTGGCACTTCCAGCGCGCCGCCCTGCGCGGCGTCGTGCGGACCGTGCACTGGGACCAGCGCAGCCACGGCCGGTCCGGCCGGGGCGTGGCGCAGCACCGCGACGGCGTGCCGCTCACCATCGACCAGCTGGGCCGGGACCTGCGCGCGGTCATCGACGCGGCCGCGCCCGAGGGGCCGATCGTGCTGGTCGGCCACTCCATGGGGGGCATGACGGTGATGGCCCTGGCCGCCCAGTATCCGGAGCTGATCCGCGAGCGGGTGGTGGCCACCGCGTTCGTGGGAACGTCGTCGGGGCGGCTCGGCGAGGTCAACTTCGGTCTGCCGGTGGCCGGCGTGAACGCGGTGCGCCGGGTGCTGCCGGGGGTGCTCAAGGCGCTCGGGCAGCGCGCCGAGCTGGTGGAGCGGGGACGGCGGGCCACCGCCGACCTGTTCGCCGGGATCATCAAGCGGTACTCGTTCGCCGGGCGCGACATCGACCCGGCCGTCGCCCGGTTCGCCGAGCGCATGATCGAGAGCACGCCGATCGACGTGGTCGCCGAGTTCTACCCGGCCTTCACCGACCACGACAAGACCGAGGCGCTCGCCTGCTTCACCGGCCTGCCGGTGCTCGTCCTGGCCGGCGTCCAGGACCTGGTCACACCCAGCGAGCACAGCGAGGCCATCGCCGGCCTGCTGCCGGAGGCGGAGCTGGTGCTGGTGCCGGACGCCGGGCACCTGGTGATGCTGGAGCACCCCGAGGTCGTCACCGACCGGCTCGCCGACCTCCTCGCCCGCGCGGGAGCGGTCCCGGCAGGCACTACCGTGGGTGGCTATGGAAGCACCAGCGGCACCGCACAGCCCGGCTGATCCCGGGTCCGTCGAGATCACCGTCCACTCCCCCGAGCAGATGCGGGACCTGGGCCGGCGTCTGGCCAAGCTGCTGCGCGCGGGCGACCTCGTGATGCTCAGCGGTGAACTCGGCGCGGGCAAGACCACCCTGACCCGCGGGCTCGGCGAGAGCCTCGGCGTGCGCGGCGCGGTGACGTCACCGACGTTCGTGATCGCCCGGGTGCACCCCTCGCTCGGCGACGGCCCCCCGCTGGTCCATGTGGACGCCTACCGGCTGTCCGGCGGGCTGGACGAGATGGAGGACCTGGACCTCGACGTCTCGCTGCCGGACTCGGTGATCGTCGTGGAGTGGGGCGAGGGCAAGGTGGAGGAGCTGACCGACGACCGGCTGCGGGTCGTCATCCACCGGGCGGTGGGCGACACCGCGGACGAGGTGCGGCACGTGACCGTCACCGGGATCGGGCAGCGGTGGACGGCCGTGGACCTCGGGGTGCTGAGCGCCTGAGCCGGGGGCCGGACGACCGCCCGAGCCGGGGGCCGGACGGGCCCGCGGGAGCGGGACGCCCGGCCCTCCTTGCGCCGGGGCCGTCGGCCGTGGTCACATGGTCCCCAGCCCGTGGTTAGGCAAGCCTAACCACGTCCGCCCCCGATCCCAGGAGGCGCCCATGCCGGCCACCGAGAACCAGCCGCGGCCCTCGCGGCCGTACGGCGCCGGGGGTGTGTCCATGCGTGAGCTGCTCGCCTCGTGCGCGGCGGCGGACGCGGTCTCCCGCCCGCCCCGTGCCCCGGAGCCCCTGGGGTCCGTGCAGGGCGTGGAGCCGGTACAGCCCGTACAGGCAGCGGAGCCGGTACAGCCCGCTGAGCCCGCGCACGCGTGCGCTTCCGCGCGGCCCGCGGGCCGCCCGCCCCGGCCCGGGACACCGGCCCGAAGCACTGGTACGGCTCCGGCCGCGAGCACGCGTACGGCCCCGGCTCCCGGCACCCGAACGGTCCCCGCCCCCGGCACCCGAACGGCCCCCGCCCCCGGAATCCCCAGGGTGGACGGACGGCCCGAAGCCGCGTAGCCCTCGTAGCCCTCGTAGCCCTATCGGATGACGACGACCTTCTGCCCGATCGTCGCGAACATCCACATCGCCGCGCCGTCCTCCCGCGACTCCCGGATGCCGCCGGTCTTCACGGCCCCGCCCATGCCGGTGACCGGCGTGGCGTCGTCCACCGCCGCGCTGAAGCCGATGACGACCCCGTCGACGCTGGTGAACAGCACGACGTGCTCGACCGGAACGCCGTCGGTCCCGGTGATCGCCTTCGAGCGCGAGGTGACCGCGTAGGTGCCCGGGGGCGGGTCGACGGTGCCGGGGCGGACCTTGAAGGTGTTCTCCACCCGGCCGCCGGGCCCGACCAGCCACACCCGGTCGTCGTCCACCGAGTACACCACCCGCTCGCCGGTGCCCGAACCGCCGGGCAGCGCGGTCGGGTTCCGCTTGTCGCGCGGCGCCTTGGTCGCGCTCGCCGCCGCGGTCGCCGTGGCGCCGGGCCTGCCGCCCAGGCCGGGGGGAACGGTCGCCTGGGCCCGGTAGGCGAGGAAGCCGACCCCGGCGACGGCGGCGGCGGTGAGGACGGCCACGAATCCGGAGCTGCTCCTTGCCACGGTCGTCCACCTCTGGATCACTCGCTGTAGTCGGACGGTAGCGGAACCCGGTCCCTGGTCCGGGACGGTAGCAGCCGCAGCGCGCCCGACCCGGGCGGCCGTGCGCGCGGCGCGGGAGCCGTAGGCTGTTTGCGTGCTCTTGCTCGCTCTGGATACCGCCACCCCCGCCGTGACCGTCGCCCTGCACGACGGCTCGGCCGTCATCGCCTCGTCGAGCCAGGTGGACGCACGCCGGCACGGAGAGCTGCTGCTGCCGGCCGTCGACCGGGTCCTGGCCGAGGCCGGGCTCTCGCTCGACGCCGTCACGGGCATCGTCGCCGGCATCGGCCCCGGCCCGTACACCGGGCTGCGCGTCGGCCTGATGACCGCCGACACCTTCGGGCTCGCCCTCGGCGTCCCCGTGCACGGCGTGTGCACCCTCGACGGCCTCGCCTACGCCGCCGACCTGCCCGGCCCCTTCGTCGTGGCCACCGACGCCCGGCGCAAGGAGGTCTACTGGGCGCGCTACGCCGACTCCCGCACCCGCCTCACCGACCCGGCCGTCGACCGGCCCGCCGACATCGCCGACCAGGTCCGCGACCTGCCCGCGGTCGGCGCGGGCGCGCTGCTGTACCCGGACACCTTCCCCCAGGCGCACGAGCCCGAGCACGTCTCGGCCGCCGCCCTGGCCCGCCTGGCCGCCGAGAGGCTCGCCGCGGGCGAGGAGCTGCCGCCGCCCCGGCCGCTGTACCTGCGGCGGCCCGACGCCCAGGTGCCCAAGAACTACAAGGTGGTCACCCCGAGGTGACGGGACACGTGACCGGACGGACGACGACGGCACCCGGCACCCCCGTGGTGCGCGAGATGCGCTGGTGGGACATCGACCAGGTGCTGGAGCTGGAGAAGGAGCTGTTCCCCGAGGACACCTGGTCCCGGGGGATGTTCTGGTCCGAGCTCGCGCACTCCCGCGGCCCGAACGCCACCCGGCGCTACGTGGTCGCGGAGGAGGACGGCAGGATCGTCGGGTACGCCGGCCTGGCCGCCACCGGCGAGCAGGGCGACATCCAGACCATCGCCGTCGCCCGCGACCACTGGGGCAGCGGCCTGGGCTCCCGGCTGCTGGCCGAGCTGCTGCGGGCGGCCACGGACTTCGAGTGCACCGAGGTCCTGCTCGAATGCCGGGTGGACAACGTACGGGCACAGAAGCTCTACGAGCGCTTCGGCTTCGAGCCGATCGGCTTCCGGCGCGGCTACTACCAGCCGGGGAACGTGGACGCCCTGGTCATGCGGCTGTCCGACCCCGCCGCCTCCGTGACCCCCGTGACCCCCGTGGGCCCCGTGCCCCCCGCAACCGAAGACGACGGCGTAGAAGGAACCGAGACCCATGGCTGACACCCGGGACGAGCCGCTCGTCCTCGGCATCGAGACCTCCTGCGACGAGACCGGCGTCGGCATCGTGCGCGGCACCACCCTGCTGGCCGACGCCGTCGCCTCCAGCGTCGACGAGCACGCGCGGTTCGGCGGCGTGGTGCCGGAGGTGGCCTCCCGCGCCCACCTGGAGGCGATGGTCCCCACCATCGAGCGCGCGCTGAAGGAGGCCGGGGTCACCGCGCGGGACCTGGACGGCATCGCCGTCACGGCCGGCCCCGGACTGGCCGGCGCCCTGCTGGTCGGCGTCTCCGCGGCCAAGGCGTACGCCTACGCCCTGGGCAAGCCGCTGTACGGCGTCAACCACCTCGCCTCGCACATCTGCGTCGACCAGCTCGAGCACGGCCCGCTCCCGGAGCCGACGATGGCGCTGCTGGTCAGCGGCGGCCACTCCTCCCTGCTGCTGTCCTCGGACATCACCGCCGACGTACGGCCCATGGGCGCGACCATCGACGACGCGGCGGGCGAGGCCTTCGACAAGATCGCGCGGGTGCTGAACCTCGGCTTCCCCGGCGGCCCGGTCATCGACCGGTACGCGCGCGAGGGCGACCCGGCGGCGATCGCCTTCCCGCGCGGCCTGACCGGCCCCCGCGACCCGGCCTACGACTTCTCCTTCTCCGGCCTGAAGACCGCGGTGGCCCGCTGGATCGAGGCCCGGCGGGCGGCCGGCGAGGAGGTGCCCGTCCGTGACGTGGCCGCCTCCTTCCAGGAGGCCGTGGTGGACGTCCTCACCCGCAAGGCCGTACGGGCCTGCAAGGACGAGGGCGTGGACCACCTGATGATCGGCGGCGGGGTGGCCGCCAACTCGCGGCTGCGCGCCCTGGCCCAGGAGCGCTGCGAGGCGGCCGGTATCCGCCTGCGCGTGCCGCGGCCCAAGCTCTGCACGGACAACGGCGCGATGGTGGCGGCCCTGGGCGCGGAGATGGTGGCACGCGGCCGCGCGGCCTCGGACTGGGACCTGTCGGCGGACTCGTCGCTGCCGGTGACCGACCCCCATGTCCCGGGCGAGTCCCGGCGGGAAGCCGACGCCACCGCGCACGGCCGCCCGCACGCGCGTTCTCACGACCATGCGCACGAGGTGAGCGGGGAGAACCTCTACTCATGACGGTCGCGCTGATGTGGGAGGCCCGCGCGGTGCCGGGCCGCGCCGACGAACTGCGCGCCTGGGCGCAGGAACAGGGCCTGCCCCGCACTCCGCTGCGCCGGGAGACCTTCCGCGCGCCCGGGGACCGGGTCCTGGTCATCACCTGGTGGGACGCGGACCCCGACGCCGCGGACCTGCCCGAGCTGCCGGATCCGGACGGCGAACTGGTGGCCCGGCCGGTGCACCGGTGGCGGTTCGAGTCGGTCGGGGAGCGGTAGGCGGCCGCCGCCGATTGGCGCGGTCGCCCTCCCGTGCGCTACGATCATCACACGCGAACGGCCGGAACTCCGGTACGGACGCGATGCGTTGGTGGTCCAAGGAAAGACGCCCCGCTTCCTGCGGGGAGATGCAGGTGCAAGGCCTGCCCGGCGCTCCATGATCTCCGCCCGTCACCGGTTCCCGGTGGCGGGCGGAGGCGTTTCGCGGGTCGCGCCGCGGCGGCTCCGAAGCTCCGGCACGCCCGCGGCGCAGGAGCCGGAGCGCAGGCCCTCCATCCAGGATCCTCCAGGAGTTCCGGCCCCCGCGTGCGCCGGGGCGCGCACCTGAGTCCGCTTCGGCGAGGCGGCGTTGAGCGCCCCCGTCCCGCCCCGCCCCCGCCCCCGCCCCCGCCCCCGCCGACGCCGCGGGCGGGCCGGCCGGCGAGGTGCGGGGGCCAGGCGCGCTCCCGGCCGCGAACGCGGGGCGTTCAGTCCGTCGCGGTGACCTCCGTGGCGCACCGCAGCACGCGGTCCGGTCCCGTCTCCCGTACCGGGCCGGTCAGTTCGAGCCGGGCCGTGTGGCGCACGTCGGCCGCCGAGGCCGCCAGCCGCAGTTCCAGGGCGCCCGGTTCGACCACCCGGCGGCCGGCCCGGTCGGTGAACGCCGACAGGTCCGCGTGGAAGCGGAAGGTCACCCGCCGTGCCTCGCCCGGGGCCAGGTCCACCCGCTGGTAGCCCACCAGACGGACGTCCGGGCGGGTCACCGAGGCCACCGGGTCGTGCAGATAGAGCTGGACCACGTCCGCGCCGGGGCGGTCGCCGGTGTTGCGCACGGTCAGCGACAGGTCGTACGAGCCGTCCGTCGTGATCTCGGTGACACCGTTGCCCGGACCGGCCCCGGCCCCCGCGCCCGCGCCGGTGGCGGTGCCGGTGCCCGAGGGCGTTCCCGCCGCCGTACCGGCGAAGTCGTCCCAGGCGAACGTGGTGTACGAGCGGCCGTGGCCGAACGCGTACAGCGGTGTCGGGTCCAGGCTGCTCACCTCGCCCGCCAGGCCCAGCGGCGGCTGGAGGTACGTCCACGGCTGGCCGCCCGGCCCGCGCGGCACGCTCACCGGCAGCCGCCCGGAGGGGTTCACCCGGCCGGAGAGCACGCCGGCCACCGCCGGGCCGCCCTCCTCGCCGGGGAAGAACGCCTGCACCACCGCGCCGAGCCGGTCCGCCCAGCGGCCGAGCGCGTAGGGACGGCCGGTGAGCAGCACCAGGACCACCGGCACGCCCGTGGCGACCAGGGCGTCCAGCAGCTCCCCCTGGACGCCGGGGAGTTCGAGGTCCGCCACGTCGCAGCCCTCGCCGGAGGTGCCGCGGCCGAACAGCCCCGAGCGGTCGCCCAGCACGGCCACGCACACGTCCGCCTCCGAGGCCCGGGCGATCGCCTCCGCGAAGCCGGACGCGTCCGGGTCCACGACGTCGCAACCCTCGGCGAACGACACCTTGGCGTCGGGCAGTTCGGTGCGCAGGGCGTCCAGCAGGGCCGGGATCGCGATGCCCATGGGCACGTCCGGGTGCTGGGTGCCCACATGGGACGGGAAGGAGTAGCAGCCGAGCATGGCCAGCGCGTCCGCCGCCCGGGGACCGACGACGGCGATCCGGGTGTCCGGCGCCAGGGGGAGGACGCCGTCCGGGTTCGCCAGCAGCACCACCGACTCCTCGGCCAGCCGCCGGGCCACCGCCCGGTTCCCCGGGGAGTCCAGGTCGACCGGCCCGGCGGCGCCGTCCGCGCCGCCGGCCTCGGGGCTCCAGTCCTCGTCGAGCAGGCCCAGTTCGCACTTCTGCAGCAGCACCCGGCGGACCGCGCGGTCCACCAGCGACTCCGGGATCCGTCCGGCCTCCACCGCGGCCACCAGGTCGTCGCCGTAGCACTGCACCGTCGGCAGCTCGACGTCGATGCCGGCCTCCAGGGCCAGCCGGGCGGCATCCGCCGGGTTCGCGGCGACCCGGTGCAGGGTCTGCAGGAAGTCGACGGCGAAGTAGTCGGCGACCACCGTGCCGGTGAAGCCCCACTCCTCGCGCAGCAGCCCGGTCAGCAGGGCCGGGTCGGCGGAGGCCGGGACGCCGTCGGTCTCCGTGTAGGCCGCCATCACCGAGCGCGCGCCGCCCTCGCGCAGCGCCATCTCGAAGGGCGGCAGCGTGATGTCCGCGAACTCCCGGGTGCCGGCCCGCACCGGGGCCAGGTTGCGGGCGCCCGCCGAGGAGGCGTACCCGGCGAAGTGCTTGAGGGTGGCGACGACGCCCGCCGACTCCAGGCCCCGCACATACGCGGCGCCGATCGTGCCCACCAGGTAGGGGTCCTCGCCGATGGTCTCCTCCACCCGGCCCCAGCGGAGGTCGCGGACCACGTCGAGCACGGGCGCCAGGCCCTGGTGCACACCCACCGAGCGCAGGTCGCGGCCGATGCGGGCGGCCATCTCCTCGACCAGCTCCGGGTCGAAGGCCGCACCCCAGGCCAGCGGCACCGGGTAGGCGGTCGCGCCCCAGGCGGTGAAGCCGGCCAGGCACTCCTCGTGGGCGACGGCCGGGATGCCGAAGCGGCCCGCCCCGGCGATCCCGCGCTGGGCGCGGGCCAGCGCCCGCGCGCCGAGCGCCGGGTCCACGGGCGCGGTGCCGAAGGAGCGGGTCAGCTGGCCGAGACCATGCGTGATCAGCTCGTCCCAGTCGTGGTCGGTGTTCATCGCCTGCTGGTGCGGGGCGACCCCGTCGCCGTCCGTGGCCGCGCCCACCCACACGCCGTACAGCTGGGCGGTCTTCTCGCGGAGGGTCATCCGGGAGACCAGGTCGTCGACGCGGGCGGCGGCGGGCAGGGCGGGGTCACGCCAGGGGGCGGGGGTCATGGAACTCCTGTCGGAGACGTCGGGGCAGGGCGTGCGCGGGGCGGTCACTTGCCGCCCACGCCCATCAGGCCGCCCACCAGGGCACGCCGGGCCACCAGGTAGACGGCGAGGATCGGGACGCCGGAGAGGACGACCGAGGCGAGCAGGGCGGGGATGTTCACACCGAACTGGCTGACGTAGTTGAACAGGCCGAGGGTCAGCACCCGCGGGCCGTCGGACTGGGTGAAGATCAGCGGGAAGAGGAAGTTGTTCCAGGCCTGCAGGGCCGAGTAGATGACGACGGTGCCGATGCCGCCCTTGGTCATCGGGATGACGAGCTGGAACAGCATCCGGGCCGGCGAGGCGCCGTCCAGCGCCATCGCCTCGTACATCTCCTCGGAGATGTCCCGGAGGGTGCCGGTGAGGATCAGCACGGACACGGGCATGGCGAAGGCCGCCGTCGGCAGGATGACGGCGACGAGGCTGTCGTACAGGTTCAGCTTGGCGATCATCAGATAGAGCGGGACGACGACCGCCTGCGCGGGGATGGCCACGCCCAGCAGGAACAGCCGGAAGGCGGCGCCGGACCACAAGCCGCGCGAGCGCACGGCCACGTACGACAGCGGGACGCACAGCACCAGGACGATCGCCACGACCGCCGCCGCCACGATCACCGTGTTGAGGAGGAAGTGGGGGAAGCCGTTGTGCAGGACGGTGTTGTAGTTCTCCAGGGTGGGGTCGGTGGGCGGCTGGAGCGCGTTGTTGCCCAGTGCCTTGTCCTGGCTGGTCAGCGAGATCGAGATCATCGTGTAGATCGGGACGATCACGACGGCCAGCCACACCGCCGAGCCGATCCCGGCCAGCGGGTTGGGGCGCCTGGTCCAGTGGCGGCGGTGCCGCCCGGGTCCGGCGGGTGCGGGGCGCCCGGCGGTCCTCACCGGGCGGGGCAAGGTGTCGTGCGACACTGCGTCACATTCCTTCCCTGGTGCTGCGCATGGCGCCGAAGCCGGTCAGCCGCACCAGCAGCAGCGACAGCGCGGTGGCGGCCACGACCAGGAAGGTCGCGACGGCGCTCGCGTAGCCGAAGTCGTAGCTCTTGAAGCCCGCCTCGTACATCAGGTACGGCAGGATCGCGGTGTCCGTGCCGGGGCCGCCCTGGGTCAGGATCAGCACGGTCTCGAAGTACGTCAGCGAGCCGACGAGCATCAGCACGCCGGAGGTGGTGGCGGTGTTGCGCAGCTGCGGCAGGGTGATCGAGAAGAACTGCCGGCAGCGGCCGGCGCCGTCGATGGCCGCGGCCTGGTACAGCACCTCGGGGATCTGCCGGGCCCCGCCCTGGTAGATCAGGGTGTGGAAGGGGATGAACTGCCAGCCGCCGACGAAGACGATCGCGAGGAACGCGCCGGAGGTCGAACCGAGGGTGTCCTGGTGGACGATGCCGAAGTTCGGGTCGAGCAGCGCGTAGAAGAGCAGGGAGATCGCCGTCGAGGAGAGCAGGAACGGCACGAAGAAGACCGCCGAGAGGACCGCGCGGTTGCGCTGCCGGCCCGCCGCCCACACACCCAGCAGCAGGGACACCACCGTCTGGAACGCCCAGCTGACCACGGTGAGCAGGACGGTCACCGTGAGGGACTGGGTGAGGCGGTCGTCGTCCAGCAGCTTGCGCCAGTTGGCGAGGCCGGCCGGCTGCGGATCGCCCAGGCCGTTCCACTGGGTGAAGGAGAGACAGAAGGCCAGGGCCATCGGCACCACGGCGAAGAAGGTGAAGAACAGGACGGCGGGCAGGGCCCAGGAGGCGTGCGGGCGCCCGGGCCGCACCCCCTTCCGGGGCCTGCCGGACGTGCCCTCTCTGCTTGGTCTGCCGGGGGTGCCGGACCTGCCGAACCTGCGGGCCCCGGCGGGCCGCCGGGGCCCGCAGGTCTTCGTGGCGGCGGTGACGCTCACTTCAGCTCCTTGAGCGCGGCCACGAACCGGGCCGGCGTCGACTTCCCCACGAACAGCTTGTTGATCTCGGTGAGCATCGGGGTGGAGGACTCCGGGTCCACCGCCTGGTCCCAGCTCAGCGTGAACGCGGGGGCCTGCTGCACCATCCGGTACTGGAACTTGGCGAACCCGGGGTTGGGGGAGGCGTCCAGGAGCCTGGCCGCGTTGGAGGTGGTCGGGATGTCGCCGTTGGCGACCAGGTCCCCGGCGTAGCTCTCCGAGGCGCAGTCGCGCAGGAAGGCCAGCGCCGCGTCCTTGTTGGAGGTGCGGGCGTTGACCGACCAGTAGTTGGTGGGGTTGCCCACCACGTTGCGGATGTCGCCGGCCCCGCCGTCGTACTTCGGGAAGGCGCACCAGCCCAGGTCCTTCTTGGCGAAGTCCGGGAACTTGCCGAGCTGCGTGGAGTACTCCCAGGAGCCCATCAGGTGCATGGCGGCCTTGCCCTTGGCGAAGACCGCGGGCGCGCCGCCGTTGGTGTACGCCACCGAGCTGAAGCCCTTGCCGAAGGCGCCGTCGTCGATGAGCTGCTTGACGGTCTCGGCGGCCTTGAGGACGGCCGGGTCGCCCCAGCCGGAGGAGTCGCCGTTCTTGATCCTGTCGAAGACCTGGGGGCCGCCGATGCGGTCGACGAGGTACTCCAGCCACATCAGCTCCGGCCAGATGTCCGCGCCGCCGAGCGCGAAGGGGGTGATCCCCGCCTTCTTCAGCTTGGCGTTGGTGTCCAGCAACTGGTCCCAGGTGGTGGGCGGCTGGAGCTTGTGCTCGGTGAACAGCGTCTTGTTGTAGAAGAGCATCACCGGCTGCATGCCGCGCATCGGGATGCCGTAGTTGCGGCCGCCGAGCGCGCCGGCGGCGAGCACGGAGGGCAGGAAGCCGTCCTTGAGGACCGCGTCGGACTTGATGGTGTCGGTGAGGTCGACGAGCTGTCCGGCCTCCTGGTACGCCTTGATGGAGCCGCCGCCCCAGTTGAAGAAGATGTCGGGGGCGTGGGGCGAGCCCATCGCGGTGCGCAGCTTGGCCGGGTAGTCGGAGCCGGGCACCTTCTCCAGCTTGACCGTGCCCTTGGCCTTCTTCGCCGCCGCCGAGGAGTTGAACCGGCTGACGGCCTTGGCCTGCACCTTGACCGCGTCGTCGCCGTACACGAACGCGGTGAGCGTGCCGCCGGAGCCGCCGGAGCCGCTGCCGGAACCGCAGGCGGTCAGACCGGCGGCCGATATCAGGGTGGTGGCGCCGGCGCCGAGGAACCAGCGCCTGCTGTAGGACTCCATGTGACGGCACCTCTCACGAAGGTCGTTGTCGAACGTGGCCGAGTGGTCGAATGTTTCGGTTGTCATTACGAATGTTCCGGGAACGTAAGGCGGCCGAGGGGGTTCGTCAAGGGGTCGCGCAGAGATACGATCGCCGCCATGAAGCCGACGAAGACCGCAGGAACACAGACCGCCACGCTCGCCGAGATCGCCCGCGCGGCCGGGGTGTCGGCTCCGACTGTTTCGAAGGTCCTCAACGGGCGCGCCGATGTCGCCCCGGGGACGCGCACCCGCGTCGAGGAGCTGCTGCGCACCCACGGCTACCGGCGCAGGCGGGCCGAGGCGACCCGCTCGCCGCTGATCGACCTGGTCTTCCACGAGCTGGAGAGCGCCTGGGCGATGGAGGTCATCCGGGGCGTGGAGAACGTCGCCCGGGACGCGGGCCTGAGCGTGGTGCTCTCCGAGAGCGCGGGCCGGCTCACCCCGGGGCGCACCTGGGCCGACCAGGTCGCCGCCCGCCGCCCGCACGGCGTGATCCTGGTGCTGTCCGGGCTGGACGAGTCCCAGCGGGCCCTGCTGACCAGCCGCTCCATCCCGTTCGTGGTGATGGACCCGGCGGGCGACCCAGGCGCCGACGTGCCCTCGATCGGCGCCACCAACTGGCAGGGCGGGCTCGCCGCCACCCGGCACCTGGTGGAGCTCGGCCACACCCGGATCGGCGCGATCAGCGGGCCGTCGCGGATGATGTGCAGCCGCGCCCGGGTCGACGGCTACCGGGCCGCGCTGGAGACGGCGGAACTCCCGGTGGACCCCTCCCTGATCCTCACCGGCGACTTCCACCACGAGGCCGGCTACCGGCTCGGCCTTGAGCTGCTGCGCCGCGAGGACCGGCCGACGGCCGTCTTCGCCGGCAACGACCTCCAGGCGCTGGGTCTGTACGAGGCGGCGCGCGAGCTGGGCCTGCGCATCCCCGAGGACCTGAGCGTGGTCGGCTTCGACGACCTGCCGGTGGCGCGCTGGGTGGGGCCGCCGCTGACGACCGTGCGGCAGCCGCTGACCGAGATGGCCGAGGCGGCGGCGAGGCTGGTGCTGGACCTCGGCCGCGAGCAGGAGTCGCCGGTGGCGACCCGGGTGGAGCTGGCGACGAGCCTGGTGGTGCGCAGCAGCACGGCCGCGCCGGGGGTGTGAGGGCGGCCGGTCGCGGCTGATAGTGGCTGGTCGCGGGCCTTCGAAAGTTTCGAGGACGGACGGCCGGTGGGCCGTGCGAGGCCGTGCAAGGCCGTGCAAGGCCGTGCAAGGCCGTGGAAGGACCGGTGGGGGCCGTCGAAGGGCCTCGAAGGGCCTCGAAGGGCCTCGAAGGGCCGTTGGGGCGGTCGAAGGGCCGTTGAAGGTGAGATTTTACGAAGAAGGCTTTCTTGGTCCCCCGTCCTAACAGGACGCTCATAATTCGGACGTACGTTTGCTCGCCGTGACGCGAAACGTGCTGAGGGCCCTGGGCCTCACCCTGGCGGGAACCCTGGTGACGGGGATGGCGGTGGCGGGCTGGGCGTACTGGCACCTGGACCACAACATCCAGGGCGTCGACATCGATCACGCCCTCGGCGACGACCGCCCCCGCGAACGGCCGGCCGCCGCCTCCTCGCCCGCCGGCCCGGCCGCCGCGTCCCCGCTGCCGACCGGCGCGGTGAACATCCTGGTGCTCGGCTCGGACTCGCGCAGTGGCGGGCGGAACGCCGCACTCGGCGGCGGCGACAGCGGAGGCGCCCGCTCCGACACGGCGATGGTGGTCCATGTGGACCCCGGCCGTACCTCCGCCACCGTGGTCAGCATCCCGCGCGACACCCTGGTCACCCGCCCGTCGTGCCCGCTGCCGTCGGGCCGGACCACGGCGGTGGCGTACGGCACCATGTTCAACAGCGCCTACGAGGTGGGCGGGCCGGTGTGCGCGGTCAAGACAGCAGAGTCGCTCACCGGTGTCCGCATGGACCACTACGTCGAGATCGACTTCTCCGGCTTCGCCGGGCTGGTCGACGCGCTGGGCGGGGTGAGCGTCACCACGGACGAGGACATCGACGACGACAAGAGCCATCTGCACCTGCCCGCGGGCACCCACCACCTCGACGGCACCCGGGCCCTCGCGCTGGCCCGCACCCGGCACGGCCTAGGCGACGGCAGCGACCTCGGCCGCATAGGGCTGCAGCAGAAACTGGTCAGGGCGCTGCTGGAGCGGGTCTCCGGCAGCGGTCTGCCGTCCGACCCGGCCGGGCTCTACCGGGTCGCGGACGCCGTCACCGGCAGCCTGACCACCGACACCGGCCTGGACTCGCTGGGCGAGCTGACGGACTTCGCCCGGAGCCTGAAGGGCCTGACGGCGGACCGTGTGCGGACGGTGACCATGCCGGTGGTGCCGGCCCCCTCCGACCCCAACCGGGTGGTCGCGAAGGAGCCGGCGGCGAGCAGGCTGTGGGAGTCACTGCGCTGACCTGCGACGACCTTCCCGGAGCCGGCTCCGGAGAAGACTCCCGGAAAAGAATCTCGGAAAAATCCCGGGAATTTCCGGCGAGGTGTCGATCCGGGGCGTCGCCGTTCGACGCACTGGGTGAGAGGCGGGGAGAAGGAAATGGGAAGCCCCGCCGCCCGACCCGGAGGAGTCACCATGCCCCGTTATCTGTCGCTCGTGCGCGTCGACGAGACCACCGCGCCCGCCGAGGGCCCGAGCCCCGAGCTGATGCGGCGGATGGGTGAGCTGATCGAGGAGATCACCAAGGCGGGCGTCATGCTCGACACCGCCGGACTGACCCCGCAGGACCAGGGCAAGCGGGTGCACTGGGAGGGCGGCCGGCTGACCGTCACGGACGGGCCGTTCACCGAGTCCAAGGAGGTCGTCGGCGGCTACGCGCTGATGCAGTGCAAGGACATGGACGAGGCCCTGGAGTGGACGAAGCGGTTCGTGCGGGTCCACGAGGACCACTGGACCGTGACCTGCGAGGTGCGGGAGATCGCCGAGGGCTGAGTCCCGCTTGGCCGGCGGCGGCCGGGGGTGTTGCATGGGGGGTTGTGGAACGACAGCCCACCGGCCCGGCCGCGCCGAGCGAGCCCGCCGAGCCCCCCGCACCCGCCGTGCCCCCCGCATCGGGCGAGTCCGCCGTACCGGGCGAGTCCGCCGGGGCGGGGGAGCGTGCCGGGGCGGCCCGGGGTGGCGGGCCCCTCCGGGCCGCCGGGGCGCTGGAGACCGTGTTCCGGCTCGAGTCGCCCCGGGTGGTCGCCGCCGTCGCCCGCATCGTCCGGGACATCGGCATCGCCGAGGAACTGACCCAGGACGCGCTGGTCGCGGCGCTGGAGCAGTGGCCGGCACAGGGCGTGCCGGACAACCCCGGCGCCTGGCTCATGACCGCCGCGCGCCGCCGCGCCGTCGACCTCGTGCGCCGCCGCGAGAACTACGCCCGCAAGCTCGCCGAGATCGGCCGCGACCTGCGGACCGCCGCGGCCGCGGCCGAGTACGAGGAACTCCCCGCGCCGGACGACATCGACGACGACCTGCTCCGTCTGGTCTTCACCACCTGCCACCCCGCGCTGTCCGCCGAGGCCCGCACCGCTCTCACACTGCGGCTGCCGGGCGGCCTGACCACGGCCGAGATCGCGCGCGCCTTCCTCGTGCCCGAGCCGACGGTCGCCCAGCGGATCGTGCGCGCCAAGCGGACGCTGGCCACGCGCAACGTCGCCTTCGAGGTGCCGTACGGCCCCGACCGCGAGGCCCGCCTCGGCTCGGTCCTGGAGGTCATCTACCTGATCTTCAACGAGGGTTACGCCGCCACGGCCGGCGACGACTGGCTGCGTCCCGCCCTGTGCGAGGACGCGCTGCGGCTGGCCCGCCTGCTGTCCGGGCTGATGCCGAAGGAGTCCGAGGTGCACGGACTGACCGCGCTGCTGGAGTTCCAGGCGTCCCGGGCCGCCGCCCGCACCCGCCCGGACGGCACGCCGGTCCTGCTCAGGGACCAGAACCGCCGCCGCTGGAACCGCATGCTCATCGCCCGCGGCGTCACCGCCCTGGCCCGCGCGGAGGCCACCGCGGCGGGCGCCCTGGGGCCGTACGCCCTTCAGGCGGCGATCGCCGCCTGCCACGCGCACGCCCACACCTACGAGGAGACCGACTGGCCGGCCATCGCCACCCTCTACGGTCTGCTCGCGGCCCGCTCCCCGTCCCCGGTCGTCGAGCTGAACCGCGCCGTCGCGGTGTCGATGGCCGACGGCCCGGGACCCGCCCTGGACATCGTCGACGCCCTCACCGCCGAACCCGCCCTGCGCGACTACCACTTGCTGCCCAGCGTCCGCGCCGACCTGCTGGCCCGCCTCGGCCGCACGGCCCAGGCGCGCGCGGAGTTCCGGCGCGCCGCGTCCCTCACCCGCAACGAACGGGAACGCGAGCTGCTGCTGCGCCGGGCCGCGGAATGTGACTGAGCGGACCGGGGCGCCGGGGAGCCGGGGAACCGGGACCGGGGGACCGGGGGCCGGGAGCATGATCACTCGTTCGGATGATCCACACGGATCGGGCCCCGCGGGCGGGCGCGTATGCGTAGCGTCACGGCCGTCGCTTGTGCCGTAGTGGCGCTCCCGCCCACCCTTGAAGGAGGAGGTGCTTCTCGATGACCGCTCTCGCAGAAGAGGTGGCCCCGGTGGTGGCAGACAAGCCGGTTTCCGAACCGGGTTCCGATCTGGACGAGGTCCTGTGGCAGGCGTGGAAGGCCATGGATCTCCCCGAGGGCTACCGCGCCGAGATCATCGAGGGGGCCATCGAGGTCTCGCCCACAGGTCGCCGTCGTCATGGTGTACTTGTCAACCGCCTTCGGAGGGCGCTCGACGCTCATCTGGCCAGGAGCGGTTACGCCGCTCACCAGGACGTGAATCTCGTCCACAACCGCAAGTCCTGGATCCCCGACCTCTTCGTCGCCCCCCTGGACCTGGACGAGATCCCCGACGAGGAGGGCCTCGGGGTCGACGCCGCCGGGGTGAAGCTGGTCGTCGAGGTCACCTCGCCCGGCTACCGGAACCTTCAGCGGGACCGCGCGCGCAAGCACCGTGAGTACGCGCGGGCCGGAATCCCGGTGTACGTGATCGTCGACGGCTTCGACGGCTTCGACGGCTTCGACGGCTTCGACGACTTCGACGACGAGGGCGCCGTCGTCGTCCTGACCTCCCCCGACCCGAAGAAGGCCAGGTACACCGACGAGCACCGTGTCCCCTACGGCAGTGACGCGATCATTCCGGAGGGGCCGGCCAAGGGGTTCGCCGTGGGCAGGGCGATCGTCGCGTCCTGAGCGGCGGGGCCGGCCGGTCGGTCGGTCCGCCGGGTCGGCCGGTCCGCCGGTCGGTGGGGCCGCTCGGTTCGGTGGGTGGGTCAGTCCGCCGGGTGGCCGAGCAGCATCGTCGGGGCTCCGGCGACGCGAGTGAGGAAGACCGTCACCGCGTTCGGGCCGTGCGGTTTCGGCAGGACCTTGCGGCGCAGTTCCTCCGGCTCGACCGCCGAGCCGCGCTTCTTCACGGTCAGGACGCCGACCGCCCGCTCCCGCAGCAGCGCCTTCAGCCTCTTGACGTTGAAGGGGAGCCGGTCGGTGATCTCGTAGGCGGTCGCGTACGGGGTGCGGCGCAGTTCGTCGGAGGTGACGTAGGCGATCGTCGCGTCGAGCAGTCCGCCGCCGTCGAGTCCGGCGGCGACCTCGGCGACCAGATGGGCGCGGATGACGGCGCCGTCGGGTTCGTAGAGATAGCGTCCCGGAGCGCGGACCTCCGGGTCGGGCAGGCCGCGGCCGCGCAGGCTGTGGGGGCCGGGGAGCAGGGTGGCGCGCACCAGGCCCGGCTCGGTGCCGAACCACAGCACCGCCTCCTTCACGTCCCCGCCGTCGGAGATCCACTCGGCCTCGGCCTCCGCCGGGACCGCCTCGTGCGGGATGCCGGGCGCGACCTTCAGGGCGGCGTGCGGGGCGGCGAGGGCCGCCCCGACGGCCCAGGACAGCGGGGGTGAGTACGCCTCCGGGTCGAAGATCCGGCCCCGCCCGCCGCGCCGCGCCGGGTCCACGAACACGGCGTCGTGGGCGGCGGTGTCGACGTCCGTGACGTCCGCCTCCCGCACCTCGATCAGGTCGCCGAGCCCCAGGGCCTCGGCGTTGGCCCGGGCGGCGGCGGCCGTCAGCGGGTCCCGGTCCACGGCGAGGACCCGGATGCCCGCGCGGGCCAGCGCGATGGCGTCGCCGCCGATCCCGCAGCACAGGTCGGCGACGGAGGCCACGCCCAGTTCCCTCAGCCGCGCCGCCCGGTACGCCGCCACGCTCGCCCGGGTGGACTGCTCCACCCCGTTCGGCGTGAAGAACATCCGCTCCGCGTCCCGTTCGCCGAACTTCGCCGCCGCCCGCTGCCGCAGCCGCGCCTGCCCGAGGGCCGCCGACACCAGTTCGGCGGGGTGCGTGCGGCGCAGCCGGGTGGCGACCGCCAGCTCGTCGGCGGGGTCGGTGCCGCGCACCTCGTCCAGGAGGGCGCGGCCCTCGGGGGTGAGCAGCGAGGCGAAGGCATGGAGCGGTTCGGTCACCGGCTCATTGTCGGGCAGCGGGCGGCGCGGGGGCTCACGGGGCCATCGGGGCCATGGGGGCGGGCGGGGCGGGCGGCGCCGGCGCACCCGGTCGGGCCCGTCGGCCAGGTCGGACCGCCGGGCGGGTCGGGCTGCTTGGGCCGTTGGGCAGCTGGGGCTGTTGGGCCGGTCGGTGGATGGTGTGCCGCCGGCCGCGGTGTCGTCCCGGGATCGGCGCGGCGGCCTGGGAGGATCCGGCGCCATGAGACTAGTAGTACAAAATGACAAAAAGACTGGATATCGGAAAAACGGCGCCCGCGTGACCCTGGCCGTCCTCGCCGTCGCCGCCCTGGCCTCCGCCTGTTCCTCGCAGCCGGACACCCCGGTCCGTCCCGCCCAGGGCCAGCAGCGCCTCCAGGCGCCCGAGGCCCGCGCCCTCGACTCCTACGCCACCCGTCTGCACGCCTCCTACGCCGCCCGCTCCGCCGCGGCCAGGCGCTGGGGCCTGGCCCACGTACCGCTGACGCCCCCGCGCCCGCCCAAGGCCAGACCCCGCATCACCGCCCGCGCGGGCTTCGAGGTGGACCACCAGGAGGACTGGAACCTGCCCCCCGTCTTCACCACCGTCCCCACCAGGGACAAGGTCGTCTTCCTCACCATCGACGACGGCGCGGAGAAGGACCCCGCGTTCCTGCGCATGATGAGCGACCTGAAGATCCCGTACACCGCCTTCCTCAGCAACTACCTGGTGGAGGACGACTACGGCTACTTCCGCAGGATGCAGTCCTCGGGCATCACCCTCAACAACCACACCCTGCACCACCCCTACCTGCCGGGCCTGTCCTACGACGAGCAGCGGCACGAGATCTGCGACATGCAGGACGTGATGGAGCGGCAGTTCGGCAGGCGCCCGAGGCTCTTCCGGCCGCCCTACGGCAACTACAACCAGGACACCCTGCGCGCCGCCAAGTCCTGCGGCATCGCCTACGCGCCGATCTGGAACGAGGAGGTCTTCGTCGACCACTGGGAGTACCGCGAGGACGACCAGCGGATGCGCCGCGGCGACATCGTCCTCACCCACTTCCGGGGCCCCCACGAGTGGAACGGCACGATGGTCGACGACATGCGGCGGTTCCTGGACACGGTCACGGCGAAGGGATTCGCGGTCGCCCGGCTGGAGGACTACCTGTGAGGCGAGGTGTGCGGCTCCGGCCCGGACCCCTGCTCCGGCCCGGACCCCTGCTCCGGCCCGGACCCCTGCTCCGGCCCGGACCCCTGCTCCGGCCCGGACCCCGGCACCCACTCCGCCCGGGGTCCCGGCTGCGGCGCACGGCCGCGGGGCTGCTCGCGGCCGCGCTGCTGACCGGGTGCGCGCAGTCCGTGGACCCCATCGAGCGGCTGGGCCGGAAGGCGGCCCAGGGGGTGCGTTCGCAGCGCCCGGCCGCCGAACAGCCGTACCGCCGCTGGGGTCTGGCCGCCCCGCTGCCCCCACCGCCGCGCCCGCCGGCCCGTCCCCCCGGCCGCCCCCAGGCGCGCCCGCTCGCTCTCCCCGCCGGCGCCGCGTCCTCCGCCGGTACCGCGTCCTCCGCCGGTACCGCGTCCCCCGCCGCGCCCCCGGTCGTGGACCACGTGGACACCACCGACAAGGTCGTCTTCCTCACCTACGACGACGGCGCCGAGCAGGACCCGCGGTTCGTCGACATGGTCCGTGAACTGCGGCTGCCGGTCAGCATGTTCCTCACGGACGGCGTGGCCGGGCCGGGATACGGGCACTTCGCGCGGCTGCTGTCGGTCGGCGCCGACCTGCAGAACCACACCCTCGACCACCCCGCGCTGCGCGGCCTGCCCTACGCCGGCCAGCGCGCCGAGATCTGCGGGCAGCGGGACAAGCTCCACTCACGCTTCGGCGTCCGCCCCCGCCTCTTCCGCCCGCCCTACGCCGCGTACGACGGGACCACCCTGCGTGCCGCGGCCGACTGCGGGGTCGCGGCGGTCGTCCTGTGGCGCGCCTCGACCACGGAGGGCGGACTGCACTTCACCCGCGGCCCCCGCCGCCTGCGCCCCGGCGACATCCTGCTGGTCGCCTCGGACGACGACGACCTCGACGGCCCCACCCTGCACGAGCGCACGGTACGGCTGCTGCACCGTATCCAGGAGCGCGGCCTGACCGTGGGCCGGCTGGCGGACTACCTCTGAGGCGGCCACGAGGCCACCTCCGCGGCGCCCCGCGAGACGCTCCCGGAGGCGTACGGCGAGGCGCCCCGCGAAACGCTCCCGGAGGCGTACCGCGCGGCATACCGCGAGACACTCCCCGAAACGTCCCCCAAAGCGCCCCCCGAAACGTCCCCCAAAACGTCCCCCGAAACGTCCCCCAAAACGTCCCCCGAGGCGTCCACCAGCCGGTCGGCCGGAGGGGTGGACGGGGAGCGGGAGCGGTCGCGCGCGTCGTGCCAGACCCCCAGCGCGGCGCAGGCGACGACGACCGCCAGGGCCAACTGCAGCGCGCCGGTGAGCCGGTTGCCGCCCCGCACCAGCAGTACCCCGGCCACCGCGGCCGCCACCGCGAAGCCGACACAGCACAGCGCGGGCACCCGGTCGACGGCCGGCGCCCCGTCCGCCGTACCGCCGGGCAGGTCCAGCCGGCCGAGCCCGCGCAGGGCCAGCACGATGAGCACCAGCAGCGCGGCCGTCGCATCCGCCACCAGCACGAGCAGGAGGACACAGCCACCGGTGAGGGCGCCGTCCGCGGCGGTGGAGCGTGAGTGCATGAACGTACGGTCGTACTAAACGCGTGGGTACGGAAGGGGTGCGGCGCGCCGAAACTCCCGACGGCCCCCGCACCCCGGACTCCCGGCGGCTTATGGCGGTCCGAGGCCGACGCGCCGGGGGGCAATTGGCACTCCGCTTGACCGAGTGCTAACCGCGGTCATAGTCTCGGCTCTGGCACTCCCCTTGGGAGAGTGCCAACAAAGCGACGGGCAGGTCCGGCACCCGCGACGACGGATCGACCTGGTCGCCACCTCAGACAGTTAACCCCGTGAGATCTCCGAAGGGGGAGGTCGGATCGTGACGACCGCCAGCTCCAAGGTTGCCATCAAGCCGCTCGAGGACCGCATCGTGGTCCAGCCGCTGGACGCCGAGCAGACCACGGCCTCGGGCCTGGTCATCCCGGACACCGCCAAGGAGAAGCCCCAGGAGGGCGTCGTCCTGGCCGTGGGCCCGGGCCGCTTCGAGGACGGCAACCGCCTTCCGCTCGACGTCAAGGTCGGCGACGTCGTGCTCTACAGCAAGTACGGCGGCACCGAGGTGAAGTACAACAACGAGGAGTACCTCGTGCTCTCGGCTCGCGACGTGCTCGCGATCATCGAGAAGTAATCACCTCAGCGTTTCCGCTGTGAGCTGCGCCCCTGGCCCCCGCGACCGATAAGAAGCCGGGCGCCCGGGGCGCAGTGCCGTTTTCACCCAGATCTTTTTCCGAGAGGGCTCCCGCTGCCATGGCGAAGATCCTGAAGTTCGACGAGGACGCCCGTCGCGCCCTCGAGCGCGGCGTCAACAAGCTTGCCGACACGGTGAAGGTGACGATCGGCCCCAAGGGCCGCAACGTCGTCATCGACAAGAAGTTCGGCGCCCCGACCATCACCAACGACGGCGTCACCATCGCCCGCGAGGTCGAGATCGAGGACCCGTACGAGAACCTCGGCGCGCAGCTGGTGAAGGAGGTGGCGACCAAGACCAACGACATCGCGGGTGACGGCACCACCACCGCGACCGTGCTGGCCCAGGCGCTGGTGCGCGAGGGCCTGCGGAACGTCGCCGCCGGCGCCTCCCCGGCCGCCCTGAAGAAGGGCATCGACGCCGCGGTCAAGGCCGTCTCCGACGACCTGCACGCCTCGGCCCGCCCGATCGACGAGAAGTCCGACATCGCCGCCGTGGCCGCGCTGTCCGCGCAGGACCAGCAGGTCGGCGAGCTCATCGCCGAGGCGATGGACAAGGTCGGCAAGGACGGCGTCATCACCGTCGAGGAGTCCAACACCTTCGGCCTGGAGCTGGACTTCACCGAGGGCATGGCCTTCGACAAGGGCTACCTGTCGCCGTACTTCGTCACGGACCAGGAGCGCATGGAGGCCGTCCTCGATGACCCGTACATCCTGATCCACCAGGGCAAGATCTCCGCGATCGCGGACCTGCTCCCGCTGCTCGAGAAGATCATCCAGGCGAACTCCTCGAAGCCGCTGCTGATCATCGCCGAGGACGTCGAGGGCGAGGCCCTGTCGACCCTGGTCGTGAACAAGATCCGCGGCACCTTCAACGCCACCGCCGTGAAGGCCCCCGGCTTCGGCGACCGCCGCAAGGCGATGCTGCAGGACATGGCGACCCTCACCGGCGCCACCGTCGTCTCCGAGGAGGTCGGCCTCAAGCTCGACCAGGTCGGCCTGGACGTCCTCGGCTCCGCCCGCCGTGTCACCGTCACCAAGGACGACACCACGATCGTCGACGGCGCCGGCAAGAAGGAGGACGTGGCGGCCCGCGTCGCCCAGATCAAGGCCGAGATCGAGTCCACCGACTCCGACTGGGACCGCGAGAAGCTCCAGGAGCGCCTCGCGAAGCTGGCCGGCGGCGTGTGCGTGATCAAGGTCGGCGCCGCCACGGAGGTGGAGCTGAAGGAGAAGAAGCACCGCCTGGAGGACGCCATCTCCGCGACCCGCGCCGCGGTCGAGGAGGGCATCGTCTCCGGTGGTGGCTCCGCGCTGGTCCACGCCGTCAAGGTCCTCGAGGACAACCTCGGCAAGACCGGCGACGAGGCCACCGGTGTCGCGGTCGTCCGCCGCGCCGCCGTCGAGCCGCTGCGCTGGATCGCCGAGAACGCCGGCCTTGAGGGCTACGTCATCGTCTCCAAGGTCGCCGAGCTCGAGAAGGGCAGCGGCTACAACGCCGCCACCGGCGAGTACGCCGACCTGATCAAGGCCGGCGTCATCGACCCGGTCAAGGTGACCCGTTCCGCGCTGGAGAACGCCGCCTCCATCGCCTCCCTCCTGCTGACGACCGAGACCCTGGTCGTCGAGAAGAAGGAAGAGGAAGAGCCGGCCGCCGCGGGCCACGGCCACGGCCACGCCCACTGAGCGTGCGCTGAGCTGAGCCACGGTGCCCAGTCCCCTGCGGGGGCTGGGCATCCGGCGTTGTACGGCGGGTCTGTCTCTGCCTGACGGGTTCGTCGCCGGGTGCGGCTCCGTCGTGCCGTACGCATGCCGTGGCGGGGGTCACGCCGTCACGGGCCCGCCCGCGTCCCGCACCCGGTGGGTACGACGGCCCAGACGGTCTTGCCAGGAGCGCCGGCGCGGGACGTCACGCCCCACTCCTTGGCGAGGGCCGCGACCAGGACGAGCCCCCTTCCGCCGTTCCCGTCGGCTGCGGCGTCCTGTGTCACGGGCAGCCGCTCACCGCGCATGTCGCTCACCTCCACCCGCACCTGCCCGTCGTCCTCGCTCAGTCGCAGCTCGGCATCCCGCCCGGGGACCCGTCCGTGGGTGACGGCGTTCGCCGCCAGCTCCGCGACGACCAGCTCGACGGCGTCGTGCGCCGGTGTGCCGTAGGGCCAGCCCCAGACGTCCAACTGGTGGGAGGCGAGACGCCTCGCGAGCCGGGCGCCGCGGGGGGTGGCGGTGAAGCGGAGGGTGAAGGTGGTCATGGGACCTGAGCGTTCCGCTCCCGAGGCTGCCCTGACCAGGGGGGACGGCCCTACGGTCGGCGGCTGTGGGGGCGGGGGGCCGCCTTGTGGGGCCTGTCGGGGAACTGGGGTGCCTCACCCGCCCGCCGTCACGACTCGGCGCGGTGCCGGTGCATGATGATGTTCCGGATGTCGATGAGCCACTGGCGCAGCGAGACGCCCGCAGGCGCGGGCTCGCTGAGGCCTAGTGCGGCTGCCGCCTCGCGGAGCTCGTCCTCTGACGGGTTCAGAGCCAGGAATTCCGTGATGTCGGACGCGGCTCGCCTCACGTCCTCGACCGGTTCGCCGGAAAGGTAGTCATCCAGGGCCTCGGCATGAGACTGGTACTCGACTTCCAGGCTGTCCTGGTAGAAGTACGCTCCGAGCAGGTGGGCCAGTGCCGGAAACCGCTCTCGCCATTCCCACGCGATCGCAGGGCGCACCGAGGGGCGGGGAGCCGCCGGAGAGGCGAGGAAGCGCTCCAGATGGTGCAGGACGACGCGAAGGCAGTCCTCCACGCCGACGCCCTGGGGTGGCGCAATGTGCGGGAGCAGATCGACATCGTCCGCGATCTCTTCGCTGAAGAGTCCAAGTGCCAGAAGGTCCTTGATCTCCCGCGCTGCTTCGGCCGCACGTTCCGGTGCGTAGGCAGCTGCCCGGAGATATGCGCTCAGGGCTGTACCGGCCGCCTCCAACGTGTCGTCGAAGGCGTGACCGGGCTGTTCGTACGCCCGAAGGAGGTGACGTAGTTCGTGAAAGCGGTCATCCACCGGTGTCATCGTCGCTGTCGGCCTGTCTGGTTCTAGGGGACGGGATAGGAGGTGAGGACGCGGTAGCCCATCTCGGCCGATGGGTCGCGCTTGAGGATGACTCTGGCACCCTTCACCCACTCCGGTGGGGCTCCCTGCACGAAGTTCGCACGAGACAGGCTCAGGCCGGTGTGATCGTCGAAGTGGGCTTCCAGCTCGAGCTTGCGGCTCTTGTTCTTGGCGAGCCACGCCTCGATCTCCTTCTGCCGTCTGAGCACCACGCCGTCGGTGGCCCTCTGCGCGGACGCCTCGTCCACGTACCGCGATACTGTGTCCCTCTCCGGCTCCGCTCGCAGCCGCGCACGCAGATCCCGGGTGGTCACCTCCACGTGCTTGGCCAGGGTGTGGGATCCGTTCTTCCCCTCGTCGCCGGCGACGTCAACCCGGTACTTCGGCTTGACCGCACCCTTGCGTTTGCTGCGCGGCCAGGCGTTCGGCTCGCCGTCGCCCTTCATGAGCAGGCCGAGGTCGTCCGCCGACGCCGTCACACCGCCCGGCAGGGCCAACTCGGGGGAGAGGCCGGGCAGCCGGACGCCGCCCAGGAGTTCGGTCCAGCCGCCTGCCCTGCTCGCGGCCCTGACGGCAGCGCCTCCGCCGCCGAAGGCGCCGCCCAGGAGCGCGCCGTAAACCCCCGCCTCGCGGGCCTCGTCGAGGCTGAGGCCCTTCTGCTCGCCCAGGGCGATGGACATGGGCTGGGCGACGGCGAGGTCGACGGTGACGGATTCGATGCCCGCGAGGGCAGCGGTGGCCAGGGTGGTGCCCGCGATGGAGGCGACCTCGGCGGAGACGGTGATGCCCAGGCCCGCGGCGAGTTCGGTGACGGTCCCCGCGGCGGCGAGGGCCGCACCCTCCGACAGGCCCGCGGTGAAGACGGCCAGGAGGGTGCCGCCGACGAGGGTGGCGCCGACGATTTCCAGTTCGTGCTCGATCTTCTTCTTCGCGCCGTGCACGGCGTCCGCGTACGCGTCCAGCGCCTTGGCCATGTCGCGGGCGCCGTCCGACAGGTCCTTCAGCCAGCCGTGCTTGTCGTAGTAGTAGCGGCGCCAGAACGGGTCGTCGAAGGCGGCGATGGCCTCGCCCTTGTTGTGCTCGATCAAGGAGCGGGCGGCCTTGTTGGCGGCAGAGGTGACGTCGTCGACGTCGTCGGCGAAGTCCCGCCACGCCTTCGCGGCGTCCCGCAGCCCGTCGACGTCGGCCGCGGGCCACCACATGCCCGTCAGGTCCTGGACGACCTTGCGGGCCTTGTCGGCGACGCTCACTTGTCGTGGCCCGTGGTGTCGTGGGGGACGTCGATTCTGCTGAACATGGCGCGGATCAGCTGCTCGTTGTCGATGTGGCCGTCGGCCATGTCGACCATCGCCGTGTGAATGCTGGCCAGTCCGTCGGTGAGGATCTTGGCGGACTTCTCGATGCGCTTGACCAGTGGGCCGTAGGTCTCGTGGAACTTGGTGCCCTGTTCGTCGTCCCCCCAGGGCGCGCCGGCCGCGGACAGACCGGTCTTCAGCTTGGTCAAAGCGTGTGCGAGCGCGACGCTCTCATGGCCGAAATGCGGTGCTGTTCTCTTGATGTCAGCGATCTTGATGTCGAGTATCTCGCCGTTGTCGCCCATGACTTGGTCTCCGCCCCCTCCATCGGCTGCCCGGACCGTTCGACTCTAACCCGGCTGCGTCGGGCACAAGTTCGATCACTGCAAAGGCGGAGCAAAGGCTGTTGGAGGGGTGTGGGTGCGGCTCGGTCACGCGGACAGCCGGCGCACCCTGTTGTAGTCCGTCACCTCGTACACATCGATCCGCAGCAGGTCGCGGACGTGGCCCGGGACGCGCTCGACGGCCTTCACGGACGAGGACGGCACGACGAGCGCGTACCGTATCCGGGCGTCCTGGCTCGTCATACGGCGCAGCAGCTGCCCGTAGGCGATGTCGGCGTCGATGCCCTTCTCGCTGGTGCGGCCCTTGGTCTCGCAGATCAGCCGCTCCTCGCCGCGCACCGCTTCGAGGTCGGTCCAGCGGTCCGTGGGCTCGACCGGCGTCCAGCCCCGGCCGAGCAGCCAGGCGCGGAAGGTGTCGGTGACCCGGTCCTCGTCGCTGTCCCGGGCCAGGATCTTCCGCAGGACGGCCAGGTCGGCCTCCTCGTTGCGGCGCAGCCGCCCGCGTCCGTCCGCGTCCAGGTCGGCGGGCCGGACCACGACCAGCCGCAGCCCGTGAGCGGGGATCTCGGTCTCACGGCGCGCGTCGTACAGGGCCCGCTGCTCGCCCCGGTGGACACCGCTGACGGTGAGCCGGTCCGGCTTGTCGAAGTGCGGCACCGGCTGGTCGTGCTGAAGCTCCCGGTACTCGACCACGAGCTGGTGACCGGGCCAGTACGCGTCGACCGGCAGCCTGACCCGGCGGCCCCCGGCCCCAGGATCCCCGAGCAGCCAGTCGAACCTGTGCTGCGGCAGGGCCGTTTCGCCGAGGATCTGATTGCACAGGCCGATGACATACGTCTCGTCGCTGTCGTCTCTCGCTCCCATGGCGCGCATCCTGTCAGGGACCACTGACAGCGGGGAGTCATGCAGGCACCGGAGGCCGTGGCGTGGGTGATGTGCGCCGACTGTCCTCGACCGGTGCTGAGTTGAGGCAGTGGCGGCACAGCGTCTCGTCGCCGACCGGCCGGAAGAGGGTCGCCTGGACGTGGTCGCCCTCGCATTCGCGGAGGGGGGCGAGCCGGGCGGAGAGGCCGGGGTGTTCCGGCAGGGCGTACGGAGGCGCGTTTCGCGGTGGCGGCGAGGTGGGCGCGGGCGGCACCGGCGGTACCTCGCCGAGCAGGTAGCGCAGGAGGCCGCCGGGGCGTCGGACGCGGGTGTCGCCGTCGGGGAGGTTGCGCAGGATGTGGGCGCGGATCGCGGCGGGCGGATGCCCGGCGGTGAGCCAGCGGGCGGTGAGGGCCGTCAGCTCGGCGTGCATCGCGCGGGGGATGGTGCGCAGGGCCGGGTCGAGGTCGGGGTAGGAGGCGGCGAGGGCGCGGGCCTCTTCGAGGCGGGAGTTCGGGGGATCGAGCCTTCCGTCCTCCCTGCCGTCCGCGCGGCCCTCGCGGTCTACCTGGGCTTGCGCGGCTTCCGGGGCTGGCGAGGCGTGCGCGGCTTCGGGGGCTTCGGCGGGTGCGGGGGCATCGGATGCGTCCTCGGGGGGTTTGGGGGGTTGGTTGTGGGTGTTCCCGTGGGTGTCGCCGTAGGGAAGACCGTCGGTGAGCCGACCGGTCCGCTCACCGACCACCGGATGCAGCCTACTCGGTGCGACCTGCGGTGACAGGGGCATCTGAGCGAGGAGCTTGGCGGCTTCGGCGGGGCTCAACGGCACGTTGGAGACGAGCTGTTGGGTGACCCAGTGACCGCCCGGGCCCTGGACGCGCCTCTCGTGCACGAAACCCTCGTCCTTGAGCTGGCGCTTGGCGCGGGTGAAGGCGGTGGCGCCGATGTTGGCTCGTTCGGCGGTTCGGGAGAGGGATTCGCGTGCGCCTTGAGGGAGGGAGAGTTGCCAGGTCAGGAGGCGGACCGCGTCCGAGGAGAGGCGCGGGTGCCGGATGATGTCGTGCGAGAACTGGGTGTAGGCGCGCGGGGGCGCGATACAGTGCCGGTAAATCACGGTGGAATCAGTGCCTTCCACTGGTGGTTCAGGCCCTCGCGAACGGTTGCAGCCGTTGCGGGGGCCGAGTTTTTTTGTGTGCTGTCGGGGTGACCGTACCGTACGGAGAGTGCACGAAAGGATGCGTTGAGTGAAGAAAGCTTTCGCTGGTCAGTGTTCACTCACACGAGTCAACCTGCCCGAGTTTGCGATCGGTTGACGTACGCCGCTCCTACTCTGCGATCACGGACAGTGAGCAGTGGGTGAGGAGGGCCGTATGGAGTCGGGGGCGGACTCGGGTGCGGGCGTGGAGGGAGAGGCCGGCGGGGAGTTCCTGCGGTGCTTCGGGCGGCAGGTGAAGCTGCTGCGGGAAGCTGCGGGGCTGACCCAGGCGCAGTTGGGGGAGCGGGTCGGGTACGGCGAGGCGCAGATCGCGGCGGTGGAGCAAGGGCGGCGGATTCCCAAGCCGGAGCTGATCGACGCGGCGGATCGGGTGCTGGGGGCGCGGGGGGTGTTGGTGGCGATGAAGGAGGAGGTGGCCAAGGCTCGGTATCCGTCGTTCTTTCGGCGGTACGTGCAGCTGGAGGCGGAGGCCATCGAGCTGCACGCCTATATGAACCACGTGGTCAAGGGCCTCTTGCAGACGGAGGAGTGCGCGCGTGCGGTGTTCCGCATGTGGCGGCCTCTGCTGGACGAGGAGGCCATCGAGCAGGGCGTGTCGGCGCGCATGGAACGGCAGAAGCTGTTCGGTCGGCGTCCCGCACCGCTGCTGAGCTTCGTCATTGATGAGCATGTGCTTCGGCGGCCCCTGGGCGGCCGTGATGTCTGGCGGGGCCAACTGGAACAGCTTCTGATCTACGGGCATCAGCGCAACGTCGAGTTGCAGGTCATGCCGATGGAGCGGGATGAACATGCCGGTCTTGCAGGGCCGTTGACATTGATCCACTCGAAGGACCAGCGCAGGATGGCTTACATGGAAGTGCAGGACGTGAGTGCCCTGTACGCGGAGCCGAAGAAGGTCAGCCCGCTCGAAGCGACGTACGGTGTTCTCCGTGCTCAGGCGTTGACTCCCCGTGAGTCGCTGGCCTTCATCGAGAAGCTGTTGGGAGAGCTATGAAGACAGGCAGTCCCGCGCCTGCCGCTGCGACACTGCGGTGGTTCAAGAGCAGCTACAGCGCGGGCAATGGTGGCGATTGTGTCGAGGTCGCGGACGCCGGTACGGCCGTGCTGGTCCGTGACTCCAAGCGGCCGGGGGAGGCGTTTCTTTCCGTCGGCACTGACCAGTGGACCGCGTTCGTGCGGATGGCCGCGCGCGGCTGAGGCGAGCAAGGTGGGGCGGTCGGCACCCGACTGCCCCACCTTCTGCGTCCCTCAGAGGTCCAACCGGCCCTTCAGCGTGTCGTTCACGGGCTCGATCAGCTGCTGCACCGGCTTCAGCGATAGTCACTCGTCATCCCTGGCGCCATTCACGCGCTTTCGCCACTCAAACCGTGGAACCGTCCGCTCTTCCGAACCCCCGGGCGGACAGGCCGAAGGCGAGGCCGCCGAGCAGGAACCAGGGGTTCCACAGCGCCAGCGTCCACAGTCGCTGTTCCGGGCCGACGGACGCCTCCTGGCCCGCCGTTCCCGTCAGCAGCAGCACTTCGACCGCGATGCCGCGCACCAGCAGTACGGCGCAGACGGACCAGCCCAGAGCCTTGAGCGCCCGTCCGGGCATGCCATGGGGCCGCGGCCGGGTGAGAAGCCGTCCCAGCGCCGCGCCGGCGAGGCACAGCATCCCCACGCCCCATAAGCCCCCCGCCACGAACCACGCCGGGCGGGTCTCGGCCAGGGGTCCCGCCGAGACACTCAGACCCCAGGTGCCTCCCAGTGCCCAGTAGAAATGAAGGGTGGCGAAAGCGACCGACCAAGCGCACGCGATTCGCCCCCACACGCCCGCCGATTCCGCGAGGGGGACGCCGCCTTGGCCTCGCAGCGGCCGGGAGGGGTTCACTCCGGGGATCCTCACCGTTGCCGCGCACCTCCGCGCGGCCGGGGAGCGGCTTGGCGGCCGGGCGGGAGGACGATGCGAGCCGTGCCGCCGGCCAGGTCGATACGGGTGTGTGGCGGGGCGCCGTCGTCCTGGTCGTCGCGGCGGTTCGCCTCACGTCGCTGCCGCTCGATCTCGATCGACTTGTTGCCGTTGAAGACCAGGTCCAGCTCGTTGAAGGCGGAACCTGTCAAGGGGCGCTGCTCAGCACCACGGCCACGGTGAAGGCCGCCGTGCCGCCTGAAGCGCCGCATCATCAACTCGGCCGCACCGCCGACGAACAGGAGAAAGACCAGTGACGGAAGCGCGGCGCCCCACATAGCCGGCATGCGGAAGAAACGCGGCACCCGCGCCGGAAGTTCCCGTGATCGTCTAGTGCTCCAACTCGTCCAGCGCCCCCAGCTGTTGCAGCAGCCCGAGCTGGTCGTGCTGCCACCAGGTTTCGGTGATCTTGCCGTTCGGGGCGAAGTGGAGGATCGTCGTGCCGGTCATCGTGACGCGCTTGCCGGTCGGGGCGATGCCGAGGAAGTCGCCCTTGTGGGTGGCGTCCCAGGTCCAGCGGACGCACACCTTCTCGCCCTGCGCGATCAGGTCCTCGACCGTGAAGGCGAAGTCGAAGGCGTTGCGCCACATCCGGTACTCGGCGCGGACCGCGTCCAGGCCGATGGTGTCCTGCGGGTTGATCGGGTCGTGGCTGTGCACGTCCTCGTCCAGCAGGTCGTTGAGCGGCGGCAGCTCGCCCTCGGCCGCCAGGGTGTCCAGCAGCCGCCGCGCGGCCGTCGCGCAGAGCGACTCGTCCCGTACGACGTCGAGGTCCGTGAACGACGGCGTCTCCTCGCACAGGGCGATCATGTTCCGGAAGGTCTCGTCGGTCTCCGGGAGCTTCGAGTTGCGCACCGCCTCCTCGTAGGAGGGGAACTCCACCAGTTCGACGACGTGCGCCGCGTCCGAGCGGTCCTTGCCGACCATCGCGTGCGTCGCCGTCCGCCTGCCCCCGGTCCTCTCCACCCAGGTGTCGATCAGCCGGTTCATCTCGTCCAGCCGGTTAGTCCTGCACTCGATGAGCTGTACGAAGGTCATGGCGCCGCCTCCGGCCCCCCTGGTGCGGTTCCGTCCCCGTCATTTTCCCACCGGGGCGCCGGCGCCACCTCCGCGCCCGCCGAGGTCGCCCGAGGGCCGGGCCCGGTCCGGGACCACCGCGGTCCGGGACCACCGGGCGGCCCGGGGCCTCACTGGGGGCCGTACTTGCGGCCCGTACGGGACGTGACGCCGCCGAGCAGGCCGCGCGGGGTCAGCTTCACCAGGCCCATCAGCGCCTTGTAGCGCGGGTCGGGGATCGACACGGTCCTGCCGCGGGCCAGGTCCGCCAGGGCCGCCGCGGCCAGTTTGTCGGCGTCCAGCCACATCCAGCCGGGGATGTTGTCCGTGCCCATTCCGGCCCGCTGGTGGAACTCCGTGCGGACGAAGCCGGGGCACAGCGCCATCAGCCGTACGCCGCTGCCCGCCAGGTCCCGTGCGGCGCCCTGGGTGAACTGCACGACCCACGCCTTGGACGCCCCGTAGGTGCCGCGCGGCACGAAGGCGGCCACCGACGCGACGTTCACGATCCCGCCCCGGCCGCGCTCGCGCATCGCCTCGGCCGCCGCCGACGTCAGCCGCAGCACGGCCTCGACGTGCACCTTGAGCATCGTCAGCTCGTCGGCCATCGGCACCTCGAGATAGCGCCCCTTGTTGCCGAAGCCCGCGTTGTTGATCAGCAGGTCGACGGGGTTGCGGCGGTCGCCCAGCCGCGCGGCCACCGCCTCGATGCCCTCGTCCGTGGCCAGGTCGGCGGTCAGCACCTCGGCCTCGATGCCGTGCCGGTCGTGCAGCTCGGTCGCCTGGTCCCGCAGCCGCTTGGTGTCCCGGGCCACCAGGACCAGGTCGTGTCCGTCCGCCGCCAGCCGCCGCGCGAACGCGGCGCCGATGCCCGCGGTCGATCCCGTAATCAGAGCCGTTGTCATGGCGAAAGATTAGTGGCCGGGACCGACACACTCCGGTCTCCGCACACGCCCTCCCGATCGGTGACGATCAGGTGAGCGGAGGACGGAGGTGCGAGCCGGCCGGGCCCGTGGCGTGGGTCTCCGTGTACTTCCGCGCCGCCGCCAGCGACTCCGGGTGTAGTGCCGGGCCCGCCGCGAGCAGCCGCGGCAGCAGCGACCGGTCGGTGGTCACGGCCCGGAACTGCAGGGCCACCGTCACGTCGTGGTCCGGGCGGTGCACGATCTCGACCGGGTCGCCCGCGCGGATCTCGCCCGGCTCGAGCACCCGCAGATACGCCCCCGGCGCACCCTTTCGCGTGAACCGCTTCACCCAGCCACGCTCCCCCAGATGGCCCTGGAAGGTGCGGCAGGGGATCCGCCCGCTGGTGACCTCCAGCAGCACCGGCGAACCGGTGCCGGAACCGATGCGCCAGCGCTCGCCGATCCGCGCGCCCGATATGTCGAGGCCCTCGGTGGTGAGGTTCTCGCCGAACGCGCCGTTGCGCAGGGTGCGGCCCAGCTCGCGCTCCCAGTCGTCGAGGTCCTCGCGGGCCACCGCGTACACCGCCTGGTCGTTCCCTCCGTGGTGCCGCCTCTCGCACACCGCGTCCCCGGCCAGCCCGCTGCCGCCGGTCCCCTTCGGCCCGGGCGCCGCCACCCGCACCGGCCCGTCGGCGGGCCGCTTGTCGATGCCGGTGACGCCCTGCGGCTGGTCGGTGTAGGGAACGGCCAGCGGGCGGCCCAGATTGACCGAGAGAAGCTTCATGCGAGCACGGTAGGCGAGCCGGCGTCAAAGCGTCGACGGATTATTGAGCTGGCGACCCAAGGTTCCCTTATGCTCGAAGGGTGATCGAGGCCCGACATCTGCGCGTGCTGCGCGCCGTCGCCACCACCGGCTCCTTCTCGGCGGCCGGGCGCGAACTCGGCTGCACCCAGCCCGCCGTCAGCCAGCAGATGAAGGCTCTGGAGGCCTCCGTCGGCACCCCGCTGCTCGTCCGCGCCGGCCGGGAGATGCGCCTGACGCAGGCCGGTGAGGCGCTCGTCCGGCACGCGGGCGGCATCCTCGCGGGGCTGACCGCCGCCGAGGAGGAGGTGGCCGCGATCGCGGGCCTGCGGGCGGGGCGGGTGCGGCTCGTCTCCTTCCCCAGCGGCAGCTCCGCCCTCGTGCCGACCGCGCTCGCCGCGCTGCGCGCCGCGCACCCCGGCACCCGGGTGTCCCTGGAGGAGGCCGAGCCGCCGAGGTCCGTGGAGATGCTCCGCGCGGGCGACTGCGAAGTGGCGCTCGCCTTCCGCTACGCGGGGGCGGCGGGCCCGGACGAGTGGGCGGACCTGGCGGTACGGCCGCTGCTGACCGACCCGCTGGTGGGACTGGTGCCGGAGCGGCACCGGCTGGCCCGCGCGCGGTCCGTCGCCATCGGCGAACTCGCCGGCGAGCCGTGGATCGCGGGCTGCCCGCGCTGCCGGGGCGAGCTGGTGCGGGTCTGCGAGGGCGCCGGCTTCGCGCCCCGGATCGACTTCGCCACCGACGACTATCCCGCGGTGGTCGGGCTGGTGGGGGCGGGACTGGGGGTCGCCGTCCTGCCCCGGCTGGCGATCGAGTCCGTACGGCCCAGGGGCGCCCGGGTGGTCGACCTGGAACCGGCGGTGCGGCGGGAGATCGTCGCGCTCACCCTGCCCGACCTGGCCCAGGTGCCGGCGGTGGCGGCGACCCTGGCCGAGCTGGAGCGCGCCGCGGTCCGTTGAGCCCGGGGCGCCACGCCGTGCCGCGGTCGGCCGGCCCTGCCGCGCCGCGCCGTGCCGCTCGGTCCGCTGACCCCGCCCCGCCCCGGCCCCGCCCCGCCCCGCCGCGCTTGCCGTGCCGGAAGGGCACGTGGGCAGCGGAAGAACAACGTGGGCAACGGAAGGGCACGCCTTGGCGTGCCCCTGTGATGGTCGGATGGGCTCAATCCATGCAGTGGATCAGAGGATGCAGTGCATGAAGAAACGTTCCTTCAGGTGTTCGAGGCGGTGTCCCCGCTGGTCGACGATGCCGGCACCAGCCGGTTCCGTGCCCGCCCCATGAGCTCTTCGCGCTCGTCCTCGGTCAGGCCGCCCCACACTCCGTACGGCTCGCGCACCGCCAAGGCGTGTGCCGCGCACTCCGCACGGACCGGGCACCTCATGCAGACCTCTTTGGCCGAGTTCTCTCGAGCACTCCGAGCCGCCCCGCGCTCGCCCTCGGGATGGAAGAAGAGCGAGCTGTCCACGCCGCGGCAGGCAGCCAGCAGCTGCCAGTCCCACAGATCCGCGTTCGGTCCGGGAAGGCGGGAGAAATCTGCCATTACGTGACCCCTTGTAGCCGTTCGTGGCGGATACGGTGCCAACGACCGTACATCTCCGATCTAAGGAGATGAAAATATGACTCATTGCGAATCTAGCCCTAGACACCTGGAAACGGGAAGAAAAGGGGCTAAATGGGGCATACCTTGTGATGAAAAGTTGAGGGTATGACGTTTGTGTCTGCGCTGTATCCGCTCCCTCACGTAGAGTGCCGAAGATGGCACACAGCCCCGTAACTCTTTCGAGTGACCGTCGTTGAGAGTGCGGAGGCGGTTGAAAACACAAGTGCTCGGGCAGGCGTCCGAGACGGTCGACCGCACAGGTGACGATTTCGTACCAGCCTGGAGGCTCAAGGTGACGCGCATCAGCTGCGGAGGGCGGCCATGACATCCGTCCTCGTCTGCGACGACTCCCCGCTTGCCCGAGAGGCGCTGCGCCGCGCGGTCGCGACCGTGCCCGGCGTCGAGCGCGTGACGACGGCGGCCAACGGCGAGGAAGTCCTCCGCCGCTGGGGTGCCGACCGCTCCGACCTCATCCTCATGGACGTGCGCATGCCCGGTCTGGGCGGTGTGGAGACCGTCCGGCGGCTGCTCTCCGCCGACCCCGGTGCCCGCATCATCATGCTCACCGTCGCCGAGGACCTCGACGGTGTCGCCCTCGCCGTGGCCGCCGGCGCGCGCGGCTACCTGCACAAGGACGCCTCCCGCGCGGAGCTGCGCGCCACGGTGACGCAGGCGCTGGCCGACCCCACCTGGCGGCTCGCCCCGCGCCGGCTGCGCTCCGCCGAGATGGGCGCCGCGCCCACGCTCACGGCGCGTGAGATCCAGGTCCTGGAAGGCATGAGCCACGGCCGGTCCAACGCGGAGATCGGCCGGGAGCTGTTCCTCTCCGAGGACACCGTCAAGACGCACGCCCGCCGGCTGTTCAAGAAGCTCGGCGCGTCCGACCGCGCGCACGCGGTGGCGCTCGGCTTCCGTTGGGGCCTGGTCCGCTAGTCCCCGCCTGAGGTCGTGCGTTCCTCGCGGTGAGCCGGTGTCGGGTGTCGGGTGATCCGGCGATACGGCGATACGGCGTCCGGTGTTCCGGCGACGGCTCAGTGGCGGCACGGTGGCACCCCCACGCGCGGACCCGGCGTGGGGGAGCGTCCCCTCGTACACGCGTCTGCACGGCTCGCGGCCCCGTACGGCACGTACCGTCCGTACGCGTGCGGGCGCGTGACGGCTGGGCCCACATGCGTACGACTCGCCGGGCGGCCCGGTACGGCAGCCGTACAGCTTGCGTACGGCGTTGGTGCGGCGGGCGTACGGCGCCCGTGCAGCGGCCGGCCGTACGGCGTCCGTGCCAGCGCCCGTACGGCGTCCGTGCCAGCGCCCGTACGGCGTCCGTGCCAGCGCCCGTACGGCGTCCGTGCCAGCGCCCGTACTGCGTCCGTGCAGCGCCCGTTCAGCAGCGTGCCGCGGTGTGCGACAGCGGTGCCGACACGGCGCTCCGCCCCGGCGGCGGGCGACTCCCGCGCCAGGGTCCTGTGTCCGTGGCCGGCGCGCAGGCGGACAGGCGCACAGGCCGGAACGGACGGCGGCCGCCGGGCCCGGCACAGTCCAATACCGCAGGACAGGCGCCTGTGCAAAGCGGCCCGCCGGACGGCCTGTGCTCGTTTCGGCGCGGATGCCGCATCCTTGGAGGTGTGGAGTTCCTCGGGGACGAGTCGGTCGAGCGGAAGGGGAGGGCGCAAGGGATGAGTTCCGGCGCACCTGCTCATAACGCTTCGGTGCACAACCGCGGAGGCGGTGCCACGGATCGTACGGCGCCAAGGCACCATGGACCGATGCGCGACGACGATGCGGCACTTGCCCAGGGGGCGATCGGCGCGCTCGTGCATCGCGCGGTCGACGGCGACGAGCAGGCCACCCACGATCTGCTCGCGCGCGTGCACCCGCTGGCGCTCCGCTACTGCCGCACCCGGCTGTCCCGGCTCCCGGGCGACGCCCGTCACTTCGTCGAGGACCTCGCGCAGGAGGTCTGCGTCGCCGTCCTGCTCGCCCTGCCGCGCTACCGGGACACCGGCCGCCCCTTCGAGGCGTTCGTCTTCGCCATCGCCGCCCACAAGGTCGCCGACCTGCAGCGCGCGGCCATGCGCCACCCGGGCTCCACGGCCGTGCCCTCGGACGAGATGCCCGAGCGCCCCGACGACTCCCTCGGTCCCGAGGAGCGGGCCCTGCTCAGCAGCGACGCCGAGTGGGCCAAGAAGCTGCTGGCCAGCCTCCCGGAGAATCAGCGCGAACTGCTGCTGCTGCGCATCGCCGTGGGGTTGACTGCGGAGGAAACGGGACAGATGTTGGGAATGTCACCGGGTGCGGTCCGGGTGGCCCAGCACCGCGCGCTCAGCAGGCTGCGGGCGCTGGCCGAGCAGTAGCCGCAGCCGGAAAGGCCGCGGTCCCACGCCCGGTTGAACGGGCCGCACGCCGTTTCCGTACGAACCTACGAAGCCCAGGGTCGCCGCCGATCGTGGAATGAGACACCTCCGCTTCCCGTTAGCATGGACATCCGCACCGATCAAGGCCATTTGGGGAAGGTGTCATGACTGCCAACGTCGACGGAGTGCCCGAGAAATTCGCGACACTCGGGCTGACCTACGACGACGTGCTGCTCCTGCCGGGCGCATCCGAGGTGCTGCCCAACGCGGTCGACACCTCGTCCCGCATCTCCCGCAACGTCCGGGTCAACATCCCGCTGCTGTCCGCGGCGATGGACAAGGTGACCGAGTCCCGCATGGCGATCGCCATGGCCCGTCTGGGCGGCGTGGGCGTGCTGCACCGCAATCTGTCGATCGAGGACCAGGTGAACCAGGTCGACCTGGTCAAGCGGTCCGAGTCCGGCATGGTCACCGACCCGATCACGGTGCACCCGGAGGCGACGCTCGCCGAGGCCGACGCGCTGTGCGCCAAGTTCCGCATCAGCGGCGTCCCGGTCACGGACCCGGCCGGCAAGCTGCTCGGCATCGTCACCAACCGCGACATGGCCTTCGAGCCCGACCGCTCCCGCCGGGTCAGCGAGGTCATGACGCCGATGCCGCTGGTCACCGGCAAGGTCGGCATCTCCGGCGTGGACGCCATGCAACTGCTGCGCCGCCACAAGATCGAGAAGCTGCCCCTGGTCGACGACGCGGGCATCCTCAAGGGCCTGATCACGGTCAAGGACTTCGTCAAGGCCGAGCAGTACCCGAACGCGGCCAAGGACGCCGAGGGCCGGCTGCTCGTCGGCGCCGCGGTGGGCGCCAGCCCCGAGGCCCTGGAGCGCGCCCAGGCGCTCGCCGAGGCGGGAGTGGACTTCCTGGTCGTCGACACCTCGCACGGCCACAACAGCAACGCCCTGAGCTGGATGTCGAAGATCAAGTCGAGCGTCTCCGTCGACGTGATCGGCGGCAACGTCGCCACCCGCGACGGCGCGCAGGCCCTGATCGACGCCGGTGTGGACGGCATCAAGGTGGGCGTCGGCCCCGGTTCGATCTGCACCACGCGCGTGGTCGCCGGCATCGGCGTCCCGCAGGTCACCGCCATCTACGAGGCCTCCCTCGCGGCCCGCCCGGCCGGTGTCCCGCTGATCGGCGACGGCGGCCTGCAGTACTCCGGCGACATCGGCAAGGCGCTGGCCGCCGGCGCGGACACGGTCATGCTGGGCAGCCTCCTCGCGGGCTGCGAGGAGTCGCCCGGCGAGCTGCTCTTCATCAACGGCAAGCAGTTCAAGTCGTACCGCGGCATGGGCTCGCTCGGCGCGATGCAGTCCCGCGGCCAGGCGAGGTCGTACTCCAAGGACCGCTACTTCCAGGCCGAGGTCGCCTCCGACGACAAGCTCGTGCCCGAGGGCGTCGAGGGCCAGGTGCCCTACCGCGGCCCGCTGGCCAACGTGCTGCACCAGCTCGTCGGCGGCCTGCGGCAGACCATGGGCTACGTGGGCGCGGCCACCATCGAGGAGATGGAGTCCAAGGGCCGCTTCGTCCGGATCACCTCGGCGGGCCTGAAGGAGAGCCACCCGCACGACATCCAGATGACGGTCGAGGCGCCGAACTACAGCAGCAAGTGACGCGCACGCGCGCGTAGCGCGCGGCGGAGCACGTCCCAGGGCGGCCCCGGAACGGTCCGGGGCCGCCCTCGGCATGGGTGTCGGCGATACTGGAAGACGCCGCAACGCATCAGGGAAAGGCCACAGACGTGACGGAGATCGAAATCGGGCGCGGCAAGCGCGGCCGCCGGGCGTACGCCTTCGACGACATCGCGGTCGTCCCCAGCCGCCGTACGCGGGACCCGAAGGAGGTCTCGATCGCCTGGCAGATCGACGCCTACCGCTTCGAGCTGCCCTTCCTGGCCGCTCCCATGGACTCGGTCGTCTCCCCGGCCACCGCCATCCGCATCGGCGAGCTCGGCGGCCTGGGCGTGCTCAACCTCGAGGGCCTGTGGACCCGGTACGAGGACCCGCAGCCGCTGCTCGACGAGATCGCCGAGCTGCCCACCGAGGCCGCCACCCGCCGCCTCCAGGAGGTCTACGCGGCCCCCATCAAGGAGGAGCTGATCGGCGCGCGCATCAAGGAGGTGCGCGAGTCCGGCGTGGTCACCGCCGCCGCGCTCTCGCCGCAGCGCACCGCGCAGTTCTCCAAGGCGGTCGTGGACGCGGGCGTGGACATCTTCGTCATCCGCGGTACGACGGTCTCCGCCGAGCACGTGTCGTCCTCGCACGAGCCGCTGAACCTCAAGCAGTTCATCTACGAACTCGACGTCCCGGTCATCGTCGGCGGCTGCGCCACCTACACCGCGGCCCTGCACCTGATGCGCACCGGCGCGGCCGGCGTGCTGGTCGGGTTCGGCGGCGGCGCCGCGCACACCACGCGCAACGTGCTGGGCATCCAGGTGCCGATGGCCACCGCGGTCGCCGACGTGGCCGCGGCCCGCCGTGACTACATGGACGAGTCCGGCGGCCGGTACGTGCACGTGATCGCGGACGGCGGCGTCGGCTGGTCCGGCGACCTGCCCAAGGCGATCGCCTGCGGCGCGGACGCGGTGATGATGGGCTCCCCGCTGGCCCGTGCCACGGACGCGCCCGGAAAGGGCCACCACTGGGGCATGGAGGCCGTCAACGGGGAGCTGCCGCGCGGCCGGAAGGTCGACCTCGGCACGGTCGGCACCATCGAGGAGGTCCTCACCGGCCCCTCCCACACCCCCGACGGCTCGATGAACTTCTTCGGCGCGCTGCGCCGCGCGATGGCCACCACGGGCTACAGCGAGCTCAAGGAGTTCCAGCGGGTCGAGGTGACGGTGGCGGACGCCCAGCACAAGCGGTAGCCGCCCGGCGCTCACCCAGGGGCCCGGCCACTCGCGAAGGCGAGCGGCCGGGCCCTTTGGCGTTTCGCAAACCCGCCTCGTAAGGTACCCGCGCCGCGCTTCCGGTGCCACCAGTCCCGGCCCCGGCGCTCCCGCGCGCCCCCGTCACAGCCGATGCGCCGCCCCTGTGGGTGCCGCGCCGCGGGTGTCGAGGAGGAGCTGGGCCTTCACCGACAGGCCCTGCAGGTCGTACGTGCGGTGGTGCTGGAGCAGGATGGTCAGGTCGGCGTCGGCCACCGCCTCGTACAGGGAGTCCGCGCGCGGCACGGGACGGTCCAGGACGCTCCAGGCGGGCACGAGCGGGTCGTGGTAGCTGACGGAGGCGCCCAGGCCCATCAACCGGACGGCGATCTCCTCGGCGGGGGTGCCCTCCAGGTCCGCGAGGTCGGGTTTGTAGGTGACGCCGAGCAGCAGCACGCGGGCCGCCCGGGCCGACTTGCCGTGCTCGTTGAGCAGGGTCGCGGCGCGCTGCACGACGTAGCGGGGCATGCGGCTGTTGACCTGCTGGGCCAGTTCCACCATGCGCAGTCCGTGGCTCCTGGGGCCGGAGAGGTCCTGGCCGAGGCCGTGGCCGCCGACGCCGGGTCCGGGGCGGAACGCCTGGAAGCCGAACGGCTTGGTCTCGGCGCAGCGCACCACGTCCCACAGGTCGACGCCCAGGTCGTGGCAGAGCACGGCCATCTCGTTGACCAGGGCGATGTTGACGTGCCGGTAGTTGGTCTCCAGCAGCTGGACCGTCTCGGCCTCCCGCAGTCCCCGTGCGCGGACCACCTTGTCGGTGATCCGGCCGTAGAAGGCGGCGGCCGACTCGGTGCAGGCCGGGGTCAGACCGCCGATCACCTTGGGCGTGTTGGCCGGGGTGAACTCGCGGTTGCCGGGGTCGACGCGGCTGGGCGAGTAGGCGAGGTGGAAGTCGCGGCCCGCGCGCAGGCCCGAGCCCTTCTCCAGCAGCGGGAGCAGGAAGTCCTCCGTGGTGCCGGGATGCACGGGGGACTCCAGGATCACGGTGGTGTGCGGGCGCAGCCGCTCGGCCAGGGCGCGGGCGGCGGCCTCGACCTGGCCGAGGTCGAGGCCGCCGTCGGCGCCGCGCGGGGTCGGCGCGCAGATCACCGCCGTGCGCACCCGGCCGAGCTCGGCCGGGCTGGTGGCCGGCCGGAAGCCCCCCGAGAGCATCCGGCGCAGTTCGGCGGGGCTGAGGGAGCCGGACTCGTCGCCGGTCCGGTACCCGAGGGTGGGAATGCCGGCGGCGACGGCGGCCTGCGCCAGGGGCAGGCCGTAAGGACCGAGTCCGATGACGGCGAGATCTGCGGGCATGGCGTGGGCCGTCCTTCCCAATAACCGAGGCATGGCAGGCACGCAAGTCCTGTGGACAGGACGAGCGAGTTGCAATGTCAGACTAGGAGTAAATATGACCGTTTTGTGGGATTGACCAGCGTGTTTCTCGGTCAACCGGGAGGAGTTGTCCACAGGCTGGGGGCGACTGGTGGCTGAAGGCGGGCAAGCCGGTCAGAATTTGGGCATGGGACGGATGAGGGGGGACAGGGGAGGGACGAGAACGGGCTTCGCCCGACGGGTGCGGCCGGTGCGACCGACAGCGGGAGGCAGCGGTGAGGACAGCGACACTGGGGCCGGCGCAGCGCGCCGAGTCACTGGCGGGAATGGCCGAGCGTGAGCTGGACATCCTGGTCGTGGGCGGCGGCGTGGTCGGCGCGGGCACGGCCCTGGACGCCGTCACGCGCGGTCTGACCACCGGGATCGTCGAGGCCCGCGACTGGGCGTCGGGCACGTCGAGCCGCTCCAGCAAGCTGATACACGGCGGGCTGCGCTATCTGGAGATGCTCGACTTCGCACTCGTGCGGGAGGCCCTCAAGGAACGGGGGCTGCTGCTGGAGCGCATCGCACCCCACCTGGTCAGGCCGGTGCCGTTCCTCTACCCGTTGCGGCACAAGGGCTGGGAGCGGTTGTACGCCGGTGCGGGCGTCGCCCTCTACGACCTCATGGCGATGGCCCGCGGGCACGGCCGGGGCCTGCCCCTGCACCGCCATCTGACCCGCCGTCACGCCCTGCGCGTCGCCCCCTGCCTGAGGAAGGACGCCCTGGTCGGCGCCCTTCAGTACTACGACGCCCAGATGGACGACGCCCGCTTCGTGGCCACCCTGGTGCGCACCGCCGTGTCGTACGGGGCGAAGGCCGCCAACCGGGCCCGGGTCACCGGCTTCCTGCGCGAGGGCGAGCGCGTGGTCGGCGCGCGGGTGCGGGACGTCGAGGGCGGCGGCGAGTACGAGGTCCGGGCCAGGCAGGTCGTCAACGCCACCGGCGTGTGGACCGACGACACCCAGGCGATGGTGGGCGAGCGCGGCCAGTTCCACGTCCGGGCGTCCAAGGGCATCCACCTCGTCGTCCCCAAGGACCGCATCAACTCCACCACCGGGCTGATCCTGCGCACCGAGAAGTCCGTGCTGTTCGTCATCCCCTGGGGCCGGCACTGGATCGTCGGCACCACCGACACCGAATGGGACCTGGACAAGGCCCACCCGGCCGCCTCCAGCGCCGACATCGACTACCTGCTGGAGCACGTCAACTCGGTGCTCGCGGTCCCGCTCACCCGCGACGACGTGGAGGGCGTGTACGCGGGACTCAGGCCGCTGCTGGCCGGCGAGTCCGACGCCACCAGCAAGCTGTCGCGCGAGCACACCGTGGCCCATCCGGTGCCGGGCCTGGTGGTCGTCGCGGGCGGCAAGTACACCACGTACCGGGTGATGGCCAAGGATGCCGTCGACGAGGCGGTGCACGGCCTGGACATGCGGGTCGCCGACTGCGTCACCGAGGACATACCGCTGTACGGCGCCGAGGGCTACCGGGCGCTGTGGAACGCGCGGGCGCGCATCGCCGTCGACACCGGCCTGCACGTGGTGCGCGTGGAACACCTGCTGAACCGGTACGGCTCGGCGACCCAGGAGATCCTCGCCCTCATCGCCGCCGACCCCGCCCTGGCGGCGCCCCTTCCGGCGGCCGACGACTACCTGCGCGCGGAGATCGTGTACGCCGCCTCGCACGAGGGCGCCCGGCACCTGGACGACGTGCTCACCCGCCGCACCCGCATATCCATAGAGACCTTCGACCGGGGCACGCTCAGCGCCCGGGACGCCGCCGAGCTGATGGCGCCGGTGCTGGGCTGGGACAAGGACCAGATCGAGCGCGAGGTCGAGCACTACGACAAGCGCGTCGAGGCCGAGCGGGAGTCGCAGCGCCAGCCCGACGACCTGACCGCCGACGCGGCCCGGCTGGGCGCGCCGGACATCGTGCCCTTGTAACAGTCCCGGATCCCGGGACCGGACCGTTAAGGGAGGATGTGTCCCGGAGCGTCGGCCGCCGTCGCCGCGCGTTTGTCACGGCCCGTCATGCCGCCGCACGCAGCGCGTCGTTCACTCCCGGCGCGTACGTCCCCAGGGGCACCCTGGGCGTCGAGCACTTGTCGCGTGAGGGACAATGGAGCCTCTGTCAGGGCGGGTTGCATGAGGGGACGCATGTCGGAGGCGGAGCGGGCGGGGACATCCCGTCAGGACACTCGTCAGGACACTCTCCGGGACCGGAGCGAGCGTCTTCTCGCCGGGCGCTACCGGTTGGGGGACGTGCTCGGCCGCGGTGGCATGGGCACGGTGTGGCGGGCGGAGGACGAAACCCTCGGCCGCACGGTCGCCGTCAAGGAGCTGCGCTTCCCGTCGAACATCGACGAGGACGAGAAGCGCCGCCTGATCACGCGCACCCTGCGCGAGGCCAAGGCGATCGCGCGGATCCGCAACACCAGCGCGGTGACCGTGTTCGACGTGGTCGACGAGGACGACCGCCCGTGGATCGTCATGGAGCTCGTCGAGGGCAAGTCCCTCGCCGAGGTCATCCGTGAGGACGGCGTGCTGGAGCCGAGGCGGGCGGCCGAGGTCGGGCTCGCGGTCCTCGACGTGCTGCGCTCGGCCCACCGCCAGGGCATCCTCCACCGCGACGTGAAGCCGTCCAACGTGCTCATCGCCGAGGACGGCCGCGTCGTGCTCACCGACTTCGGCATCGCCCAGGTCGAGGGCGACCCGTCCATCACCTCGACCGGCATGCTCGTCGGCGCCCCCTCCTACATCTCGCCGGAGCGGGCCCGCGGCCACAAGCCCGGCCCGGCGGCCGACCTGTGGTCCCTCGGCGGCCTGCTGTACGCCTCCGTCGAGGGCGCCCCGCCGTACGACAAGGGGTCGGCGATCGCCACCCTCACCGCCGTGATGACCGAACCGCTGGAGGAGCCGAAGAACGCCGGCCCGCTCCGGGACGTCATCTACGGCCTGCTCAACAAGGACCCGGACAAGCGGCTCGACGACGCGGGCGCCCGCGCGATGCTCGACGCCGTCGTCCACGCGCCCGCGCCGAAGCAGGGCGAGCCGGAGCCGCCGGCCGACGCGACCAGGGTCGTCCCGCTGCCCGCGCAGCCCGACGCGCCCGGGGGCAAGGGCGGTGCGCCGGGCCCCAGGAAGGGCGAGGAGGCCGCCGAGCGGCTGCGCGGGGCGCTGCGCTCGGTGCGCAGGGCCGCCGTGGCGGCGGGCGCGGCCACCTCGGCGGTCGCGGCGCGCACCAGGACCTCGGGCGGCAAAACCGGTTCGCTGCCGGCGTCCGCCGGCCCGGCGAGCACCGCCGCCACTGCGTCCTCCGCGACGTCCGCGCCCTCCGTGCCGCCGCCGGCCGGTGAGCGGCCCTCGACGACGGCCGACCGGAAGCAGGACGGTGCCGGCGGCACCGGGAGCGCGGCGCCCGCCGCGCCGGGCACCTCCGGTGCCGGGACGGCCGGGACCGGCACCACCGGCACCACCCGCACCACCGGGACCGGTACGGGTACGGGTGCGAAGGGCGGCCGGACCGGTTCCGGCTGGCCCGTGGTGCCGCCGCCGGACCTGGACCTGCCGCCGCGGCCCGTGCCCAGGGCGCCGCTCACCGACGTGGTGCCCCGGCGCACCCTGGTGATCATCGCGGTGGTCGTGGTGCTCGCCGTGCTCGGCACCGTCCTCGCCCTGACGCTCGGCGGGGACGACAAGGGCGCGAAGAACGGCGGCGGTTCCGGCCGTGGCGCCGCCACCGCCGGGCCGTCCGCGAGCGCCTCGACGAAGGAGGACACCTCCGCGGGCGGCGCCACCGGAGGCAAGCAGACCGGCTCCCAGGGCGCGGCGGCGGGTCCGGGCGGCGCGCCCGCCCAGGGCGGCGGCACCGGCGAGGAGGGCGACGACTCCGGCTCCGGCCCGGGTTCCGGCTCCGGCTCCGGTTCGGACTCCGGTTCCGGTTCCGGGGACGACGGCGCGGCCACGACGTACCGGAGCGCCCAGGGGTTCACCATCGGGCTGCCCAAGGGCTGGAAGTACGCGAGCACCGACGACGCCGGGGTGCGCTTCACCGGACCCCAGGGCCAGAAACTGCTGGTCGCCTGGACCTCCACGCCCAAGGGCGACCCGGTCGCCGACTGGCGCAACCAGGAGAACTACATGGTCCGCTCGCAGTACCACCGCATCCGCATAGAGAAGGTGGACTACCGCGGCTGGAACGCGGCCGACTGGGAGTTCACCTACGTCGACGGCGGGACCAAGTACCGCACCGTCGACCGGGGCTTCGTGGTCAACGGCCACCTCGGATACGCCCTGATGTACACCGCGCGGGCCGACGACTGGGACAGCGACCTGCGCAGGAACACCTGGCGGACGCTGACGAAGACCTTCCGGCCGAAGTCCTGACCCGGGGCCGTCCCGGTTTGAAGCACCAGATCTCGCATCCCCTCTTTGCGGGTTGCCTCCGGCACGTATCGTGAGTGGTTGCGGACCGTAAGCATCGGGAACGGGACGCGTGGCGAACGGATTTGACCGACCGTGCGGCCGGGGGAGGCAACGTGGACGACTATGCGGGGCGGGTCCTCGCCGACCGCTACCGCCTGCCGCTGCCGCCCTCCGACGAGTACGAACTCACCGAGAGCCGCGCCTTCGACACCTACAGCGGGCAGGAAGTCCTGGTCCGCCAGGTGCCGTTGCCGGAGGTCGTCGAGGCCGAGGTGCTCGACGCGGACGGGCTGCCCGAGGGCTTCACCGCGCGGGACGGCTCCGCCCGCCGGGCCCCGGCCCGCACGGGACCGGCGGGGTACGGGCAGACCGCGTACGGGCGGACGGGGCGGCCGGCGCGCGGGGACCGTGCGGCGGCGACCCGGCGGCCCTCCGACCCGGCGGTGCGGCGGGCGCTCGAGGCCGCCCAGGCCGCCGCGCGCATCCCCGACCACCCGCGCCTCGACCAGGTCTTCGACGTGTTCGCGGAGGGCGGTTCGCTGTGGATCGTCAGCGAACTCGTCGCCGCACGGCCCCTGGCGGCGCTGCTCGCCGAGAAGCCGCTGACGCCGTACCGGGCGGCCGAGGTCGCCTCCGACCTCCTCATGGCCCTGCGGGTGCTGCACGCCCACGGCTGGGTGCACCGCAACCTCACCCCCCGCACCGTCCTCGTCTGCGACGACGGCCGGGTGATGCTCACGGGCCTCGCGGTCGGCGCCGCCGAGGAGGCGCTGTGCGGATACGACCCGGTGCCAGCGCCGGACGGCACCGCAACCGGCACCGCAACCGGCACCGCAATCGGCGCGGGTGAGCCCGGTACCGGAACCGGTGCGGGCGAGCCCGGGGCCGGCCGGGCGCCGGAGGGTCCCGGTGGCGGCCCGGCCGCAGGCCTGTATGAGGGCCGGGGCGGGCCCGACAACGGCCGGGCCGGCCTCGGCGGCGTCGGGAGCGGTCCCGGGGGCGGCCTCACCGGCGGGTCCGGGCTCGCGCTGGGCGCGGGCGGTCCCGTGGGCGCCGGACGGGCCCCCGAAGACCCCGAGGCCGCACGGCGGGCCGCGATCGAGGCCCGGGCGGCCGGGGCGCTGCCCCTGCCCGGCACCGCGCCCGGCGCGGCGGACCCGGCCGGGGCGCCGGGAACCCCGGGAAGGCCGGGGGCGCCCGCGCCGCGCACCCCGGCCGCCGGAGAGGACATCAGGGCCGCGCGCGCCGGGGCCATCGCCGCCTACCGTGCGGGCGCGCGGGCGGCTGCCCGGGTGCAGGAGGCCCAGCAGGGCGCGCGCGCCGCGCTGCCCGGCGCCCGGCCGCCCGCCGAGGACGGCGACCCCTTCGAGGGCACCGGCGAGCGGCCGTACGGCGTGGTGGCCGGCCGGGAGCAGCGGCCCGGCAGCCGGCCTCCCGGACAGATCGCCGACCCCTACGGCGTCGGCACCGGCCCGTGGAACGGCACCACCGCCGACGGAGCGCCCCGCTCCGCGGGCGGTGCCGCCGGCAACGGAACGGGCAACGCGGGCGCGCGGCCCAGGGCACTTCCGGCGGGCGGCCACGGCCTCACCCCCGCCGTCGGCCCCGCCCCCACGCCCCCTTACGACCCGGCGCCCGGCCCGGGACCGTTCCCCGGATCAGCCCCCGGACCCGCCTCCGGATCCGCCCCCGGACCCACCCCCGGATCCACCCCCGGGTCCGTGTCCCCCGCCCGCTGGGACGACCTCGCCGCCGGTGCGGCCCCGCGGCGGGGACCCGCCACCGCGCTGGCCGCCGAGCGGGCGCGCCAGGCCCGGATGACCGTGGTGGGGCCGGTGACCGAGCGGTGGGCGCCCGAGCAGGCCGGACCCGTGCACGACAACTGGCAGCTGGCCGCGCCCATCGGCCCCGCCACCGACCTGTGGGCGCTGGGCGCGCTGCTGTTCCGGGCCGTGCAGGGGCACGCGCCCTACCCGGAGGAGTCGACGGCCGAGCTGGTGCAGATGGTGTGCGCCGAGCCGCCCGCCTTCGCGGAGGAGTGCGGGCCGCTGCGGCCGGTCGTGGAGTCGCTGCTGCGTCAGGATCCCACCGAGCGCCCGGACTTCGAGGAACTGAGCGGCTGGCTGCGCTCACTGGTGCGGTCCGCGCCCGAGCCGGAGGCCGGCGCGCACGTGGTCGCCGCCCCGCCCGCCGACCCCAGCCGGCTGCCGATCGTGCGCCGCCGCGGCGAGCTGGTACGCAGACGGCGCGCCGGGCTGCCCGCGCCGCACGGACGGCACAAGCGGGCCCGGCGGCAGACCCGTTCGCCGCGCAGCCTGGGCCGCACCCTGCTGCTGCTCGTCCTGCTCCTGCTGGCCGCGGCGGTGGCGTACGCCGTGCTCTTCATGCCCAAGTCGGACGCCCGCGGCGGCGGCCCGGGCGGCGACCGCACGAGAACCGCCGGCGAGGCCGGCCCGGCCCCGGCCGAGCCGGGCGGCGACTCCGGCCGGGCGAGCGGCACGCCCGGCAGCGGCGACGGCACGCCCGGCGCCGGACACGGCACGCCCGGCAGCGGCGACGCCCCCACGGCACCGGGCGGTACGGCCGGTTCGGCCGGGACGCAGAGCACCGGTTCCGGCTTCGCCCTGCGCACGGACTCCGCCGGCTTCCAGGTCGCGGTGGCCAAGGGCTGGACCCGCACCCCGCCCAACGACCGGCGCCAGGTGGTGTACTCCCACGGCGACTTCGAGCTGCTCGTGGTGGTCGGACGGGACGGCGCCGGCGCGTTCGGCGGCGACCCGATGGTCTACCAGCGGGAGAAGGAGGCCGAGTTGCAGGGCTACCGCGACTCCAGCTGGGCGACCTCCTCCGGTCTGAGAACCATCCAGGTGGGCGGACGCACCATGGCCGAGGGGCAGTTCACCTGGACCGACGCGTCCGGACGGCGGCTGTTCGTGCGCAATCTGGCCGTCCTGATCGGCGGCCGCTACCACGTGGTGCAGGTACGGGGACCGGAGGCGCAGCGCGACGAGGTGAGCCGGGTGTTCGAGCAGGCCTCGGCGACGTACCGCTACACCGGCTGAACGCGGGGCGGATCAGGGCCGTAACTCCGGCTGAACAGGGGCAGGACTTTGGCGGAAAACCGGCTGGACGCCGGCTGGACACAGGCCGGGCCCCGGCCGGGTCCCCGCGCGTCCCCTGGTTGCCGCCTGTCACGGAAAGCGACAACCGTCACAGTGCGGTCTCCGTGGGACCCCGCCGGTTCCCTGCGAGGGGGCCGGTCCTTACTCTGACCCTGTCAAGACCATTGCGGGGAAACGTGAATCAGATGCAGGGCCTGCTCCTCGCGGGCCGCTACCGGCTCGTCGACGCCATCGGCAGCGGTGGCATGGGCCGGGTGTGGCGCGCACACGACGAGGTGCTGCACCGCGCCGTGGCCATCAAGGAGTTGACCGCCGCGCTCTACGTGTCCGAGAGCGAGCAGCCGGTCCTCTTGGCGCGCACCCGGGCCGAGGCCCGCGCGGCGGCGCGCATCAACCACTCGGCCGTCGTCACCGTCCACGACGTGCTCGAACACGACGGCCGCCCCTGGATCGTGATGGAGCTGGTCGAGGGGCAGTCGCTGGCCGACGCGGTCAAGGAGCGCGGCCGGGTGGAGCCCGCGGAGGCCGCCCGGATCGGCCTGTGGGTGCTGCGCGCCCTGCGCGCGGCGCACGCCGCCGGGGTGCTGCACCGCGACGTCAAGCCCGGCAACGTCCTGCTCGGCCAGGACGGCCGGGTCCTGCTCACCGACTTCGGCATAGCCCAGATAGAGGGCGACACGACCATCACCCGCACCGGTGAGGTCGTCGGCTCGGTCGACTACCTGGCCCCCGAGCGCGTCCGCGGCCACGACCCGGGCCCCGCCTCCGACCTGTGGGCGCTCGGCGCCACCCTCTACACGGCGGTCGAGGGCCTCTCGCCGTTCCGCCGGACCTCGCCGCTGAGCACCATGCAGGCGGTCGTCGACGAGGAACCCCGCGACCCGCGGTACGCCGGCCCGCTCGCCCCGGTCATCACCGCGCTGCTGCGCAAGGACCCGGCCACCCGCCCGGACGCCTCCGCCGCCGAGCACATGCTCGCCGAGGCCGCGGAGGGGCGCCGCCCGGCCACCGCCCAGGCGTACGTGCCCACCCAGCGGCACCCCGGCCACCCGGACACCGCCGGCCGGCCCGGCCCGGGGACGGCGGCCACCGCGCAGTACCAGCCGGTGACCACGCCCACGACGGTCGGACCGGTGCCCGGGCACCCCGCCCCCCACGGCCACGCCGGCACCGCGGCCCCGCCCCGGCGGCGCGGGCTGCGCACCCTCGCGCTCGTGGTGGTGCTCGCCGCGCTCATCGGCGGCGGCACCGCGGTGGTGCTGCAGAAGTGGGACGGGCGCGGCCGGCCGGACGCCGGCGCGTCCTCGTCCGCGTCGGCGTCCACCTCGGCCCCGGCCTCGCCCACGCCCCGCCCGTCCGCCTCGGGCAGCGCCGAACCGGCGGGCGACCTGCCGGACGGGTGGGTGCGCGTGAACGACCCGTACGGCTTCAGCGTCGCCCTGCCCGGCGCCGACTGGAAGCGCCAGGAGTCCGGCCCGGCCCTGCACCAGGTCGACTACACCCCCGACGGCGGCAAGCACTTCCTGCGCATCGCGGTCGACGACTCGCCCGACTTCCCGACCGCGCACGACCACCAGCTCGACCTCGAGGAGCAGTTGGGCCGGCTGGCCGACTACCGCAGGGTGACCCTCGAGGCCAACACCTTCCGCGACCGGGCCGGCTCCCTGTGGGAGTACACCTGGAGGGCGCTGGCCAAGGACACCCCGTTCCCCGGGCCGCGGCACGCGATCGAGGAGACGTACCGCTCCCGCGAGGGCACCGAGTACGCGATCTACATGTCGTCGCCGGAGAAGGACTGGGCCACCACGCAGCGGCAGTTCACGTCGGTGCTGCAGAGCTGGCGGCCCGAGTCCGGCTGACGTCCCCCAACGGGCGCGACGGCGAGCACCCCGCCGGACGGGGAGTCCCCCGTGCGCGTGCTTGGCCGGTCGGCGCCCCGGAAGGGGAGGTTCGATGCGGCATGATGGGGCGCATGGGGACCGAGGGGGACGACTGCCGTGTCATCGCGGGCCGTTACCGCCTGGAGGCGCGGCTCGGGCGCGGGGGCATGGGAGTCGTGTGGCGGGCGACCGACCAGTTGCTCGCGCGAAAGGTGGCGGTCAAGGAACTGCCGTTCGACGAGACGCTGTCCGCCGAGGAGGCCAGGCTCCAGCGCGAGCGCACACTGCGCGAGGCCCGCGCGGTCGCCCAGCTGAGGCATCCGCACGTCATCGTCGTCCATGACATCGTGGAGGAGAACGAACGCCCCTTCATCGTCATGGAGTTGATCGACGGCGGCTCGCTGGCCGACCGGATCGCCGGGCGCGGGCCGGTGGACGCGGCCGAGGCCGCCCGGATCGGTGTCGCCCTGCTGAGCGCGCTGCGTACGGCGCACGCGGCGGGGGTCCTGCACCGCGACATCAAGCCCGCGAACGTCCTGATGGAGTCCGGCACCGACCGGGTGGTTCTGACCGACTTCGGCATCGCCCAGGTGGCGGGCGCGACCACGCTCACCGAGACCGGCTCCTTCGTCGGATCGCCCGAGTACACCGCGCCCGAGCGGATGTCCGGGGCCAGGACCGGTCCGGAGTCGGACCTGTGGTCGCTCGGCGCGCTGCTGTGCACCGCGCTCAGCGGCGAGTCGCCGTTCCGGCGCGACTCGCTGGGCGGCATCCTGCACGCGGTCGTCTTCGACGAGATCCGGCCGCCCGCACAGGCCGCCCCGATCCTTCCCGTCGTCCGGGGCCTGCTGGAACGCGATCCGGAGCGGCGGCTGACGGCGGCCGAGGCGGAGGGGATGCTGCGGGCCTTCCTGGAGACGGGCCGCCCGCCGAAGCCGTCCGCCCGCTACAGCGCGACCCGGCGTGACACGCCGCGCACGGCGGCGCCGGCGACCCCGCCGGTGCCGGCCGGCACGCCGTCCGGGGCCGCCGTATCGGGGACAGATGCCGGTGCCGGTGCCGGTGCCGGTGCGGGGCCGGGGACGGGTGCCGGCGCGGGCCCGGCGACGGTCGCGGGCGAGGGCGCGGCGCCCGAGCGGCACTCCACGCGAGGGGTGCTGGTGGCGGCGCTGCTGGTGGCCGCGATGGCCGGGGCGGGCGTGTCCGCGGCGGCCCTGCTGATGCGGTCGGGCGGCGACGCGGACGGGGGGCCGACGACCCCGGCCCCGCACTCGGCCGTGAGCGCCACCACGGGCACGGCGTCCCGGCCGTCTCCGCCGCACGCGTCGACGGCCTCGCCGTCGTCCACGGCCACGACCGGCCGTCCCGCCACCGCCACCACCGGCTCCGGCGCCTCGGCGGCCAACGGCGCGGGCGCGCCGTCGGGTTACCACGTGGTGCGGGACCCGGCCGGCTTCTCGGTCGCCGTACCGGACGAGTTCACCCGCGACCGGCAGGGCGAGCGGATCTTCTACCTGTCACCCGGGGAGACCTTCCGGCTCGGCATCAAGGTCACCCGTCCGGGCACGGGGGGCCCGCTGGCGGTGATGCGCCGTGCGGACGCCGCCGGCCCGGACACCAACCCGGGCTACCACGACGGCCGGGTCACCGGCACCTCCCACCGCGGGCATCCCGCCGCGCTGTGGGAGTTCTCCTGGAACGGCTTCAGCGCCCTGGAGGGCCCGCGCCACACCTACGACCTGTGCTGGGAGCAGGACGGGCGGATGTACGACGTGTGGGTGTCGGCGCCGGTCGGCAAGGTGCGGGAGGCGAAGGAGTACTTCGACGTGGCGGTGGACACCTTCGCCCCGCACTGAGCGTGGGCGCGGTGCGGTGCTGCCCCGGCGGGTGGCCCCGCGAAGTAGCCCTGGCGGGTGGCCCCGGCGGGTGGTCCCGCGAAGTAGCCCTGGTGGGCGGTCCCGGCGGGTGGTCCCGCGAAGTAGCCCTGGTGGGCGGTCCCGGCGGGTGGTCCCGCGAAGTAGCCCTGGCGGGCGGTCCCGGCGGGTGGTCCCGCGAAGTAGCCCTGGTGGGCGGTCCCGGCGGGTGGTCCCGCGAAGTAGCCCTGGCGGGCGGTCCCGGCGGGTGGTCCCGCGAAGTAGCCCTGGCGGGCGGTCCCGGCGGGTGGTCCCGCGAAGTAGCCCTGGCGGGTGGCCCCGGCGGGTGGTCCCGCGAAGTAGCCCTGGCGGGTGGCCCCGGCGGGTGGTCCCGCGAAGTAGCCCTGGCGGGCGGTCCCGGCGGGTGGCCCCGCCAAGTAGCCCCGGCGGGTGGTCCCGGCAGGTCGTCCTGGCAGGGGGCGTCCGGTCCGGCCCGGGCCCGCACAGGTCCGTTCCCCGTAGGTCACGGGTCTGTGACCACGGGCCCCACGCGGTGGAGACGGGGGTGCCGGTCGCGATATGGATGGACGTATGAGCAGCAACGGGGGAGCCCGCCCAGGGTCCGACGAGCCGACGAGTTTCGCTCTGCGACCGCCCGACCCGCAGGCGCGGGTGCCCCATCCGCAGAACCCGTACGCCACACCGGCGCCGGGCCCCGGGGACGGTCCGCGACAGCCCGCCCCCGAGGGCGGACATCCGCAGGGCGCACACCCGTCGGGCGGCCAGGCGGCGCAGGGCCACCCGCAGGGCGCACACCCGTCGGGCGGCCAGGCGGCGCAGGGCCACCCGCAGGGCGCGGACCCGCAAGGCGCGCACCCGCAAGGCGCGGACCCGCGGGGCGCGACCGCGGGCGCACCGTCGCAGGACCCGGGCGCCGGGCGGCTGATCGCCGGGCGCTACCGCCTGCTGGCCAAGCTGGGGCACGGCGGCATGGGCACCGTCTGGCGGGCCCATGACGAGACCGTGGACCGCGAGGTCGCCGTCAAGGAGCCGCGCGTCCCCGACCACCTTCCCGAGCGGGAACGCGCCAACGCCTTCGAGCGGATGCGCCGCGAGGCCCGCGCCGCGGCCCGGCTCGACCACCCCGCGGTCGTCAACGTGCACGACGTCGCCGTCGTCGACGGACAGCCGTGGATCGTCATGGAACTGGTCCAGGGCCGTTCGCTGGGCAGCGCCCTGCAGGAGGGCACCCTCGACGTGCGGGAGGCGGCCCGGATCGGTCTGGAGGTGCTGGGCGCGCTCGAGGCCGCGCACGCGGCGGGCATCCTGCACCGGGACGTCAAGCCGGACAACATCCTGCTCGGCCGGTACGGCCGGACCGTCCTCACCGATTTCGGCATCGCGCAGATCGAGGGCGAGACCAGCCTGACCGACACCGGCGGCTTCGTCGGCTCGCCGGAGTACATCGCGCCGGAGCGGGTGCTGGGCCGGCGGCCGGGCCCGGCGAGCGATCTGTGGTCCCTCGGCGTGGTGCTGTACGCGGCCACGGAGGGCGTCTCGCCGTTCCGCCGCAGCAACACCCCGGCCACCATCCAGTCGGTCCTCAACGCCACCCCCGCCCCGCCGGCGGCCGCGGCCGGCCCGCTCGCCGAGGCCGTCACCGGCCTGCTGCACAAGGACCCGGCGCACCGCCCGGACGCCGCCCGGGTCCGCGCCCTCCTCCAGGCCGCCGCCGCGCCGCCCGCCCCGGCGCCCACGCAGGTGATCCACCGGACCGCGGGGGACGGACGGGCCTTCCGGCCCGGGCGCCGCACCTGGACCGGCCTCGGCGCGGGCCTGGCGGCCGCGGCGGTGACGGCGTACGTCCTGGTCGCCGACCCGTTCGCGGGGCCGCTGCCGGACCACTGGTCGACCCACCACGAGAAGGACGTGGCCGCCACGCTCGCGGTGCCCGACGGCTACCGCGCCACCTACCCCGACCGGCGGACGGACAAGAGCCACTGGGTCTCCTACAGCGACCTGAGCGGCAGCATCTCGGTGGGCCTGAGCCTGACCCGGAAGGCCGAGGACACGGCCACGCCATCCAGGACACCGCCGCCGCCCAGATGTACAAGGACAACGGCGACTTCAAGCAGTCCGGCGACTACGGCCTCGGCATGCCGGCCGGCCCGCGCACCGAGCCCCGCGACGCCACGTTCCACGGCGAACAGGCCGCCGAGAACACGATCGCGTACACCACCGACGACAGCCGCAACCCGCTGCCGCGCGAACTGCGGATCTTCTACTACAAGACCTCCGGCGGCGACCTGTACAAGCTCACCGTCGGCTACCCGGGCAAGGGCGACTTCACCGCACGCGGCCGCGAAGTGGCCCGTACGGCCATCGAGAACCTGAAGGTGGACAAGATGTAGCGCCCGGCACCGGGCCGGCGCCGGGCCCGCACCGGGCCATCCGCGCCCACAACGCGCTGATCAGGGCATTCGTTGCCAGTGATCACTGGCGCCGTGTGTGCAGTCGGTGAATCCCATTACCGACGGGTACACAAAGACCCCGCCGCGGCATACCCTGCGCCTCATGACGGACGCGCAGGCCCCGGCACAGACCGGCACGAATCCCCTGGCACCCGCCCCCGCGGGCGCCCGCACCGCCGCCGACGTGGTGACCCCGCAACTGGTCGCCCAGCTCACCAAGGGCGTCGTCGGCTCCGGCCGGACCGCCAACCACACGCCGTTCACCGGTGAGAAGCTCGCCGACCTGCCCGAGTCCACCCCCGAGGACGTGGCCACCGCCTTCGAACGCGCCCGCGCCGCCCAGGCGGTGTGGGCGAACACCCCGGTACGGCAGCGCGCCGCCGTCCTGCTGCGCTTCCACGACCTGGTGCTGGAGCGGCAGGCCGAGGTCCTCGACCTGATCCAGCTGGAGACCGGCAAGGCCCGGCTGCACGCGCACGAGGAGGTGCAGGCGGTCGCCGTGGCCGCCCGGCACTACGGCCGCAGGGCACCCGCCTATCTGCGGCCCAAGCGGCACGCCGGCGCCATGCCCACCCTCACCCGCGTCACCGAACTGCGCCACCCGCGCGGCGTCGTCGGCCAGATCGCCCCCTGGAACTACCCGCTGGAGCTGTCCGTCGGCGACGCGCTGCCCGCCTTCGTCGCGGGCAACGCGGTGGTGATGAAGCCCGACACCGAGACCTGCCTGACCGCCCTGTGGGCGAGGGACCTGCTGATCGAGGCCGGGCTGCCCGCCGAGGTGTTCCAGGTCGTCATCGGCGACGGCCCGGTCGTCGGCCCGGAGGTCGTCCGGCACGCCGACTACGTCTCCTTCACCGGCTCCACCCGCACCGGCCGCGAGGTCGCCCAGGGCGCCGCGGCCCGCCTCGTCGGCGTCTCCCTCGAACTCGGCGGCAAGAACGCCATGCTGGTGCTCGACGACGCCGACGTGGACAAGGCGGCGGCCGGGGCGGTCCGCGCCTGCTTCTCCTCCGCCGGCCAGCTGTGCATCTCCATCGAGCGGCTGTACGTCCACGAAAGGATCGCGGACGCCTTCCTGGAGCGCTTCGCCGCCCGGACCAGGGCGATGCGGCTGGGCACTTCCCTCGCCTACGGCGCCGACATGGGCTCGCTGGTCGGCGAGCGCCAGCTGCAGACCGTCACCCGGCACGTGGAGGAGGCCGTCGCCAAGGGCGCCAAGGTGCTCGCCGGGGGCGTCGCCCGCCCGGACGTCGGCCCGTACTTCTTCGAGCCGACCATCCTCGACGGCGTCGAGGCGCCGATGTCGGTGTGCACGGAGGAGACCTTCGGCCCCGTCGTCTCGGTCTACCGCTTCGGCAGCGACGACGAGGCGGTCGAGCGCGCCAACTCCACGCCGTACGGCCTGAACGCGTCGGTGTGGACCAGGGACGCCCGCCGGGGTCGCGAGATCGCCGCCCGGCTGCGCACCGGCACCGTGAACATCAACGAGGGCTACGCCCCCGCCTACGGCAGCGTCCAGTCCCCGATGGGCGGCATGAAGGACTCCGGACTCGGCCGCCGGCACGGCTCCGAGGGCATCCTCAAGTACACCGAGGCGCAGACCGTCGCCCAGCAGCGGCTGCTGCCCATGGCGCCCTCGCTCGGCATGGACGACGAGAGGTACGCGGCGTTCATGAGCCGCAGCCTGAGGCTGATGAAGACGTTCCGTTTCCGCTAGGCCGCCGGTTCCCCACGCCGGTTCTCAACGAGGAGAGCACGTGTCGCAGGAGAAGTCCGTCCAGACCCGGGACCAGGACGGGTACGACGAGGGGTACGACGAGGACGGGTACGACTACGACGTCGTCGTCGTGGGGTCGGGGTTCGGCGGGTCCGTCTCCGCGCTCCGCCTGTCCGAGAAGGGCTACCGGGTCGGCGTGCTCGAGGCGGGCCGCCGCTTCACCCGCGAGACCCTGCCGAAGAACTCCTGGGACCTGAAGAACTACCTGTGGGCCCCGAAGCTCGGCATGTACGGCATCCAGCGCATCCACCTGCTGGGCAATGTGATGGTGCTGGCCGGCGCGGGCGTCGGCGGCGGCTCCCTCAACTACGCCAACACCCTCTACGTACCGCCGAAGGCCTTCTTCGAGGACCCGCAGTGGCGTGACATCACCGACTGGCAGGAGGAGTTGAGCCCCTACTACGACCAGGCCAGACGGATGCTCGGGGTCCGGCTCAACCCGACGACGACCCCCTCCGACGTGCATCTGAAGGCGGCGGCCGAGCGGATGGGCGTGGGCGACACCTTCCACATGGCGCCGGTCGGGGTGTTCTTCGGCGACGGCGAGGACGGCGACGGCACGGCCCGGGCCGAGCCCGGCCAGCGGGTCCCCGACCCGTACTTCGGCGGTGCGGGGCCCGAGCGCAGGGCGTGCACGGAGTGCGGGGAGTGCATGACCGGCTGCCGCCACGGGGCGAAGAACACGCTCAACGAGAACTACCTCTACCTGGCCGAGAAGGCCGGCGCGGTGGTCCACCCGATGACGACGGTCGTCTCGGTCACCGACGACTCCCGGGGCGGCTACGCCATCGCCACGCTGCCGACGGACGACAGGAAGAAGGGCAGGGGCCGCCTGTTCACGGCCCGCCGGGTGGTGCTGGCGGCCGGAACCTACGGCACCCAGACGCTGCTGCACCGCATGAGGGCGGGCCGGCAGCTGCCCCACCTCTCGCCCCGGCTGGGCGAGCTGACCCGCACCAACTCCGAGGCGCTGGTGGGCGCGCAGACCGACGACCGGCGCTACCGGAAGGCGACCGGCGAGCCGAGGGCCGACTTCACCCGCGGGGTCGCCATCACCTCCTCCATCCACCCGGACGAGAACACCCACATCGAGCCGGTCCGCTACGGCAAGGGCTCCAACTCCATGGGCAGCCTGTCGATCCTCCAGGTCCCCTACGCGGAGGGCTCCTCCCGGGTCGCGGCCTGGCTGGGCAACGCCGTGCGCCACCCGCTGCTGGTGCTGCGCTCCCTGTCCAACCGCCGCTGGTCGGAGCGGACCATCATCGGCCTGGTGATGCAGTCCCTGGACAACTCCCTGACCACGTACCTGAAGCCGGACGGCGTCGGCAAGGGCCTGCTCACCGCCCGCCAGGGCCACGGCTCGCCCAACCCCAAGCAGATCAAGGCGGCCACCGAGAGCGCCTCCGCGCTCGCCGCCGAGATCAACGGCTTCGCCGGCTCCAACGTCGGCGAGCTGATGGGCACTCCGCTGACCGCGCACTTCCTCGGCGGCTGCCCGATCGGCGACTCGCCCGAGACCGGCGTGATCGACCCCTACCACCGCCTCTACGGCCACCCCGGCATCTCGGTGGTCGACGGGGCGGCGGTCTCGGCCAACCTGGGCGTCAACCCGTCGCTGACCATCACCGCGCAGGCCGAGCGGGCGATGTCGTACTGGCCCAACAAGGGCGAGGCGGACCCGCGTCCGGCGCAGGGGGCGGCCTACGAGCGGCTGAAGCCGGTCGAGCCGCGCCACCCGGCCGTGCCCGAGGGCGCCTTCGGCGCGCTGCGGCTGCCGTTCCTCGGGATGCCGGCGGTGCCGCCGAAGAAGTAGCCCGCACCCGCCGAAGAAGTAGCCCTCACCCCGGGACCGCCCTCACCCCGGGACCGCCCTCACCCCGGGACCGCCCTCACCCCGGGACCGCCCTCACCCCGGGTCAGCCCGAGCCCGGCAGCAGCACCCGGACATGAGAGAAGGACCTGTGCCCCCCTCCTGGCACAGGTCCTTCTCCTGCTCTCGGCGTGCCGCTTACGCGTTGGCGCCGGCCTTGCGGCGGCGCACCGCGAACACGGTGCCCGCACCGGCGACCACCGCGGCGCCGCCGACCAGCGCGATCATGGGCAGCACGGAGCTGGAGCCGGTCTCGGCGAGGCTGCCGGTGACGTCGTGGGTGTTGGTGGAGTTCGGCTTCTCGGACGGGAGCGGGACCTTGCCGCCTTCCTGCGGCTCGGTGCCGGTGGTGTCCGTGCCGGCCTTGACGATCTGCAGGATGTAGTGCGCCTCGTCCGAGCCGATGCAGTTCTCCTGCTCGTCGAAGTAGAGGCCGCCGCCGATGGTCAGACCGGCGCCGACCGGGGCGTTGGCCTTGACGTTCAGACGCAGCTGGTAGTCGACCGTCCTGCCGCCGCCGATGTCCGACAGGTCGAGGTAACCCACGGAGTGGCCCTCGCCGTCCGTGACGTTCTCCCAGACACCGTCGTGCTTGACCTGGAGCTGGACCTGGCCGGTGCTGAAGGCGTTCTCGGCGCTGGGGTCGTTCGGGCCGACACCGGCGTAGAAGACGACGTCCTTGACGTCGGTCTTCGTCGGGTTGCTGACGGAGAGCGTGAAGGGGTGCCAGCCGCTGCCGACCGCTATCTTGCCGGGCAGCCCGACGAGACGGGCGTCCAGCTTGGACTGGTAGCCCTCGTTCTCCTCGCAGATGCCGGAGGGTTCGGTCGGCTCCTCGGTGGGCTCGGCGGACTTGGTGGGCGTCGGCTTGGGGGCCGGGGTGGAGGCCGAGGCGGTCGCGGACGGCGTGGCCTCGGCGGTCGTCCCGCCGGACGGGGTGGTCTCCGGGGTGGTGGCCGGAGTCGACTCGGGTGCGCTGCTCGACGATGTGGACGTCGCGGGCGTCGACTCGGACGCCGTCACGGTCGGCGTGGTGGCGCCGTCCTCGGCGAACGCGACCGGAGCCGACAGGAGTGCGAGCGGAGCGATGACTGCCGTCGTGGCCGCGGTGACCATGGCGCGGCGAAGCTTCATTGAAGACCTCGGGAATTTTGTGCGCTGCCCCAGGGCGGCGCGAAGGTCGGGGGGAGGCCTCCGCGTGTGGGGCGCGGGCATGGGCCTTGGTTCTGCAGATGTGACCAAGGAGGGCTGTGAATGGTTGTGCTCCCTTTCACAGCTTTCTCATGTGCTCTGTGTCACATATTGAGAGATCTTTTGCCGGTGCAGTTCCCTGCCCCGTACAACTGTGCAGCGTGCCTGACAAGTCCCCCGAAGTGCCCGACGACGTCTGGGAGCGGTTCCTGCGCGACAGCGAACAGGAGATCCGCGCCTCGGCCCCCAAGGAACCCTCCGCCCGCGCCCGCATGGTGACGGAGCGTCTGCGGCAACTGGACGAGGAGCACGCGAGCAGGTCCGGCGGCAGACGGCGGTGGTGGCGGCGCTCGGGCGACGACCGGGCGGCCGTGCACGGTGCCTGGCGGCCCGAGGGCTGGCGCACCGCACCCGCCGGGGCCCAGGCCGCCGCGACGCGCCGGCGCCGCCTCTGGGGCCTGATCGGGGTGCCGCTGGCGGTGGCCGTCGCCGTCGTGGTGATCCGGCCGTCGCTGATACCGGGCGACCCCTTCGGCGCGGGCGGCCCGGCCGCCGCGGACTCGGCGCCGCCCCTGCCCGCGGAGACCGCGCGGCCCACCGGCCCGCCCTCCGCCGCGCCCGGCGTGGCCACCCTCGCCCACCCGTTCGCCGGTTCCCCGGCGGAGCGCTGGGCCGACGGGGCCGACGGCATCGTCGTGCCCGAGGGCCGGGCGACGGGCGCCTTCTCCGCGCGGCAGGTGGCCGGGGCGCTGGCGCAGACCAAGAAACTGCTCGTCGCGGCCAATCTCGACCCCGCCACCCTGCGCGGCGAGCACCCCACGGCCGCGCTCGCCGTGCTCGATCCGCGCCAGCCGAAGGTGCGGGCCCGTCTCGAGGCGGCGCTGCGCGACCCGAGCCGGGAGAACGACCCGCTGACGCTGTTCTCCCGCTTCGACCCGAGGGAGGTCCGGCCGGCCGGTGACGTCGTCAAGCTCCGCGGCCGCATGACCTTCCGGGAGAGCGCGCACGAGTCCGTGACCGTGCACGCCGACTACACCTTCGTCTATCCGCTGGTCCGCCCCGGCGGCGACGAGGTGGCCCGCACCATCGTGCGCCGCGTCCTCGACCTCCAGCTGCCGAACCCGGCGCACTACCGGACCACTCCCGGGCGCCTGACGCTGCTGCGCAACCTCGAGTCCGCCGGCAACTCGGCCTGCGAGGTCTACGACGGCTTCCTGCACCCCCGGTTCGGCTCGGGCGCCGGGGCCACGGGCGCCCCGGCCACCGGCCCCACCGCCGACCCGTACGACCGCAGCCGGGACCTGGACCCCGCCCGCCCGGAAACCTGCGGCACGGTCACCCGCACCTGACGGCCTGCCGACCGCACCCGAGGCCTGCCGACCGCACTTGATGGCCTGTTGGCCGCACCTGGCGGCCTGCCGACCGCACTTGATGGCCTGCCGACCGCACCTGACGGCCTGCCGACCGCAGGTGACAGCCGACCGCGACCGACGGCCAGTCGCACCCGGCGGTGAGGGGCCCCGCGGAGTCAGGTCCGGCGGGGTCTTGGCCATGCGGCGGCAAGTCCCGTGGCTCCTTGGCCGTTCGGGGCCAGGTCCCGTGAGGTTCCTCGCCGTGCGGAGGCCGGCCCTGCGGGGCCCTTGGCCGTGCGGCGCCAAGCCCCGTGGGCTCCTTGGCCGTTCGGGGTCAGGTCTCGTAGGGCCCTTGGCCATGCGGAGTCTGGCCCTGCGGGACCCTTTGCCGCGCAGGCGCGGGTCCCGTAGGGCCCTTGGCCTTCGGTGTCGACCTCGGCGTCAGGGCGGCGTTGCGCCGGCGCACGGAGGCGGCGGCGCCCCTGTTCCCGCCGGCCGGTCCCAGGCGTCCCCGGGACCGGCCGGCGGCGGGTGACCGGGCTGCTGTCCCCTGCCGTCCGGTCACTTCCCCGGAGCGAGGTCCCACGGCGCACGGTGCGATCCGTGCGCCTCATCGCTCCGGAGAGCCATACGCGCCGCCGTCGGGGCCGGCCCCTGGCCGGCCCGGACACCGCGATCAACGAGGCGGCACGGGCCGCGGTCACGCGCCGTACGGGTGAGAGGGGGAACGGGACGGCCGGGTGCGCGCCGGGCCGGGGCCCCGCTCAGACCCTGCCGCGGCACAGCTCCAGCAGGGTCATCGCCAGGGCCGTGCCCGGCCGGCCGAGCGCGTCCCGGTAGCGGCCGAGGATCTCCATCTCCCGGGACAGGTTCACCCGCCGGCCGCCCGAGGCGATGCGGGCCTCCTGGATCACGGCGGAGACGGCCATCCGTTCCTGGACCAGGCCGATGATCCGGTCGTCGAGCGCGTCGACGCGCTCCCGGGCGTCCGTGATCGCGTCCGCGGCCTCGGCGGTGCGCGCGCCGGTGTTGTCGGTGGTGGTGGCAGTCATCTCGGGGGCTCCTCACAGCTGGGCCGGTGCCCCGGAACGACAGGTCCCGCAAACGCCAGGCGCCCCGGGCCTTGTCGGCCCGGGGCGCCTGGGAAGTCGCTTGTCAGTAGCTCAAGCAGCACGACCATGGCAGCCGGCGGGCCGGATGCCATAGGTAAAGACGAAGGTCGTCGCGTGCGTGAGCATGGCCCCAGTATGCCATGGCCCCCGCCGCCCGGCCGGGGCCCGGGGCCCGGCCGCCGGGACGGGGACGGCTTCCCGCGGCCGTCTCGGTAGAATCGGCAAGCACAAGGACCCCGCCCCACCGCCGGAAGGCACCCCGTGTCATCAGCGTCCCCAGCCGCCGCCGCCCCCGACACCGTCCTGGTCGTCGACTTCGGCGCGCAGTACGCCCAGCTCATCGCCCGTCGCGTCCGCGAGGCCCGGGTCTACAGCGAGATCGTGCCGAGCACCATGCCGGTCCGGGAGATGCTCGCCAGGAACCCGGCGGCGATCATCCTCTCCGGCGGCCCCTCCTCGGTGTACGAGGAAGGCGCGCCCCGCCTGGACCGCGAGATCTTCGAGGCCGGCGTGCCGGTCTTCGGCATGTGCTACGGCTTCCAGCTGATGGCGCAGGTGCTCGGCGGCACGGTGGACAACACCGGGGCCCGCGAGTACGGCCGTACCGGCCTGACCGTGTCCAAGCCCTCCTCCACCCTCTTCGAGGGCACCCCCGCCGAGCAGTCCGTGTGGATGTCGCACGGCGACGCCTGCTCCGCCGCCCCCGAGGGCTTCACCGTCACCGCCTCCACCGACGTCGTGCCGGTCGCGGCCTTCGAGAACGACGACAAGAAGCTGTACGGCGTCCAGTACCACCCCGAGGTCATGCACTCCACGCACGGCCAGCAGGTGCTGGAGCACTTCCTGTACCGCGGCGCCGGCCTGAAGCCCGAGTGGACCACGGGCAATGTGATCGAGGAGCAGATCACCGCCATCCGCGAGCTGGTCGGCGACAGGCGGGCCATCTGCGGCCTGTCCGGCGGCGTGGACTCCGCGGTCGCCGCCGCCCTGGTGCAGAAGGCCATCGGCTCCCAGCTGACCTGCGTGTACGTCGACCACGGCCTGATGCGCAAGGGCGAGACCGAGCAGGTCGAGAAGGACTTCGTGGCCGCCACCGGCGTCCAGCTGAAGGTCGTGGACGCCGAGGAGCGCTTCCTCACCGCGCTGAAGGGGGTGAGCGACCCCGAGGAGAAGCGGAAGATCATCGGCCGGGAGTTCATCCGGGTCTTCGAGCAGGCCCAGGCCGAGATCATCGCGGACCAGGGCCCGGCGGTGGAGTTCCTGGTGCAGGGCACGCTGTACCCGGACGTGGTCGAGTCCGGCGGCGGCACCGGCGCCGCCAACATCAAGTCCCACCACAACGTCGGCGGTCTGCCCGAGGACCTCGAGTTCAAGCTGATCGAACCGCTGCGCAAGCTGTTCAAGGACGAGGTCCGCATGGTCGGCCAGGAGCTCGGCCTGCCCGAGGAGATCGTCCAGCGCCAGCCCTTCCCGGGCCCCGGCCTCGGCATCCGCATCGTCGGCGAGGTCACCAAGGAGCGCCTGGACCTGCTGCGCGAGGCCGACGCCATCGCCCGCGAGGAGCTGACGGCGGCCGGCCTGGACCGCGACATCTGGCAGTGCCCGGTGGTGCTGCTCGCGGACGTGCGCAGCGTCGGCGTGCAGGGCGACGGCCGCACCTACGGCCACCCGATCGTGCTGCGCCCGGTCTCCTCCGAGGACGCCATGACCGCCGACTGGTCCCGGCTGCCGTACGAGGTGCTGGCGAAGATCTCCACCCGCATCACCAACGAGGTGCGGGACGTCAACCGCGTGGTCCTCGACGTGACCTCCAAGCCGCCGGGCACCATCGAGTGGGAGTAGTCCCGCCGGTCAGGTCCGCCGGAGGGTGCGCACCGGCTCTCCGGGCCGCCAGAACTGGGTGACCAGGTACCTGTCGTCCTCGACGAAGGTCCGTACGACCTCCGTCAGCTCGGTGCGGAAGAGGTGGAACGGCTCCGGCGGTTCCACCTCTTTCACGTACGCGGCCTTCACCGCCGCCTCCGCCGCCTCCGTCACCTCGACCGCCCGGCCGGCGATCCGTACGTCGCCGCCGCCCATCGAGGTGCCCGGACCCGGGTTGGCCTGGAGCGCGAACCTGGCGTCCCGCCGCAGGTCGAGCGCCTTCAGCGAGTCGGGCATCATGCCGAACCACAGCTCGCCGTCCAGGAAGCGCACCTCCAGGCCGCTGGTGCGGGGCGAGCCGTCCTTGCGCAGGGTGGCCAGGACATGGTGGGTGAACGCGCCGAAGCGCTCCTCGACGGTGCCGGCCAGTCCGGGTTCCGCGGCGGCGAAGGCCGCCCAGTTCGTCTTCATGCGGCGAGTGTGCCGCCGATACCCGACACCTTCTGTCGGGTATCGAGTGGCTGCCTCATCTTTACGAATCTGCGCTGTCATCCGGGGCTGACCGACGGTAACTTCCGCCCGTACGCCGATTCCGCGCCGGAGGACCCCCATGCACGGCCCCACTCCGCCCCCGCCCCTGCCCACCGACAAGCTGCAGTTCGCGATGCCGCCGATGCACGAGTCCGTCGAGGACGAACGCCGGCACCGCAAGGAACGGCTCGCGGGCGCGCTGCGGATCTTCGGCCGGCACGGCCTCGAGGACGGCGTCTCCGGGCACATCACCGCCCGCGACCCCGAGTTCAGCGACTGCTTCTGGGTGAACCCCTTCGGCATGCCCTTCAAGCACGTCACCGTGAGCGACCTCGTCCTCGCCAACCAGGACGGGCAGGTCATCGAGGGCCGCTACCACGTCAACCAGGCCGCGTTCACGGTGCACTCCCAGGTGCACGCCGCCCGCCCGGACGTCGTCGCGGTCGCCCACTGCCACTCGGTGCACGGGCGGGCCCTGGCCGCCCTGGGCGACCTGCTGGACCCGATCACCCAGGAGAGCTGCGCCTTCTACGAGGACCACGTCCTGTACGACTCCTACACCGGTGTCGCCGTCGACGCGGAGGAGGGCCGCCGCATCGCCGCCGCCCTGGGCTCCCGCAAGGCGCTGGTGCTGCGCAACCACGGCCTGCTGACGGTCGGCGACTCGGTGGACGCCGCCGCCTGGTGGTTCCTGTCGATGGACCGCTCCGCCCAGGTCCAGCTGACCGCCCGCGCGGCGGGCCGGCCGGTGCTGATCGACCACAAGCTGGCCGCGGCGACCCGGGAGCAGCTCGGCGGCGACCTGGTGGCGTGGATCAACTACCAGCCGCTGTGGCAGGACATCAGCCGCAGCGAACCCGACCTGCTGAGCTGACCGGCCTGCCGAGCTGACCGGCCGCTCCGGGCCGAGCCGGCCGGGCGAAGCCGAGTCGGCCGCGCGAAGCTGAATTGGCCCGCTCCGGGCCGAGCCGGCCGCGCGAGGCTGAGTTGGCCCGCTCGGGGCTGAGCCATAGGGGAATGCTCGCGGCCGGGTCAACCCGGGGAAGGGGGCTTCACCCGCACTGACCACACCTGGCGGACGAGGGCGGGGTGGGGTAGGGCACAATGCGCTCTCGGCGGCGGGGTGTGGTCCGCAGATCTGCTGCGGGTTCCGGGGAAGGCGGGCATCGGGCGTGGCGGTGCAGGAAGCGAGAGACGGCGCGGGCGCGGGTGCCCACGCGGGCGGCTGCACGTGCGGGGACTGCCCGCACGGGGCGCGTACCGGGCACCGGCGGGCCGTCGCCGAGTTCCTGCGCAAGCGGGACGAGTTCGCGGCCGGCCAGGGGCTGCCCGCGGCGGTGGCCCACTCGGCGCCGGCCTCCCGGCAGTGGGTCTCGGAGGAGCTCACGCAGTCGGCGGAGCGCGTCGCCGAGCGCGGCCGGGCCGAGGGCGGGATCCGGCTCGCGCGGCTGTGGCGCCGGACGGCGTGCGCGGTGTGGACGGCGGTCGTGCTGCTGCTGGTGGTGCAGGCGCTGACCGCGATCGGCGCCGGCTGGACCGCGGCGCGCACGGCGGGGCTGCTCGCGGCGCTGGTCGTGGGCGCGGGACTGACCGCCGCCTCGTGGTTCCACCGGGCGCGCGGCGGGGCGCTGGCCCCCGTCATCGGCGAGGACAACCGGCTGTCCACCTCGCGCGCGGTCGCCGCGGGCTGGGTGCTGTTCACGGTGTACGCGGTCCTGGTGCTGGCGGGCCGGCTCGCCGCGGCCTCCGGCCACGCCGAGCGCGACGCCCTGCTCTCCGGGCTGGATCTGGCCCGGGGCGCCGGGGTGGTGAGCGTGGTCGCCGTGGTGTGCGCGGTCGCGGTGCTGGTGCGGCGCGTGGTCGCGGTGCGGGTGCTCGGGCAGCGGCTGCAGAAGGTGCCGGCGGACCGGCCGCGCGCCGCCGACCTGCTGACCGACGACGCCGGGCGCGGCACCTTCGCCGACATCCAGTACGTCCTGATCAGCGCCGTGGCCCTGGTGTTCGCCGGGGTACGGCTGGCCCGGCGGCCCGATCAGCTGCCCGACCTGCCCTGGGGGCTCGCCCTGCTGGTCCTGGTGTCGGCGGCCACCTATCTGGCCGGCAAGTACGCCGAGGGCGGCCGGCCGGTGATCCTCTCGGTGGTCCGCGCCCGCGAGGCCGGCGACCTGGACGGGCCCGTCCGCACCGGCGACGACATCGAGATCCGCGGCGCGGGCTTCGTCCCGCCCGGCGCTCAGGGCGCCGACCGGCTGGCGCGGATGGTGGTGCGCATCGGCCCGGTCAACGTGCACGTCCCCCTGGTCCCGGTGGCGGGCGGGTTCAGCAACCCCACCGACACCGTGCTCACCGTGCCGGTCCCGGCGGACGTCGAGCCGGGCCGGGTCGAGGTGCAGCTGGTGACGGCGGCGGGCGTGGAGACCAACCGGTACGCGATCGACATCACCGAGTGACGGCGGACGGCCCTGGCGGTCCCGTCGGTCCCGGTGGTCCGGGCTGCCCCGACGGTCCCGACGGTCCCGACGGTCCGGGTGGACGTGGGCCGTACGGGCGGGTGTGGGCCGTACGGGGGATCAGGCGCGCGATTCACCCGGTATCCGTGTACTCGCGGCCCCACGGGGTATCGCGGACTGGGGTGACCACCCGGACGCGCGCGCCGAAGTCGCACGGAAGTCGGAAAATCGCCCCCGCAGGATTGAGCGAGCCCTTCCCCGCCTACGTATGAACTGTTGAGGGCTCAACGGCTTTGCGGTGAGAGGCGGCTGGTAGTGATGACGCACGGCGTTCGAACGGACACGCACACCTCGTACGTCGACCGGCGCGGCGACTGGCGGGACACCCTCGCCCGCTACGCCCTTCTTCCCCTGCGCGTCTTCCTGGGGGTCACCTTCATCTACGCCGGCATCGACAAGCTGACCGACAGCGCCTTCCTGAAGGCCGCCGGCTCCGGGTCGATCGGCGACACGATGCGCGCGGTCCGCGACTCCGCCGCCATCCCCGCCCTGGTCGACCTGGCCCTGAAGAACCCGGCCGGCTTCGGCTGCGCCATCGCCCTGGGGGAACTGGCCGTCGGCATCGGCGTCCTCGTCGGCCTGCTGGGCCGGCTGGCCGCGCTCGGCGGCGCGCTGATCTCCCTCAGCCTGTGGCTCACGGTCAGCTGGGCCTCCACCCCGTACTACTACGGCAACGACCTCGCCTATCTGATGGCGTGGCTGCCGCTCGTGCTGGCCGGCACCCCGATCCTCTCCCTCGACGCCGCGCTGCGGGCCCGGCGCGGGCGGGGGGCCGGGGACCTCCGGTAGCACCGGCCCCCCGCCGCCTGCCGCCTGCCCCTTCGGAGCGCGTACCGGCCGTCCCGTCAGCCCGCTTCCCCGGCCCCGGCCGGGGAGGACGGGCCGGTTCGGGCCGTCCGCGCCGTCCGGTGCCTGCGCACGGCCCGGCCGAGGAGTCCCACCGCGCCCGCGAGGCACAGGCCGCCCACGACCAGCGGGATCGCCGCGAACCACGGAATCTGCCAGGTCCCGGCCGCGTCCCCGGCGTAGAGGACGCCCGCGCCGGTCAGCACGATCCCGGCCACCAGCCTCCCGGGCTGGAACTCATGACGCAGCACGGCTCACCTCCGCCTGTCCCAGCCCGACCTCCAGGTCGAGGTCGAGGGTTCCCGCACCCCGGGCCGCCCCGGACGCCGGGGGCAGCGTGACCTGCCGGTGCCGGCCGGGGGCCACGTCCACGTCCTTCGAGCCGTCGCCCGGCAGCCGGATGTCGCCGATCCCCACGTCGACGGAGGCCCGCACGGTCACGTCCGGCGGGACGACCACCCGCAGCCGTCCCACCCCCACCTGCGCCCGGGTGCTCAGCGTCTGCCCCTTGCCCAGGTGGATGCGGGTCAGGTCCAAGGTGCCCTCCCCGGTGCCCAGGTCGTAGCCGTGCCGGACGTCCGCCGCCGCGGCCGGGCTCCACGTCCGGTGCACCCAGTGGGTGCCGATGTCCTTCGGCAGCGCCGCAGAGGTGGTGAGCAGGGCGGCGGTGACGAGCGCCAGCAGCACCGAGCCGGCGCCCGTGCGCCCCAGGAAGGCGCTCAGCCCGATGCCGAGGCCGAGGACGGCCAGCGCGCAGGCCAGCCCGGTCTGCAAGCTGGTGCCGAGCGCGTGGCCGTCCCAGGTCAGGCCGGTGCCGAGGCCGCCGGCGAGCAGCGCGAGCAGGAAGATCCAGCCGCCGGTCCGGCGCGGGCCGCGCGGACGGGGCGGCCCGGCGCCCGGGGAGCGGGCGAAGGCGCCCGCGCGGTCGCCGGGACCGATGCCCACGGCCGCCGCGACGTCCCGGTCGTGCGCGTCCGGCGGACCCCACAGATAGCCGGTGCCGCCGACATGCGTGCCGTCCTTGACGATCGGGTCCCGCCACCAGGACGGGTAGGCCGCGGGGACCGGCGGCGCCTGCGCCTCGGGCGGGGCGTCGGCGACCGCCTGGGCGGCGATGGGGCTTCCCCTGCTCGAGCGCGGCCCAGAGCTCGGGGAAGGATCGGGGTCGTGGGCGCCGCGGTGCTGCGACCAGTACCCCGCGCCCGCCAGCAGCAGGGACAGGACGACGGCGAAGGCGAGCACCCCGGCGTTGTTCAGCATGGACAGGAACACCCCGCAGCCGACCAGCGCGAACAGCACGGCCGCCAGCGCCTGCCCGTCCACCCGGCCGGTCAGGAGCTTGCGCACCTCGTTCTCCTCCTCGCCCACGTACGGCACGAAGAGCCACGCGAAGCCGTAGAAGATGAGGCCGATGCCACCGGTCGCGGCGAGCACGGCCAGCGTGATCCGGAAGATCACCGGGTCCATGTCGCACTGCCTGCCCAGCCCCGAGCAGACGCCGCCGATCAGCTTGGAGCGCCGGTCCCGCCGGAACCTCGCCGGGCTCCCGGCACCCTGCGGCCCCTCCGCGGCCGCCGCCGGGCCCGCGTCCGGCCCCGGACCGCGGCCCGGCTCGCGGCCGGGCGCGGTGTGCTGGTGATGCGTCATGGGGTCCATGGTGACGGTCGCCCGGCCGCCACGGCAGCGGGGGCGACCCTGGACAAACCCTGATTCTGCCCCTGAGCCCCGGCCCGGGCCCGAGCTACGCGACCCCGGCCGCGCCGCCCGCCTGCGGCGTCCGCCCGCGCCGCCGGGCTGCGCCGCCCGTGCCGGCCGCCTGCGGCGCAGGGCTGCGACGCCGGGGCGCCTGCGGGCACGCGGCAGCCCGCCGGCGATGCCCGCCTGCGGCGCCCGGTGCGTGTGCGGGAACGCGGCAACCCGCTCGCGCCGCCCGGCTGCGATGGCCGTCCGTGATGGCTGGCTGCCTGCGTCGTCGGGCTGCGCCGCCCGGCCGCGACGGCCGTCCGCGTCGCCCGGCTGCCTGCGACGCCCGCCCGCCCGTGCCGTCGGGCTGCGGCACCGAGCCGCGACGCCGGGCTGCGACGCCCGCTCGCGCCACCCGGCCGCTACGCCCGCTCGCGCCACGCAGCCGCGATGACCGCCCGACTGCGACGCCGGGCTGGGTCGGTCGCCGGTGAGGCCTGCCCGTGACGGCCGCCTGAGACGCGCGGCCGTGACGCCCGCTCGCCCTGCGCCGCCCGGCTGCGACGCCTGGCCGTGACGTCCGCCCGCCTGCGTCGTCGGGCTGCGGCACCGAGCCGCGACGCCTTGCGACGCCCGGTGCGCGTGCGGGCACGCGGCAACCCGCTCGCGGTTTTGCCCGCCTGCGGCGCCGGGCGGCGACGCCTGGCCGTGACGGCTGGCTGCCTGCGACGTCGCGCTGCGACGCCTGGCTGTGACGTCCGCCCGCCTGCGTCGTCGGGCTGCGGCACCGAGCCGCGACGCCGGGCTGCGATGCCCGCTCGCGCCACCCGGCTGCGACGGTCGCCCGCGACGCCCGGCTGCCTGCGACGCCTGGCTGTGACGTCCGCCCGCCTGCGTCGTCGGGCTGCGGCACCGAGCCGCGACGCCTGGCTGCGATGCCCGCTCGCGCTGCCCGGCTGCGACGGCCGCCCGCGACGCCCGGCTGCCTGCGACGCCTGGCCGTGGCGTCCGCCCGCCTGCGTCGTCGGGCTGCGGCACCGAGCCGCGACGCCTGGCTGCGACGCCCGCTCGCGCTGCCCGGCTGCGACGGCCGCCCGCGACGCCCGGCTGCCTGCGACGCCTGGCCGTGGCGTCCGCCCGCCTGCGTCGTCGGGCTGCGG